>JAQYBD010000112.1 GCA_029338835.1 Selenomonadaceae bacterium | reverse complement strand
CTATATGGGCGTAGTTTCCGGGAACAAGACCGATAAGTCTGGGACGTTTGCCTATACGCTCGGAGAGCAGGGGACACCGCTCATCGACAAGGCCAAAGTCTCGATTGAGTGTTCTGTCATCGATGACTACAAGCTGGATGGCTTCGACAACTTCATCTGCCGCATTGAGAATACGTATGCAAGTGAGACGATCCTCAACGAAGCAGGCAAGATCGATTACCACGTGTTCAAGCCTGTCCTGTTCGAATTCCCGACGTATGAGTACTTCGTCACGGGGGAGAAGGTCGGTGACTGCGCGCGCATGGATCGCAACGCTCAGTGACGGCATGAGGGAAGCATATGGATTTGAAATCAATGAACCGCGGATATCAACAGGGAATATGTGAGGCCGATGCCTGCCGGTGCGAGCTTTCATCGTTGCCGGACGATGCCGCGCGCATTTGCTTTCTCAAGCGTCATCGATGCAAGCTCATGGCAGCTCTGCATGAAGCGCAGGAAAAGCTCTCCTGCATCGACTACATGATCTATGAACTGGAGAGGAAGCAGAAAGGGGGCGGCTCTGATGAATCGTAGGGAATTCTTGAAACTGACAGGCATGGGAGCCATGACGGTATTCCTCAGCGGCTGTGGCCTTTCGGCACTGACGGGACAGGAAAAGGATGCTTCAGGTATGGCAGCGCATGAGAAAGGTGAGATTTCGGGAGGGAAAAACATGAAAATCGTTGTAATTACGAGCAGTCCTCATCCACATGATGAATCAACATCCATCTATCTGGCTGACCGCTTCACAAAAGGAGCAACACAGGCCGGCCATGAGGTGTTCACCTTTGACGCGGCCAACAGTGAGACGCATCCGTGCCGCGGCTGCGACCAGTGCCATATGGATGGCCCGTGCATCTGGAAGGACGACATCGAGAACGCCTTGATGCCGAAGATGCTGGAGGCAGATCTGCTCGTGCTGACGACGCCGCTCTATTACTTCGGCATGTCGGCACAGCTCAAGACAATCGTTGACCGCTTCTACTCGCGGACGGGCAGGCTGCACGGCAAGAAGTCCATCCTGATCGCGACGGCTTACAACCGTGACGATTGGACGATGGCGGCACTCGTCGATCACTACGACACACTGGTCCGCTATATGGAATGGCAGGATGTCGGCAAAGTACTCGGCATCGGCTGCGGTTCGCGCTCGCTTGTCGAGCACTCGCAGTTCGGCGACATGGCAGAGCAGATGGGGGCGAATCTTTGAGTAATAGGGTGAATGAAGGAGCAGGAATATGGAATACACGAGATTGGGCAAGACGGATATTGAGGTTTCGCGCGTATGCCTGGGCTGCATGAGTTTTGGCAAGCCGACGATGCATGCGTGGACGCTCGATGAAGCGGCGAGCGAGCAGGTGATCTGCCACGCGCTGGCCCTCGGCATCAATTTCTTTGACACGGCAAACTGCTACAGCAGCGGGACGTCGGAGGAGTACCTTGGTCGGGCGCTGCAACGCAATCATATTCCCCGGGATAAGGTTGTGTTGGCCTCGAAGGTCTACTTTAATGAAGGCCGTCTCTCAAAGAATGGCATCCAGAGGGAAATCGAGGGCAGCCTGAAACGCCTCGGCACGGATTACCTGGACCTTTACATCATCCATCGTTTCGATTATGACACGCCGATGGAAGAGACGATGGAAGCTCTGGATGGGCTTGTCCGGGTCGGCAAGGTACGGGCCATCGGAGCTTCCGCGATGTATGGGTACCAGTTTATGAACATGCAGCATATCGCTGAACAGCACGGTTGGACGCCGTTCTCTGTCATGGAGAACCACTACAACTTGCTCTACCGCGAAGATGAGCGGGAACTCATCCCCATCTGTAAGCAGATGCAGGTTTCATTGATGCCGTACAGTTCGCTAGCAGCCGGTCATCTGGCGCGCAGGACATGGCGTTCCGATTCCCTGCGTGGCAAGACCGATCGCGTGGCCATGGGGAAATATGACCGAAGCGAACAGGAGGACATGAAGATTGTCGAGCGTGTCTATGAGCTGTCGGAGCGCTATGGTGTCAAGATGCAACAGATTGCTCTGGCCTGGGAATGGGCGAAAGGTGTTGCCACCCCAATTGTCGGCGCGACAAAGACGAAGTATCTCGATGATGCAGTTGGCGCACTCGCCGTCTCGCTGACCGAAGAGGACATTGCCTATCTGGAGGAGCCTTACATTCCACACAGGGTTGTCGGGGCCATCCTCGAGAATCCGCCGCAGGGCGTCGTTCTGCTCGATGAAAAGAACGAATAAGAAAAGCATATATGAATCCATGAGGAAAGGAAACTGGGGGATGATGGTATGATTTTTCAGAGGAGCAGACCGGATTGGAAAGGGCGGCTGGCCAGCGTATTCATCCTCTTTGGGCTCGTCTATGCGTGGCTCTGCTTCACATGCGTCTTGCGTCAGGGTCACGTCTCGGAGGACGACTACGTGCGCATGACTCAGGAAATCGTCGAGCAGAGCTTGCCGAAGGAGGCTGTGCCGGCTGGTTGGGAGCGTTCGGTAAGAGAGACGAGAGAGGTGCAGCCATGAGGTACGGCCTGGATATCTTGATGCTCGTCCTGCTGGTCGGAGAGATGATGTTCTTCTATCTGCCGCCTCTGGTACATGAAGCTGTAGGGGTGGCCTTCTTGTTGCCGATTGCCTGGCATATCGCACTCAACCGCCGCTATGTCTCTTCACTGGGGCGCGGCCGCTGGAATGGGCCGCGCAGCGTGCGGTTCATCCTGAACGTCCTGCTCATAGCTGCTTGTTTCATGACGGTCATCAGCGGCTGCCTGACGTCGAGCGAGCTGTTTGCAGATGTCGTGCCGTTCTCGCTGCGCAGCAATCCTTCGCTCTATCAACTGCACAGCACGGCGGCTCGTTACTTCCTCGTGCTGGCGGGACTCCATCTCGGTCTGCACTTGAAGGCTTGGTGGCAGAAATGGCTGCGCGCTGCAGGCATCCCCTCGCGGCCATTGCCTGCAAGGATGCTCCTATTGGGGTTCGGTATGCTGCTTGGGGCAGCCGGTGCCTATGCGGCCCATCAAGATCGGCTCGTCGAGCATCTGCAGGGCGCACATATCTTCATGACACCGGCGCTGTCGTATAACGGTGCAGGTTACGCTCTGACACAGGCAGGCATCTTCGTCTTGTTTACAGAAATCGGTTGGGTTTTATCGCTTTGGAAAGGGGCGCGTTCAAAATGAATCGCAGAGAATTCTTGAAGACGGGTGGCATGAGCATGATGGCTCTGCTGCTCGGTGGATGTGGACTTTCTTCTCTGACGGGGGAGTCATCGAGCGGGCAGGCTGGCAGCGGCGCAGCGGTTGGCGCTGCCGCGTCGTCCTCATCGGGTACGGCAGCGGCTGCGGGCGGCAAGACGCTCGTCGTCTACTATTCGGCCACGGGCCGCACGGAGCGCGTGGCCAAGGTCATCGCCAAGGAGCGCCAGGCTGATATCATGAAGCTCGTCCCCTCGCCGGACTACACGGAGGCAGATCTTGACTATAATGACAAGAGCAGCCGTGTGAGCCGCGAGCATGACGATGCCTCGCTGCGCGAGAAGATCCAGCTCCAGAAGGCCGTGCCCGATAACTGGGCTTCGTACGACACGGTCTTCATCGGCTACCCAATCTGGTGGGGCATTGCGGCCTGGCCGGTCGATGCTTTCGTCAACGCCAATGACTTCACGGGCAAGAACGTCGTGACGTTCGCGACGGCAGCGAGTTCACCTCTCGGCAACAGCGGCAAGCTGCTCGCCGAGATGGCAGGCAACAAGGGCAACTGGCAGGATGGCATGTGCTTCACGGGCAGCCTTGACGATGCCAAGGTCATTGGTTGGCTCAAATCCATCAAGCTTTCAAAATGACAAGAACACCTCGATGCAAAGGCAGCATCGAGGTGTTTTTTTATTTCGTCAATGTGACGCGGTCGACGGTGGAGCCGTCCTCACGGTGGCAGGTGGCGATGCACTTGGCGGGCGTGACGGCGAGCGTCATGTAGTTGCGGTAGCGGTCTGGGTCGGACTGATCGAGGCTGACCTTGTCGAAGGTCATATCGGGCGGCACGGTGTAGCGCTCGTTGCCCGCGGGGCCGAACATCAGGTAGGTGGGGCCGTGATCAGAAGGAGCCTCATGGTAGATGTGGCCACGATTGCGGTAGGTTTGCATGTGGCCTGTCAAGACGAGGTCGATGCCGAGCATGTCGAATGCTTTCATGAAGTCGTGGCCGACGTCGCTGATGCCGCCCGCGTGCCCGACGCCTGGCTGGTACTCGTCGTAGGCGATGACGTCCTTGTGCATCAGGACGATCTTCCAGGGATTCCTGGTGCCCATGGCATCGTGCTTGAGCCAGAGCAGCTCCTCCTGCAGCAGGCCGGGCTTTAGGCCGTCGAGTTCTTCAAACTGCGTGTTGAGTACGATGAAGTGGGCGGGGCCGTAGTCGAACGAATAATAGTAGCCGGGAAAATTCCGGCTGCCGCTATCGGGTACGGAAAACGAGGCGAGATAGCGGCGCGGCAGGGCGAATCTCCAGTCGAGGCCGTAGCACTCGTGGTTGCCCATGACCGGTGCGAACGGCATGTCTTTGGCGCGGCCAGCTAGCAGGGCAGCGAGAAAACTGTCCCAATGCCAGGAGGACTGGCCGTTGTCTGTGAGGTCGCCGATATCGGCGAGAAAGGCTGCCTGCGGATGGCGCGCGAGTGCCTTTTCGAGCAGCTGTGCGAAGGGCTCGTACGATTCGCCGCACTGGGAGTCGTCAATGAGCAGAGCCTTGAAAGCAGAGATTTCACTGGCAGCTGTCACAATCGGCAGCGTGACTGTCGCATCGGCCATCTGGATGATTCCCTGGTAATGCGTGCCGGGTGTCAGGTTCGTGAGGCGCACGGTGTAGAACGTCGTGGTCGTGTTGTCCTGCAGCAGGGTATTGCCTTCCGGGATATACGTTTGCTGCTGGCCGTCCGGTGCAGTCAGCAGCAAGGCAGCATCTCTTTTCGCCCCGTCTGACTGCCACATGATGGTGCGGCTGGTGGCCGAATCCCTGGTGATGATCTGACGAGGATATTTGATGAGGTTTCCGGCTGCCGATGCTGGGATATAGCGTCCGAGTCCCAAAGCGAATAAGGCACTCGTGCAGAGTTGGATGAATTTTCGTCTGGTCATTTTGCACATGATACGCTCCTTTATGTAATGCTTTTATTATAGCGCATTCTTATGGAAAATATCTTATCGTCATCCTGGATCTTGCTTGCCTGGCAGAATGACAGCGCGGCTGTAGCAGTACCTATCGATGAGTTATGCATTCCGGCAAATTGTCTATGGGAAAAGAGGATTTTAGGGAATTTTCTCGTAATATTTACTTAGTAATGGATTTGTAATGAATTTATTGAAACGATTATATGGAATGGAGGGATTCTTATGGCAATCTTGGCTGCAATGGCGGTACCGCATCCGCCCATCATCCTGCCGGAAATCGGTAAAGGCGAGGAAGGAAAAATCGCCAGGACGACGGCTGCCTATCATGAGGTCATGAAGCGTGCAGCAGCGCTGGAGCCGGATACCGTCGTCATCACGAGTCCGCATGCGACGCTGTACAGTGATTACTTCCATATCTCACCGGGCGAGAAGGCCAAGGGGGACTTTAGTGCGTTCCGTTGCCCGGGAGTCAAGGTCGAGACCGAATATGATGCAGCCTTCGCGAAGGCTTTGGCAGATGCCTGTGCAGAGGAGGATTTCCCGGCTGGATTTCTCGGAGAACGGGAACCGGCTCTTGACCATGGTACAATGATCCCGCTTTATTTCTTGCAGCCGGAACTCAAGAAGCCGGTCAAGATCGTGCGCATCGGTCTCTCGGGTCTCGGCGCGGATGTCCATTACCGGCTCGGCGAGAAGATTGCGGAGACAGCCGAGAGGCTTGGCCGTCGTGTCGTCTTCATCGCGAGCGGCGACCTCTCGCACAAGCTCAAGGCGGATGGCCCGTACGGCTTTGCGGAGGAAGGGCCTGTCTTTGATGAAACAGTCACGAAGGATTTCGGTGCGGCGGATTTCTTGTCGCTCCTGACCATCCCGCCTGACCTTGCCGAAGGCGCGGCGGAGTGTGGCCTGCGCTCGTTCTGGATCATGGCTGGGGCGCTTGATCGGCAGGCGGTCAAAGGCGCGCTGCTCTCGTATGAAGGGCCGTTCGGTGTCGGTTACGGCGTAGCGTATTTTACGACGGCAGGGGAAGACGTATCGCGTGATATCGGCCGCCAGCTGCATGAGAAGGAGGCGCGGGACATTGCTTCCATCCGCGAGCGTGAAGATGCGTATGTCCATCTCGCACGCCTGAGTCTCGAAACGTTCGTCAAGAGTCACGTGTTCCTGCCGCTGCCCAAAGATTTGCCTGCAGAGTTGCAGGACAAGCGCGCGGGCTGCTTTGTCTCCATCAAGAAGGATGGCCGTCTGCGCGGCTGCATCGGCACACTGGCACCTGGCCGCCGCAATCTTGCTGAGGAAATCCTCTATAATGCGGTTTCTGCCGGCATGCACGATCCGCGTTTTTCGCAGGTCACGGCAGAAGAACTGCCGAAGCTTGTTTACGATGTCGATGTGCTTTCGGAACCCGAGCCCATTGATTCGCCGAAACAGCTCGATGTCAAGCGCTATGGTGTCATTGTCCAGAATGGTGAACGGCGCGGGGTGCTGCTACCGGATCTTGCCGGTGTTGACAGCGTGGAAGAGCAGATCGCGATTGCCCGCCGCAAGGGCAATATCGGCGCGCGTGAGCCGATCCAGCTCTGGCGTTTCGAGGTGACGCGCCATGTCTGAGGCAAAGGCTGTATGCCAGCTGTGTCCGCATCACTGTTATCTCTCCACAGGGCAGACGGGATTTTGCCGTGCGCGTCAGAATCAGGACGGCAAGATCCGGCCGCTCAATTATGGCCTCTTGACTTCGGCAGCAATGGATCCAATCGAGAAAAAACCGCTCTATCACTTTCGTCCGGGCAGCAGGATCCTGTCAATCGGCAGCTTTGGCTGCAATCTGCGCTGCCCGTTCTGCCAGAACTATACGATTTCGCAGGCCGGTGCCAGCGGGTTTGAGGGGACGAGACTGACGCTGGAACGTGTGACGCCAAGTCAGGTCACCGCTTCAGCGCAGCGGCTTGCGGCAACATCTGGCAACATCGGTGTGGCATTCACGTATAATGAATCGCTGGTCGGCTATGAATTCGTCTACGATACGGCAAGGTTGCTCAAGGAGGCAGGCCTTGCCGTCGTACTCGTGACGAACGGGCAGATCGATCAGGAGGCTTGGCAGCAGCTGCTGCCGTATGTCGATGCCGTCAATATCGATCTCAAGGGGTTTACGCCGGCATTCTACGACTGGCTCGGCGGCAGTCTTGAAACGACAAAAGCCGCCATCTGCATGGCGGCGGAACAAGGCGTTCACGTGGAGGTTACGACCCTCGTGATACCAGGGAAGAATGACAGTAAAGAAGAAATGGCGGCAGAGGCAAGATGGCTGTCTCAGCTTTCTTGGGAACTGCCGCTGCATCTTTCGCGGTATTTCCCGCGCTATCATCTCGATTTGCCGATGACACCGATTTCGACGCTCTATGCGTTACAGCATGTGGCACAGGGCTTCCTTCGCTACGTGCATCTTGGCAATATCTGAGCCTTTGCCTTGTTCATGCTCCCGGTGCGTGTTTGGCCGCGCGCTTCTCATAATACCAGGCACCGGCAATCAATACGACGGCAAAGACGCAGACGACGATGAGCCGGGTCGGGTCTTCCTGATGGGTGAGCGTATCGTGCCCGATGATGGCTTCGATGCCCGTGGATGGGAATTTGCCGACAAAGGACGCGAGTATGTAATCACGCCAGGTCATGGCCGAGAGTGCGCCGAGTGCATTGAGCAGGATGGACGGGAAATAGGGAACCATACGGGCAATCAGCATGACGACAAAGCCCTGGCGCCCGCTGTATTTATCGAGATTGGCAAGTGTCTTGTGCTTGCTGATGATTTTTTCAGCGGCATCGCGGAAAAAGAAGCGCATGAGACCAAAGCTCAGTGCCACGCCGACGGTTTCTGCGACGACGGAGAGGAAGATGCCCCAGAAGATGCCGAAGATCAAGGTGTTGGCCGTCGAGAAAATGATGGCCGGAGGAAACCCCAGGGCATTGACGAAAAGGGTCAGCAGGAAACTGAAAACAACGGCCCAGGATCCGAAGGAGGCAATGTATTCGGCCGTCTCCTTGATGTCCCCGCGGGACAGCAGCCCCACGAGATGCGGCAGGAAAGCCGGATCCAGCAGATGGATGATGAGAAAGAGCAATACGATAGCCAAGGCTGCCGCGGCTTTGACCATGCCCATGGACTTATGCAGGCGCACGATGATATGTCCTCCTAAAACAAATTTACATGCCCATTATACCATTTCTCTCATGGAGATTACATGAATTCTATGGTAAAATGAAAACGATATGTCCGGAACAGGGCGTGGAAAGGAGCGAGCAGGAACCCCATGAACAAGATGAAAAGGCCGTGCTGGCATGACGGTTTGCTGGCTGGAATCATGACAGCTTTGCCGATTGGCGCCTCATTGCTCGTTGTGACCAATCTGCTGGTGATGACGGGAATGCCCTTTTCTGGGAGTTATACGGCATCGTTTGTCACGGCAATCCTTGGCACGCTCCTGATGGGACGCTGCCATCTGGCGGTGGCAGCGGCTCCGGGACTGGCCCTTGCTTCCTGGCTGGTCTATGTCTTGGTCCTGGCACGGGGCGTGAGCTGGCAGATGGTACTCTTCATGGGAGCTGCGGCTTCGCTGGTGTCGATGCTCCTGCTGGCTGGCGGGCGGCGATGGCCGCAAGTGTGTCAGTATGCGCATGAGCTGATTCCCTTTTGCCTTCGCCAGGCTCTGGGCGGGGCGGTCGGCTTGATGCTCATCGCGCTCGGCTTGTTTGAAGGACGTCTGCTTATGGGCGCACCGACAGGTCTCCTGCAGCTTGGCAGTTTTTCCGATCCCATGGCATATTTCAGTTTTACGGGGATCCTGGTCCTGCTTGGGCTCCTGGCAATGAAGAAGCGCTGGGCGCCAGCGGCAGCCTTCTTGGTGACGGCGGTGCTGGCTTTCATTGGCGGGTTCTGGGTCCTGCCGGACGCGCCGTTCCTGCAGCCGGAAGGACTGGATCGGACAGGACTGCAGCTCATCTTCATGACAGGCTGGCAGACCATATCGCCATCCTGTTATATCGATCTTTCCCTGTTCTTGCTGCTCTTTTTGCTGCTTTCCGGATTTGGCAGCCTTACGGCACTCGCGCCGACTGCATCGAAGCGGAAATCGTTATTGCTGCTGTCGTTGGTCAGCTTCATTGGCTGCTTGCTCGGCACCGTGCCGGTCATGGCGGCACCGGAATCGGCTGCCGGACAGGCTGTCGGCAGCCGACTGCCGCAGCGCATGGCATACTGGACTGCTGCGGGGCTGGCACTGCTGCTCGTTGCCGAACCTGTGATGGCGTCTCTGGCGAGTTTTGCGGCCGTCATGGTCCCTGTACTCGTGGGGGCTGGCCTGGTGCTGCTCCAGCGCATGGAAGCGGTCTTTCAAGGAGATTTTGCGGAACAGGCAGCTGCGGGACTGCTTTTCCTGCTGCTGCCGCTGACACAGGATATCGCGGCAGGACTTGGTGCTTCTGTCGTTGCTTATGCCTGTCTCAAGCAATTGTCCGGCAGAGGGGAGGATGTATCGCGTCCACTGCGTGTGCTGGCCGTATTTTTTGCCCTGTATTTTTTCTTTGGTTTCTGGTCAATGATTTGATGATACCGTGAATGGAATGAAGATAAGGAGTGTTCTTATTCGTGTCAATGCATTGGAATTCGTATGGAAAATATCTTTTGACGGGAGTTGTCCTTGGCTCCTTCCTGTTTTATGCACCGCATGTCACAGAAGCAAAGCGGCATAAAGCACAGCCGCAGCCTAAGGTAGAGCAACAGGCGTCGCCTGCCGTGGAGTCGCGCGTGGACATACGTCATGATTTGCGCAGGGAAGACCAACTGCATGCCACGTCGGAAAAAGAGATGTCAGGAGGCAGTGATTTCCAGTCACGCATCCATGCCATCCTCTACCCGGGCGGACAGCAGGGGCAGGGCATGACGCCGCTGGCCGTACCGCAGACCATGTCCGCTTATGATGATTCGATCATCGGCACACCGCTTGCGAGTCAGGAACAGTGCGTACGTTATCTCCTGAGCGTCAATCCGCATCCGGATATCACGGTCACGCCTCAGGAACTCGTCTCGTATTATTATGAAGAAGGCGGGCGTGAGGGCATCCGCCCGGATGTGGCTTTTGCGCAGGCCTTGAAAGAGACAGGCTTCTTCCGCTATGGCGGCGATGTCATTCCGCAGCAAAACAATTTCTGCGGCCTCGGCACGACGGGCGGCGGTGTAAAAGGGGCGTTCTTCCCCACGGCGCAGCTCGGGGTTCGCGCGCATATCCAGCATCTCCTGGCTTATGCTTCCACGCGTGAACCGAATGCGCCTGTCATTGACCCGCGTTACCAGCTCGTGCGTGATTCCTACGGCGACCGTACGCTGGGCCGCTGGGAAGATCTCAATGGCCGCTGGGCAGTGCCGGGGTATACGTATGGACAGAGCATCCTCTCGATGTTCCGTGCCATGCTGACGGAATGAGCCTGGTGCATTTCCATGAGATTCCACAGGATTTCCTGTTAACTTTTATCCGATTATAGTATAGAGATAAGTAACGATATGTATTTGAAAGGGATGAAGGTCTACTAATGATTACTACAAATAATGTCAGTCTCCAGTTTGGCAAGCGTGTCCTTTATAAGGATGTCAACCTCAAGTTCACACCGGGCAACTGCTACGGCATCATCGGTGCGAACGGCGCTGGCAAGTCCACGTTCCTGAAGCTGCTGGCCGGCGAGATTGAACCGACAGGAGGTGTGATCGAGATCACGCCGGGTGAGCGGCTGGCTGTCCTGCAGCAGGATCATTATGCATATGATGATTATGAGGTCCTGCGTACGGTCATCATGGGACATAAGCGCCTCGTGGAAATCATGGATGAGAAGGACGCGCTCTATGCAAAGCCGGATTTCTCGGAGGAGGACGGCATGCGCGCCTCGGAGCTTGAGGCGGAATTTGCTGAACTCAATGGCTGGGATGCGGAATCGGAAGCCGCACGTCTCCTGAACGGCCTTGGCATCCCGGAAAATGAACATACGATGAAGATGGCAGACCTTACAGCCAAGGAAAAGGTCCGCGTACTCCTGGCACAGGCTCTTTTTGGCAACCCGGATATCCTGCTGCTCGACGAGCCGACGAACCATCTCGATGTCGAATCCATCAACTGGCTGGAGAATTTCCTGGCGGATTTCCCGAATACCGTCATTGTCGTTTCCCATGACCGTCACTTCCTCAATCAGGTCTGCACGTATATCTGCGATGTCGACTTCGGCGAGATCCGTCTGTATGCCGGCAACTACGATTTCTGGTATCAGTCGAGCCAGCTTGCCCTGCAGCTGCAGAAAGAGCAGAATAAGAAAGCAGAAGAGAAAATCAAGGAACTCCAGAACTTCATTGCCCGTTTTGCCGCCAATGCTGCGAAATCCAAGCAGGCGACAAGCCGCAAGAAACTGCTTGACAAGATCAAGGTGGAGGACATCAAGCCGTCTTCGCGCCGTTATCCGTATATCGCGTTCACGCCGGATCGTGAAGCTGGCGATCAGCTGCTGCAAGTCGATGGCATTTCCAAGATGGTCGATGGCGAGCAGGTATTGAAAAATGTCAGCTTTACCCTGAAGCGCGGCGATAAGGTTGCCTTTGTCGGACCGAACAGCATCGGCAAGACGATGCTCTTCAAGATCCTCATGGGGGAGGAAGAGGCCGATGAAGGTACGTTCAAATGGGGCGTGACGACGACGCAGGCTTATCTGCCGTCCGATAATTCCTCGTATTTTGATGGCGTGGATCTCAATCTCGTCGATTGGCTGCGCCAGTATTCCAAGGACCCGGATGAGACGTTTGTGCGTGGCTTCCTCGGGCGCATGCTCTTTTCCGGTGAGGAGAGCCAGAAGAAGGCTTCGGTCCTTTCTGGTGGTGAGCGCGTGCGCTGCATGCTGTCGCGCATGATGCTCTCGGGAGCCAATGTCCTGCTGCTCGATGAGCCGACGAACCATCTGGATCTGGAGTCCATCACGGCGCTCAATAATGGTCTCATTGCTTTCAAAGGAACGGCCCTTTTCGTGTCGCATGACCATGAGTTTGTCCAGACGATTGCCAATCGCATCATTGATATCACGCCGGATGGTGTCGTGGATCGTGTTTCGACGTATGATGATTTCCTGGCCAATGAGACGGTACGCCAGCAGCTGGTGGAGAAATACAAGAAATAAGGCGAAAACCGATGTTCGATAAACTCTTGCATAATGCTATAGAAGATGCCAGTGCTACAGCACGGCTGCGGGAAATGATTGCCGTGCTGCGCAAGCGTGAAGTGGTGCGCGGCATGACACCGGTAAAGCTCCGGCAGGTGCTTGAGGATCTTGGCCCGACTTTTGTCAAGCTCGGCCAGGTCATGAGCATGCGCCCGGATTTCCTGCCGCCGGAATACTGCGATGAACTCATGAAGCTCCAGACTGGGGCAAAGCCGCTGCCATTCCGCGTCATCGTTGAAGTCATCGAGCAGGAATACAGCAGGCGCTGGAACCAGGTATTCTCGTCCATTGACGAGGAGGCCCTAGGCTCTGCGAGCATTGCTCAGGTACATCGTGCGGTACTCACGACAGGAGAAAAGGTAGTCGTCAAAGTACAGCGGCCTGGCATTTACGGGATCATGAGCAAGGATATCCTGCTCTTGAAACGTGCGGCAACCTTGCTGAAGATCATCAGCCGTTCGCAGGATGTCCTGGATTTCAATATGGTACTCGATGAGATGTGGACTATCGCGAAGCAGGAGATGGACTTCCTGATGGAGGCTGACCATATCGAGGAATTCGAGCATCTGAATCGCGATGTCGATTACGTTTCCTGTCCTAAGGTTTACCGGCAGCTTTCCACGCAGCATATCCTGGTGCTGGAGTTTATCGATGGCGTACGCATTGATGATTTCGATGCCTTGCGTGCGAGTGGATATGATGTCACGCTGCTCGGCAAACGCCTCGGGGAGAATTACGTCAAGCAGATCATCGAGGACGGCTACTTCCATGCAGATCCGCATCCTGGGAATATCTGGATACGGAACGGGCGCATCGTCTGGCTGGATCTCGGCATGATGGGGCGGCTTTCAAGTCGTGACCGCATGGCCATCCGCAAGGCTGTTTATGCGCTGGCCAACCACGATACCTTTGAGATGAAGACGGCTGTCCTGTCCCTGGGCGTAGTGCGCGGCCGCATCAATCACACCGCGCTTTATCAGGATATCGATGCGCTGATGGCACAGTACAGTTCCCTGGACTTCCGCTCGCTGCAGATGGGAACCTTGACCCGCCAGATCATGAATATCCTGCGCGTGCATCATATCGGCTGTCCACAGGGGCTTTCGATGTTTGCGCGTGGCGTCCTGACCATTGAGGGCGTCATGCGGCTTTGCTGCCCCAAAGTCAGCTTTGTCGAGATCTTTGCCAAGAGCCTGGCCGTTGACTTCAAGAAGAATTTCAATTGGCGTGATGAACTCGATAAGGCCAAGCGTGAAGGACTGGTATTGCTGCGCAAGTCTGCGCAGCTGCCCGAGCAGATCTCAGACATCCTCAAGATGACAATGAGCGGCCAGACGAAAGTCAATCTGGATCTGACAGGTGCAGAGGAACCGCTGCGGCATCTGGACCGCATGATCAACAAAGTCATCCTGGCTGTACTCTGTGCAGCTCTGTTGTTGGCTTCCAGCACGATCTGCACAACGAATATGACACCGAAGATCATGGAGATTCCCTTGCTGGGGTTCCTCGGCTATGCCATTGCTTTTGTCTTGAGCATCCGCATCATCTGGGATATCCACAAGGGCATATGATCCCGAGCGGGATTCATGATACAAACGGGCATTGCTATTGAAGAGCAATGCCCGTTTGTCGCATCATGGCACAGAACCTGCTGCCGAGGCTGGCATTACACAGCAAAACATGATAGAATCTTTTTGTATTCCTTTGCTGGAAGATTGGATTGAAGTGAATGTTGGTGTCAGACAGGGTGAGCCGAGGAGGAAACGGTATGAGAGGGATTCGCGGAGCAATCACGGTTACGCGCAATGAAAAAGAAGAGATTTGGCAGGCAGCACAGAAGATGATGCAGGAGATTCTTTCACGCAATTCTCTGCGGCCGGAGGATATCGGTGCTGTCATTTTTTCGATGACAGATGATCTTACCGCTTGCTTCCCTACTGCCGGTGTGCGCCGCATCCCTGGGTTTGAGCTTGTGCCGCTTTTTGATGCACGTCAATGTGCCATCGAGGGGAGCCTGCCGCATTGCATCCGCGTCCTTGTACTTGCCGATACGGACTGCAGGCAGGCGGAAATCCGGCATGTCTATCTTGGTGAAGCCGCACGCCTGCGTCCGGATATCACCGACTGATTTGTGAACTGAAAAACGGCAGATGCATGGCTTGTGCCAGATGCATCTGCTGTTTATTTTTACAAAAGGAAAATAAAAGAACTGATGGTTAAATATATCCGCATGAAAAAAGATTTTTATGTTATTTCTTTTACTTTAACTGGGGCTGTTGTGTTGAATCATGTTGCAGTTGCTCCTCCTTCGTCGTTGCTTGTATTTTACGGTTTGCCGAGCCCTGTACTTTTACAGAAAAATCTTGTACAATGGATAAGCGAAATAAAACATTTCAGAATCAAATGGTAAGGGGAGATATGTTTTGAGTAACATCGATACCAAATGCGTCAATGCGATTCGCGTTCTGTCCGCAGACGCTATCCAGAAGGCAAAATCCGGTCATCCTGGCCTGCCGCTTGGCAGTGCACCGATAGCCTATGAGCTTTGGGCAAACCATATGAACCATAATCCGAAGGATACGAAGTGGGCAAACCGCGACCGCTTTGTTCTTTCGGGCGGCCATGGTTCGGCCATGCTGTATTCGCTGCTGCACTTCTTCGGTTATGGCCTGTCCATGGACGATATGAAAGAGTTCCGTCAGATGGGTTCCTTGACGCCGGGCCATCCGGAATACGGCCACACGGTCGGTGTAGAAGCGACGACGGGTCCGCTGGGCGCCGGCATGGGCATGGCTGTCGGCATGGCTATGGCTGAAGCACATCTTGCATCGATGTTCAATCGTCCGGGCTATCCGGTAGTCGATCATTATACGTTTGCTCTGGGCGGCGACGGCTGCATGATGGAGGGCATTTCTTCCGAAGCTTTCTCGCTGGCTGGCACGCTTGGCCTGTCGAAGCTCATCGTCCTCTATGATTCCAACAAGATTTCCATTGAAGGCAATACGGACATCGCTTTCACGGAAGATGTCCAGGCTCGTATGCGCGCCTTCGGTTTCCAGACCATCACGGTCGAGGATGGCAATGACCTCGAAGCCATTGGCAAGGCCATCGAAGAGGCCAAGGCGGATAAAGAACATCCGTCCTTCATCACGGTCAAAACGCAGATCGGTTATGGCTGCCCGGCAAAACAGGGCAAAGCCAGTGCGCATGGTGAGCCGCTCGGTGAAGAGAATGTCAAGGCACTCAAG
Organism: Selenomonadaceae bacterium; assembly: GCA_029338835.1. Lineage (GTDB taxonomy): Bacteria > Bacillota > Negativicutes > Selenomonadales > Selenomonadaceae > Mitsuokella. The sequence goes on along the minus strand of JAQYBD010000112.1, from coordinate 1,849 downwards.
GAAAATCTTGGCTGGCCGGAGCCTGAGAAATCCTTCAACATCCCTCAGGATGTTTATGCGCATTATGAAGAAAAAGCCAAGCAGGGTGAGGAAGCGGAAGCTGCTTGGAATAAGATGTTTGCAGAGTACTGCGAGAAGTTCCCTGAGGATAAGGCTCGTTGGGATAAATACCATGCAGCTGTAGATGCAGAGGCTCTTTACAACAACGATGCATTCTGGGCTAAGGAAGAGAAGGCTGTGGCGACGCGTGCGCTTTCCGGCAAGAAGATCAACTTCCTCAAGGATGTCCTGCCGAACCTCATCGGCGGCAGCGCGGATCTTGCACCGTCCAATAAGACGCATATGGAAGGCGAAGGCGATTTCAGCAAGACAAACTATGCTGGCCGCAACCTGCACTTCGGTGTCCGTGAACTGGCTATGGCTGCTATCGAGAACGGCCTGATGCTCCATGGCGGCCTGCGCGCTTACGTTGCAACGTTCTTCGTTTTCAGCGACTACATGAAGCCGATGATGCGCCTGGCTGCACTCATGCATCTGCCGACGACGTATGTGCTTACGCATGACAGCATCGGTGTCGGTGAAGATGGTCCGACGCATGAGCCGATTGAGCAGATGGCCATGATGCGTTCGCTGCCGAACTTCAACGTGTTCCGTCCGGCTGATGCTACGGAGACGGCAGCCGGCTGGTATCTTGCAGTCACGTCCAAGACGACACCGACGGCTCTCGTGCTTACGCGCCAGAACCTGCCGCAGCTGCCGGGATCCAGCAAGGAGGCTCTCAAGGGTGCTTACGTTGTCTCGGAAGCCAAGGATGCGGCCAATATGGACGGTATCCTGATCGGCACGGGGTCTGAAGTATCCCTGGCCATCGAAGCACAGGAAGAACTTGCCAAGGATGGCATCGATGTCCGTGTCGTTTCGATGCCCTGCATGGATCTTTTCGAGCAGCAGAGTGCGGAATACAAAGAAAGCATCTTGCCGAAAAACATTCGTGCCCGTGTGGCTGTGGAAGCACTTTCGGATTTCGGCTGGGGTCGCTATGTCGGTCTCGACGGTGCAACGGTATGCATGGAAGGCTTTGGTGCATCGGCACCGGCTGGCCTGCTCTTCAAGAAGTTCGGCTTCACGAAGGAGCATGTGGTTGAAGTTGCCATGAAGGTCATTGCTGCCAATAAGTAAGCATAAACCCATATCTTATGTATACATGAGGAGCTTGTTTTTGCAAGCTCCTCTTTTTCTGTAATCATTCATTACCTAAGTTCTTTTTGAGAGAGATAAATATCTTTTTGTAATGGCTATAAAAGAAAATGATACGCTAGGATGCGTGGACAAGAAAAACTTTATAAAATAAGTGTTGACAAGGGTTTTAGAGGGTGTTATATTATAGGAGTGCCTGATTTGAGCGCACGATTTAGTGATACAGGAGAGTGAAAGCAATGACACTGGATACACTGAAAAGTGCCAATCGGGTGATTGGTATCAAGCAGGTTTCCAAAGCTGTGAAACGGGAAAGCGCAGCATGCGTTTTCATAGCCGACGATGCGGATGAACGTGTCACTGCACCATTGATCCTCCTCTGTGAGGAGCAGGGTGTGGCAGTCGAGCATGCAGAGACGATGCAGGTTCTTGGCAAGGCATGCGGCATCGAAGTGGGTGCGGCAGCAGCGGCGGTCCTCAAGCAGTCTATTTGTTAAAAACTCAGGAGCAATGCTTCGGGGTTTTAATAAATAATAAATTCTCAATATGAAGGAAGGAGGTGCATGTATGCCTACTATCAATCAGTTAGTTCGTAAGAGCAGAAAGAGCATGCAGGAGAAGTCCAAAGCACCAGCACTCAAGAATTGCCCGC
>JAQYBD010000111.1 GCA_029338835.1 Selenomonadaceae bacterium | reverse complement strand
GAGGCAATCTTGAAAGAAATGGAGACAGTAAAACCATGACAATGACGGAACAAGAAGTAAAGGAACTCCTGGTCAAGACGAATGCCATCATGGATGGCCATTTCCTGCTGACTTCAGGACTCCACAGCCCGCATTACGTTGAGAAATTCAACGTGCTGCAGCATCCGAAGTACACGCAGCAGCTCTGCGAGGCCATGGCCGAGAAATTCAAGGATGCCGATATCGAGACCGTTGTCGGCCCGATGACCGGCGGCATCCTGCTCGCTCATGAGACGGGCAAGGCCCTCGGCACGCGCGCCATCTTCACGGAACGCGTCAACGGCAAGATGACCTTCCGCCGCGGCTTCCACCTGCATCCGGGAGAGCGCTGCCTGATCGTCGAAGACATCGTCACGACGGGCGGCTCCATCAAGGAAGTCATTGACGTCGTCAAAGAGAACGGCGGTATCCCCGTGGCTGTCAGCATGCTCGTCGACCGCAGCGGCGGCACCGTCAACTTCGGCGACGTTCCCTGGACGGCTCTGCTGCATCTCCAGGTCGAGACCTACAAGCCAGAGGAATGCCCGCTCTGCAAACAGGGCATCCCGATGACCAAGAGAGGCAGCACCGGCAAGAAATAAGCAAGATCCCCGTATGCCTCACGAAAACTCCATCTTGATGTTTTTTATAGACGTGCCCACGCTTCGGCCTGGGCCCGTCTATTTTTATGCTATTGAGCGAATCGTAGCAAATGTTACAGAAGCCATGGTATCCATCCGGTATACTGAAGATGTTCCCAGGACGACAAGCAAACTTGCAAACGTCCCGTAACAACTTGAACTTGCAAAGGAAGCGATACGATGATCACGAAAGAAATGACACTTGCCGATGTGGTAAAGGCTTATCCGAATACGATTGGTTTCCTCAATGGCCTGCATCTCGACTATTGCTGCGGCGGGCATGAAGCGATTTCCATCGCCGTGCGCGAGAAAGGCCTCGATGTGGAAAAATTCCTTGCGGAACTCAACCAGGTGGCAGCCCGGAAGACGCAGCAGCTGGATGTGCATGATGATATCGAATCCTTCAAGGATCTCAAGGTCACGGAGATGCTCGACGACCTTGAAGCCACGCATCACGTCACGGACCGCAAGCTCATGGCGGAGACGGAAGAGCTCCTCAACAAGATCCTCATCGTCCATTATCCGCATCATGGCGAGATGCTCACGCGTCTCCATCATCTCTACGCCGGTCTCAAGGCTGAGCTGGAGGAACATTTTGCCAAAGAGGAGAAGCTGGTGTTCCCGCTGATGCGCCAGCATCCGCATCCGGATGCCGAGACGCTGGCTCTCGTTCAGGAACTCGAGACGGAACACAGCGGTGCCGGTGATGTCATCAAGGAAATCCAGGAGCTCACGGATCATTTCACGCCGCCGGCTGATGCCTGCCCGACCTTCCGTCATACGTACGTCGTCATGGAGCAGCTCTTTGATGATATCTTCGTCCATATCTTCAAGGAAAACTCCATTGCGTTCCCCGAATACGCCGAACAGGAATAAGCGTATCGTGCCGGAATGAATGCCTAGCAAAACGCCCGCCCCGATGTCCAGCAAGACGTCCGGGCGGGCGTTTCGTATCATTCCTTCTTATGCTCGATGATGGTGGCAGCCATGGCCGTGGCCTTCGCCTGCACCGTGATGCTCGCAGTGGACGGCAGGGTCGTAAGCAAGGCGTCCGGCAGTGAAGTCCGCCGCCGCCTGGTCGGCATCTCCCTGTACTCCGCCAAAGAGACGGATCCCCGCTTCTTTCAGGGCATTCTGTGCGCCGGCACCGATGCCGCCGCAAATCAGGACGTCTACGTGTTCCTGCTGCAGCAGGGTCACCAAAGCACCGTGGCCAGCCCCGTTGCTTGCCAGCAGCCGGGATCCGGTGACAGCCCCGTCCGTGATCTCATAGAGCTTGAACTGCTCACTTTTGCCGAAGTGCTGAAAAATCTGACCTTCATCATAAGGGATTGCCAATCGCATAAAAATCCTTCCTTTCTCTTCCTCTTCCGCCAAGATTGCCGGGGAATCTGCTGGAGCTGCCTGCGCACAGAGCTCGAAGTTCCCGCCCGTGATCGCCAGCGGCCGCCCTTCGACCAGAGCGCCAGCCAGGCGGCGCCGCGCCCGCGTATAGATCGCCTGTACCGTCGTGCGGGCCACGCCCATCTGCACGGCGCATTCCTCCTGGGTCATGCCCAGGTAATCCATGAGACGGATGCACTCAAAATCCTCGACTTCCATCCGCACGGGCGCTTTCGCTTCATCCGGCTGCGGCTCGAAGCGCGCATACTTCGGCAGGCGGCAAACACGCCGTGCCTTGGCCGATCTTCCCATCCGTATCCCCTCAATCCATAAATTATTGATATATGTCATCTATAATGATTGTAGCTGTTTTTTAGACATATGTCAATAAATAATTGCGGACGTATACCGGAGAACGTATCGCTGACTCTTATGTGCAGTCGTTCCTTTTCGTGCCTGGCGGCGTCATGCGGCGAGACGTTCAACGAAGCAGCTCGCATGGCAGAGAAGCAGCTCGCATGGCAGAATTGTAGGATTGCGCGATTGTATGCTATAATGAAAAGAATGCCAAGGATACGGAAGTGCTTCAAAGGTCCGTTGGACATTGGCCGGGTGTGCAGGAGGAGTCCTGCAACGTGTGATTATCCCGTTTGGTACGGAGTTGATTCAATGCAAGAAATATCGTTATTTGAGAAGGGAAAAGACGGGAACTCTTTTTCTGAAATATGTACAGCTATCCATTGCAATCCCTGTGTGCCTGGCTGGCCGGATCGATTCGGGCGGGCGATCCAGGGGTTCCTGGCTTCCTGCCACAGCCCCAAGATCCGGACGCTCAGCCTGTTTTCCGGGGCCGGCGGCCTGGATATCGGCTTTGCGGATGCAGGCTTTGATATCATCGCCTCGGTAGAAGTGGAGGATAAATTCTGTGCAACGCTGCGCTTGAATTCCGGTGCGGGCAAACAGTTCCCTGCTGCGCACGTGAATTGCATCGATATACGGGAGTTCAAGCCGGACGGCCTGGGCAAGATCGATTTCATCATTGGCGGACCTCCCTGCCAGACCTTCAGCGCTGCGGGGAGAAGAGCGAATGGCGTACTGGGGACAAGCGATTCGCGCGGCGTCCTGTTCAAGGAATATGTCAGGCTCCTCAAAGAGATCCAGCCGCAAGGATTCCTGTTCGAGAACGTGTATGGCATCATCGGAGCGCAGCAGGGGAAGCCCTGGCAGGAAATCTTGAAGAGCTTCTCCGCAGCCGGCTACCATCTTTTTTACCGGATCCTGGACGCGGCGGATTATGGCGTTCCCCAGCATCGGGAACGCCTCATCATTGTGGGTCTGCGGACCGGGAGCTTTTGCTTCCCCAGGCCGACCCATGGCCCGGATTCTCTGGATCATCAGGGCTTCTATACGGCCCGGGAAGCGATCGAGGGACTCTTTCTGACCGCGGAAGAAGCGAAATCCGGCATAGGCGGGCGATACGGGAATCTGCTGGATGCCATCCCTCCTGGCTTGAATTACAGTTTCTATACGGAACAGATGGGGCATCCTCATCCCGTCTTTGCGTGGCGATCCAAATTCTCCGATTTCTTGTATAAGGCAGACCCCGATGAACCGGTAAGGACCATCAAAGCTTCCGGAGGCGCGTATACCGGCCCGTTCCACTGGGAAAACCGGTCTTTTTCCTATGCCGAATATAAGAGGCTGCAAACGTTTCCCGATGATTATGAGATCAGTGGCGCCAGGCAGACTGCCGTGAAACAGATCGGCAATTCCGTGCCGCCCCAGCTTGCCCGCATTTTAGCGATCGCAATCCGGCAACAGGTCTTTGGCACGACGTTCCCGTTTGCGTTCTCCTTGCTCGCTGAAGCAGAGGTGCTTGGCTTCCGGAAAAGGAAACGGGCGCTCACCAAGATCTATCAGCAGAAAGCGAAAGCAGCAATCGCTGCGCTGTCGGATATCGCCACGATAGAACCACGGTCGCATCAATATTACTGCACCATGACGGATCGGTTCGATTTCCGCGAAGTGCCCCGGCCTGAAGCGGCGTACAAGATCCAGGCCAGCTGGCAGAGCGACCTGGAGATCCGTGTTTCTTCCGTGCCGCCTGCAGGGCAGCTTCCAGGAGCTGCGCAAGAAACGGTCATCATCGATATCGACGTTGACGAACGGACGCTGAAGCAGCAATTGAACCATTGCAGGATCCGGATCTTCGCGCAGGAACCTCTGGCCTTCACGGTCGGCTGGAAAGCGTTTGAACAGGAACTCATACGCAATCATCTGAAAGCAGACCTCGTTCAGCTGAATGGCTATTATCAGTATGAACCGTTGCTGAAATGCCGAGTCAGATTCCTGGCGCCGTTTCCCAAGTCAAGCATCTTGGCACGCATTGTCGGCGGCGAACTGGTGGCAACGCTCGTTTCCAGCCAGGAACTGGCGGAGGCGTGGGGGATCGATGCATCGCAGATCTTTGACGTCGCCGGATTCCTGCGGCGCTTGGGATATGAGATCCGCAACCATCATACGAACCCGCAGATTGAACGCGATAACTGGCTGATCCCCTATGCATTTCCCACGTTGACCAATCTGAGCGTACAGCTGAGGAAGAAGTTGAGAGGATAAAACGATGCAAGAAGAATACTTATCCGTATATGGCAACCGCTTTGAACTCCATACCAAAGATGGCGTGCAAGTCTATCCTGAAGGGTTCCAGAATGAAAAGACCCGGCATCGATATGAGAAAATCAATGAAACGCTTGGCCAGGGCTATCTTGAGGATCTGTACGATACGGTGGAAAGCACGGGACTCAATCTTGCCGAGACGAACCGCGAGCTGCTCCGCCGCTTGGTACAGGGCGTCACGAGTGAAGTCGGCAGAGCCCTGGTGGGGATCACGTTCCTGCAATTGACGATAAAGAGCATTGCGCCGGAACAGAGCATCCGACTCCATAAAGGGACGACGAGAAGAGGGTCATTTTCCTGGGTCGATGGCATCTCGATGAGGACGCTGGATTCCAACTACAATACACCGTTCTTGCGGGAAAAAGGACTGCTCAATGTGAATAAGTACGGTGTGTTCATGACGCGGAGCCTGGCAGAGAATTATCCGTATTCAAAGCTCTATAAAGCCGATATGAGAGGCCCCTTCCAGGAATGGATTGACATTGTCGATGCGTTGGAAAACAAATCCATGCCCGCAAGGCAAGGCTTGCTTTTCCTGATGGCACTGCTGAAGAATCGTTCCGATGAATTCAAGCAGTTGGCAGCGGATGTCATGACCTTCGTGCATGAGATGCCGACGGTTCCCTTTGCGTCCATCAAGGACAAGCTGGCACGATTCTTCAATGGAACGGAGTACTCGGCGCGCGCCTTTGAAGTGGTCATGCATGGCTTCATGCAAGCCATGGGCGAATGCAATCTGCTGGGAGATCACCGGCTCGTCCCCCTCTCTCAGATGCGTTCCGCGAACAAGAAACACGGGAACATCGGCGATATTGAATTGAAAGAGGGGAATGTCCTTGTCGAATCCTGGGATGCCAAATATGGGAAGCCGTATTTGCGGGATGAACTGGAAGAATTGCAGGATAAGATCCTTTCGTCACCCGGTGTGAAGCTTGCAGGCTTTGTCGTCAACAGCGAGCCAGATCGACGCCGGGAGATCGTCAAGCGCATGGCGGAGATCGAGGCCATGACCGGCGTTATTATCAAGATCGTTTCGTTCGATGAATGGATCGCATGGCAGCTGGGCGACTTGTCATCGGCACAGCAGGATGCCCTCGGGAAACGGTGGCTCATCGCCGTGGCGGAATCGTTTGGCCAGGAACGCATGGATATTGCGCCGATTGATGAACCCTGTGAAGAATGGCTGAAAGATCTCAGGGCGATCCTCAAGACGTGACGGCTGCATGAGAAAACGAGCCATTTCCAGCTCGTCCAACGTGGACGGGAGGAAATGGCTCGTTTTGTCTGCTGCCAGTTGGCAGCGAAGTCGATTCATTTCTTTTTCGGATAGACGCCGATGGTCCATTCATCCAGCAGCGGCAGTTTTTCGCCGAGACGGCGGCAGAGGACGGCGGCGAGCATCGAGAGCCCGAGGATCACGCAGTAGAACGCGAGAGAAACGGGCGCCGTCATGATGCGGCCGCTATGCTGCAGGGCAAGTGCCGCATACGTGATGAAGAAGGGATGGACGAGATACGCGAAGTAGGAATGGCGTCCGAGCTGATGCAGGACGGGGTTGAGCCACGCAGGGTACCGCTGGTACGTGAAGATCGTGAAGAAGAACAGCGACGCGGCAATCGTGTAGAAGATGCCGGCCGGGCTCAGCTGATGGGCCGTGTTGATGGCCTCGAGCGCCGTGTAGCCGTCCACGTGGAGCAGTTTGTAGTAGAATGCCAGGAGCCAGGCAAGCGAGGCCCAGAAGAAGACCGTGATGCCCGTGCGGTGTTCCTGCATGAACGCCTGGAACGCTTTGATGTGTACGGCAAGATACCCGCCGAGCACGAAGATGAAGACGTAGTGGAACACCCAGTAATTCAGGCGGTACATGAGGAACGGCTTGAGGATGGAGTGATCCGGCAGCCCGTAGACAAAGACGTTGAAGGACACCGAGAAGCTCGACCAGTAGTCAAAGGCAATCTGTGCGATCAGCAGCAAGAGCAGGCTGAGCTTGCCCGCGCGGCGGACCATATAGATCCAGATCGGCATGGCCAGGTAGAACCAGATCAGGATGACCAGGAAGTAGAGCTGGTATTTCGCATTGCCGAAGAACAGGATGGTCAAGAGATGCAGCGGATCCGGGAAGCCCACCCGGTACAAGATCCCGTCGTGGAGCAGGTAGAAGATGGACCAGACGAGATACGGGACGAGGACGGTCTTGAACCGCCGTTTCAGGAAGGAACGGTAGTCAAACGGCACCGTCGTGTCGAGGTTGTAGAAGAGGCCAAAAGCCGAGATAAAGAAGAAAATCGGCACGCTGAAGCGTGAGGCCACTTCGAAAAGGGCAATGAGGTGGACATTCGCAGAGGTGTTCATGAGGTACTGCGACCCGACATGGATGGCGATGACGCCCATCATGGAGATGCCGCGGATGTACTCGATGGCCGCGAGGCGCGGCTTGCGCTTGTGCGGGACGGGCTGCGTAGGTGCTTGCTCTTGCATGGAAAAAGAAAACTCCTTACTTCATTTAGGATAGGGGATGAGCAGAAGGTGGAGGCGGATCCTTGTCCAGCCAGCGGCTTCAGTCGCTGAGGATGAAGTCGACGTGGACCGTGGCCGTCATCGAGAGGCTGCCCGGGGCAATCGGCGTGGCACTGTCCTTGGCGGCTGCGAGCAGCATGTTGCCGTTGAAACGGCGCGTCTCGAGGTAGCCGGTGTTTTCCGAGATGCTCTGGATGCCGACGATGCGCTTGCCGAGACCCTTGGCGATGATATCGGCCTTGTCGCGGGCGTCCTGCACGGCGTTCAGCAGGGCTTCCTTGCGCACGGCACGCGTGTCGCTCGCGGAGAAATCGAGCGAGCGGATCTCATTAGCGCCATGGTTCAGCGCGGCATCGATGACTTTGCCCGTCAGCTTGATATCGCGGACCACGACGACGACGGAGTTGTTGACCGTATAGCCCGTGATCTCATTCTGGTGGTCCTTTTCCGTGCTGTAGTCCGGATAGAACGAGTAGTTGCGCGTCTGGATGTCCTTCTCAGCGATGCCGAGGCTCTCGACGGCGTTCTGGATCTGTGCCGCCACCCAGGCGTTGTCGTTCTGTGCCTTGGCAGCGTCGTTGGCGCGCGTCGTCACGCCAATCGTGACCGTGGCCATATCCGGCGTTGCCGTACCCTGGCCCTGGCCCTCGACCGAGAGCGTCGGCCGTGCCGGTGCCTCCTGCTGCGCGGCGAAAGCCGTCGAGATGCTGAGCAGGAAGACGGCCAGGAACATCAGGAAGAATCGTTTTGTCATTTTCATAGTATGACCTCCATGAAGTGAATTTTGGATGACTCCATTCTAACATACTTTTTTGGGGGCTGCATGAATTTATCCGGGAAAGCCGTCTGGCATGACGGAGAGTTTTTTCAAAAATCAGCAGGATTCCGGCAGGGCAGGAGCGAAATAATAACATGAACTCCACGATGCCGGGCCTGCCGCACCGTGCCATCTTGCGGGCAGCAGGCCGAGGGCAGCAGACGTGAGCGCATAAGGGAAGAGAAGATAGAATAGATAGGAGATGCTTCATCATGATGGCTTTGAATTTCCAGGCAGCGAAACACAAGAAGATGCTCATGGAGCGCACGAAGAACTGCACCGTCCGCCTCGGCGACGTCAGCGCGCAGTTCCCCGAAAACTCCATCGTATGGATCACGACCGGCGTCAAGGGCGAGCCCAAGCACAAACTCTACACGGCTTTCCTCGACAAGGTGCGCGTCAAGACGATGGGGACGCTGACGAGTGCGGATCTCGGGCATCAGAATCCGGAGATCAATTCGCGTGAAGAACTCATTGCAGATTTTGAGCGCATCTACAAGCGCCGCATCCTCATGGAGGATACGGTCACGGTCATCTACTTCTCCGAGGTACATGACGATCTCTGATGAAATGTTGCCATATAAGGCTTTGCCGTTCGTGTGCTAAAGGAGACATTTATGAGTATTGTTGATTCCATTGCCAAACGCCGTACGTATTACCAGCTCGACAAGGATCTGCCGGTGGCAGAGCAGGAGGTCGTGGCGCTCGTGGAGAAGATCACGGAACTCGTGCCGGATGCTTTCAATATGAAGAGTGCGCGCGCTGTCGTCGTGACGGGGAGCCGCCAGGATGCGCTCTGGGATGCCATCTATGATGCGTTCGGCGGCAAAGTCGCGCGCGAGAAGATCGATGGCTTCCGCGCCGCTTACGGCACCATCCTGTATTTCTACGATACGGATGTCGTCAAGGGCCTCCAGGAGAGGTTCCCGCTCTATGCGGCCAATTTCCCCGTTTGGGCCCAGCAGGCCAACGGCATGCTGCAGTTCTCCATCTGGAGCGGGCTGCGCGACCTCGGGGTTGGCGCAAACCTCCAGCATTACAATCCGGTCATCGATGAGATGGTCCGGGAGATGTTCGACCTGCCGGCTTCCTGGCAGCTCGTCGCTCAGATGCCGTTCGGCGGGATCGTGGCCGAGCCGGATGCCAAGGAGAAGGAGGACATCCGGCAGCGCGTCCGCGTCATCCGCTGAGCCGGTGCGCGTGCCGTGAGCCATGTGAGCAAAACGTGAGCAACATGTGAGCAACATGTGAGCAAAGAGAATGCCCCAGTTCCCTGGCTAGAGGATCTGGGGCATTTTGCCGCGCGTTCATCGGGCCCGGCGGGCATGAGGCAGGTAGGAGACGAGGCCAAAGAGCAGGGCGCAGGCTCCGATGGCCGCGCCGACGAAGCCGATGTCAGGCAGCAGGCCGCTGCCCGTGAGGCGCCCCCCAAGGAAGGTGCCGCCGCCGATGCCGACGTTGAAGATGCCGGAGAAGATAGACATGGCGACGGGAGCCGCAGATAGCGAGCAGTGGCGGATGAGTTCGGCCTGCATGGTCACGTTGAACAGGGTCGAGATGACGCCGAGCAGCATGCAGCAGGCAATCATGGCGGGCTGCTGCGCGGCAGATGGCAGGAAGCACCCCAGGGCCAGCACGAGTCCCAGGAGGCCGCTGCGGAAGAGCAAGAAGCGGTGGTGGCCATAGAAGCGGGAAAAGAGGACGCTGCCAAGGAAGCCGCAGACACCGAGCATCATGAGCGTCCAGGTGATAGTCTCCGGGGCAAAGCCGGCGATGCTGCCGAGGAAGGGCTCGATGTAGCTGTACGTCGTGAAATAGGCAGTCGCAAAGAGCAGCGAGAGGACGAAGACGCCGGAGACGAGCGGGTTGCGCATGAGCGCGGGCAGGTTACGCATCGAGAAGGACGAGTCGTTGGTCAGCGAGGGGAAGACGCGCCAGAGGTAGAGGAGGGCCAGCGCCGAGGTGATGGCCAGCACGAGGAAGGTCATGCGCCAGCCCAGTGCCAGGCCGATCACGCGTCCGAGCGGCAGGCCGAAGATCATGGCGACGGAAGACCCCGTGGCAATCATCGAGAGGGCGAAGGGCTGATGCGACCTCGTCACGAGACGCGTGGCAAGTGGTGCGGCGATTGACCAGAAGATGGAATGGGCGCAGGCGACCAAGATCCGCGCACCCATGAGCATCGGGAAATTCACGGCGAGCCCCGAGCCCGCCTGGCCGAGGGCAAAGAGGGCCATCGTGAGCAGCAGCAGGCGCTTGAGTTCCATGCGGCAGGTCGCGAGCATCAGCGGGAGCGACAGCACGCCGACGACCCAGGCATACACCGTGATCATGATGCCCGTCGCGGCCGGCGTCATGCCGAACGAAGCGGAGATGTCCGTCAAAAGGCCGATGGGCATGAATTCGGAGGTGTTGAACACGAATGCGGAGACGGAAAGTCCCACGAGCGGCAGCAGGTATTTCAGGGGAATGGGTGGCAGCATGGGCAGACTCCTTTTCTTCGGGATACATCTTCATAAATCTTCAGGATAAAACAGATAATCCTATGCTAGCGGCACATCCGACCTTTGTCAAGGGCATCAAGTTTGTCGAGTTTGTCAAGGGCAGGAACGAGACATGGCATATCCATTGGTTTGGACGCATTTCACGCCGCAGGACGTTGCGGCCCTGCAAAAGAGGTTGCGGGATGAATGGCAGGAAATGCATCACGCGGCGCATCACGAAAGAGTTGCAAGATCCTGTCTCCTGGCCGGCACTTGCTGCGGATACGGGCTTCTGGGACCGTCACGATGCCCGCCTCAAGGCTCTGCGCGAGGCGGGACCTAGTGACCCGGAGGCGAAGATGTGATATGATTAGGAAGGTATTCAAAGAAATGAATGGGAAAAGAGAAAAGGACAGGATGAAGAAATGATCAAAGCAGACTATCACGTACATTCGGAATTCAGCCGCGACAGCCAGACCCCGATGGCCGACCAGGTCGCACGGGCCGTTGAACTCGGGTTCCAGGAACTCTGTTTCGCCGAGCATGTCGATTACGGCATCGCCGTGGACCCGTCGGAGGATGCTCCCATCGTCTATCTTTCGGGACAGCCGATGATCAATGTGGATTACCCGGCATACTTTGCGAAGCTCGCAAGCCTGCGTCAGGCGTATGCAGACCGCATCAAGATCCAGGCCGGCCTGGAGTTTGGCGTGCAGCTGGAGACGATCCCGCAGTTCGAGCAGCTCTTCCACAAGTACGAGGATCAGCTGGATTTCATCCTGCTCTCCTGCCATCAGGCGGAGGGCAAGGGCTTCTGGACCGGCGAATTCCAGCAGGGCCGCACGCAGCAGGAATACAATGAAGGCTATTACGATGCGATCTATCACGTCATGCAGAACTACAAGGACTACAGCATCCTCGCGCATCTCGACCTCATCGTGCGCTACGATCCGGCCGGGGTCTATCCGTTCGCCAAGATCCGCGACAAGGTGGCGGCCGTCCTCGAGCTGGCCATCGCCGACGGCAAGGGCATCGAGATCAATACGTCGAGCTGGCGCTACCATCTGGCCGATACGCAGCCCTCGCGCGATATCCTGAAGCTCTACAAGGACCTGGGCGGCGAGATCATCACCATCGGCTCGGACGGCCATACGCCGTCCCAGCTCGGTGCCCATTATGAGGAGGCGGCCGCGATCCTGCGCGACGAGATCGGCTTCCCGGCTGTCTATACCTTCGAGAAGGGACAGCCCTGCGGCCATAAATGGTAAGACATGCGCATGAGCATGAGATAGCGCATGAGAGGAAGAGAAGCAGAAAGGAACGGATTTATGAATGGGAAACATGAAGCGCATGCCTGCGGCTGCGGCTGCCACCATGACCATCATGACCATGTGGATCATATGGGGACCCCGCACGATATCCTAGACCCAGAGGATGCGGCTTTCCGCCAGGCCCTGCAGAAGATGCAGGCCATGGCCGCCTCGATGCAGGGCCTGCACGCCGAGATCGATGCGGCACTTTCACGGGTCAGCCAGCAGAACGTCGGCTACATCCTGACGCAGCAGAAGAACGTCCGGAAGCTCGAGCAGCTCTATGCCGACTGCTTTGCGGAGCCGCTGGACCATCCCTTGTACGAGACCATGCGCCAGGCGGAGCAGGAGTACCTCAAAAATATCCGGGGCATCCTGCGCGAAGCGCGGCAGCTCAAGCACAGCCGGAAAGAAGCGGGCGAGGAGCCTGCGGCCGCAGAGCCGATGGAGCCGGGTGAGTGATGATGGCGCAGGGAAGCATTCCCTGCAGGAAACGGATCGGGATAGGTGATCGCATGAAGAAAGTCAATTTGGATGAACTGGCAGCGGCCCTGGAGCAGACGGATGTCCGTCAGGGCTATGTGGATCTTGCGCAGGGCAGGGTCATCCTGCTGCAGGAGGACATGGGAGAGGACGCGGCGCTTGACCATGCGCTGGAGATCGAGGAGGACTGGGAACGCTATCTGCCGCTCCCCAATGTCCTGGATGAGGCTGAGCGGGACATCATGGCCTCGTTTGCTGCGTCGCGTCCGCGTGAGGATGTCCGGGAACGCCTGCAGGATATCCTCGCGGGAGCCGGCGCGGCGGCCCGCTTCCATCGCCAGGTCCATCATCTCTTGCTGCAGCCGGCCTGGGAGGCACACAAGCGTGCCTGCCTGCGCGATATCGCGCGCGACTGGTGCGACGAGAATCATATCGAATATCAGGAATGAGAGCCCCTCCCTGCGGATGGGGAAGGAAACGGCCTGCTGCCATGCATGTCTGGCGGCAGGCCGTTTTTGCATGTCCCGATGCGCCCTTTTGGGGCTGCCGGAGTGGCCTAAAGGGCAAGCTCCTGGATGATAGGCCGCGCCTGCCGGACATCTTGCTTTGACAATCGCAGGCAAACTTGTTACACTGGAAAGCATACGATTCCTCAATGGAGAGAATGGAGCGTGATTTCGTGAAACGACAAGAGATGTCCTGGCACAGTCCCAGGCTTGACCGCAATATGAATATCCGGATCTTCGGCCATGCGGGAACGCCGTTCCTGATCCTGCCGACCCAGGATTCCATGTGCGACAACTTCGAGAATTTCGGCATGATCGATACGCTGCGCGAGCCCCTCGAGCAGGGGAAGATCCAGCTGTTCTGTGTCGATACGGTCGATCAGGAGACGTGGTCGAACGTCTGGGGCGACAAGGGCTGGCGCGCCGCACGGCAAGAGGCCTACTACAATTACCTCATCGAGGAGGTCCTGCCCTTCATCCGGCAGCAGAACGGCACGGGCCGTCTGCCGGTCGCTGCGGGCTGCAGCCTCGGCGGCCTGCATGCGGCCATCCTCTTCTTCCGCCGCCCGGAATGCTTCTCGGCCATGCTGTCGCTCTCGGGCGTCTACGATGCCAAATTCTTCTTCGACGGCTGGCTCGACAGCACGCTGTACCAGAATTCGCCGCTCGATTTCCTCGCGAACATGCCGCAGGATCATCCCTATATCCAGCAGTACAACGAGAAGCGCATCGTCCTCTGCGTCGGCCAGGGCCGCTGGGAGGAGGAGGGACGCCGCACGACGGCCCTCATGCGCGAGGTGTTCCAGGAAAAGGGCATCCATGCCTGGGTGGATTTCTGGGGCTACGATGTCGACCATGACTGGTGCTGGTGGAAGAAGCAGATCGTCTACTTCCTGCCCTATGTCCTCGGCGAGGCAGACCAGCCGGGCTGAGCGGGCAGGGCGTTCAAGAAAACAGCAAGAAAGGATCATGACCAAATGAATTTCATTTTTATCTCTCCGCATTTCCCCAAGCATTACTGGCAGTTCTGCGACCGCCTGCACAAGAATGGTGTCAACGTGCTGGGCATCGGGGATTGCCCGTACGATGAACTGCAGGACGGGCTCAAGGGAGCTTTGACGGAATACTACTACCTGCCGCATCTCGACGACTATGAGCAGATGCTGCGGGCCGTCGCTTTCTTCACCTTCAAGTACGGCAAGATCGACTGGATCGAATCGAACAACGAGTTCTGGCTCGAGCAGGATGCCCGCCTGCGCACCGATTTCCATGTGACGACCGGCGAGCAGTCTGACAACATCCGGCGCATCAAGAACAAGTCGGCCATGAAGGCGTACTATGCCAAGGCCGGCGTGCCGACGGCGCGCCTGCACAAGGTCACGGATGAAAATGCGGCGCGCGCCTTCATCGCCGAGGTCGGCTATCCCGTCATCGTCAAGCCGGATGTCGGCGTCGGTGCCTGCGATACGTACAAATTGTCATCGGATGCGGATCTTGCGGCGTTCTTTGCGCAGCGCCCGGCCGTCCCGTACGTCATGGAGGAATTCATCACGGGGGATATCTGCTCGTACGATGCCATCATCAACGCGGAGTCGGAGCCGCTGTTCGAGTCGATGACCGTATGGCCGCCCTCGGTCATGGATATCGTGCTGCAGCAGCTCGACCTCTCGTACTATACGGCGGCGGAGATCTCCGAGTCCCTGCGCCAGGCGGGCCGTGCGACGGTCAAGGCGTTCGGCGTCAAGAGCCGTTTCGTGCATCTGGAGTTCTTCCGCCTGACGAAAGCCAAGCCGGGCCTCGGCGAAGTCGGGGATTTCGTGGGCCTTGAGGTCAACATGCGCCCGGCGGGCGGCTATACGCCGGATATGATGAATTACGCGCATGCCACCGATGTCTATCAGATCTGGGCCGATATGGTCACGACGGATCGCCGCATCCTGCCGGACAGCGGCAAGCACTGCTACTGCGTCTATGCGAGCCGCCGCGACAGCCATGCCTACGTCCACAGCCATGAGGAGATCCTGGCGCGCTACGGCAAGGATATGGTCATGTGCGAGCGCATGCCGCAGATGATGGTGCCGCAGATGGGCAACCAGATGTACACGGTCAAGCTGCCCGACCAGGCCGCAACGGATGCGTTCATCGCTTTCGTGCAGCAGCAGCGCTGACAGGCTCCTGGCGCTGCGATAGTTGTCCTGGCCTCGGGGATACGCTATAATGGAGGAAATGACTGGAAAGGATGAGACGCCATGACCATGAAGAAAAACGTTTCCGTTACGTGTCCCGCCTGCCATGAGGCCGGGGAATTCACCATCTACAACAGCATCAACACGCAGCTCGATCCCGCGCTCCGGGAAGCGGTGCGCGACGGCTCGCTGTTCCAGTTCACCTGCCCGCATTGCGGCGAACGCACGGTGGTCGATTATCCCTTCCTCTACCATGAGATGGAGCATCATTTCATGATCAATTACGGCCCGCTCGAAGATGGAGCCAAGGCACTTGCGATGCTGCGCGGCAAGGGCGTGGCTGATGCGGACTGGGCGGCGGAGATGGAGAAGACGACAGACCCCTACGTGCTGCGCGCCGTCGACGACCGCCTGGCATTCCGGGAGAAGCTCTTCATTTTCGATGCGGGGCTTGATGACCGCATCGTCGAGATCTACAAGTGCATGGTCCTCTATCAGTTCGCCGCAGCCGGTAAGGCGCAGGGGGACGAGGAGGCGTATTTCTTCACGGACTCCAAGGGCAATAACCGCGTGCAGGTGACTCGCGGCCGGGAGACCGTCGCCATGGCGGATTTCCCGCGCAAGATGTATCGCGACATCTACAACGGATACCACAAACGCCTGCGCGACATCCGCAAATCCGAGCCCGTCATCGACCAGGCCTGGGTGCGCCGCTTCCTGCAGCAGGAAGGCGCCAAAAAGGCATGAGCGCGGCAATGGGACAGGACAAGAGGACGGGAAACGGAACGGGAAAGCGGCAGGGACAGCCCGAGATGCCCGAGATGCTGGAACGGGTCAGGCAGCTCGGCCTCTCGATGGCTCGCTACCAGCAGGGGCTGGCGGAGATCAACGGGGAGATCCGGACACTCCACGGACAGCTGGAAACCCTGCATGCGACGCTGCAGGCAGAAGACGCCGCGCAGGTACTCGCGCGTTACGATGCGCAGCTTGAGGCCCTGCAGGCAGAAGCCAGGAGTGCC
The DNA here is from genome assembly GCA_029338835.1 of Selenomonadaceae bacterium. Classification (GTDB taxonomy): domain Bacteria; phylum Bacillota; class Negativicutes; order Selenomonadales; family Selenomonadaceae; genus Mitsuokella. The sequence goes on along the minus strand of JAQYBD010000111.1, from coordinate 10,482 downwards.
GCCCGCCACCTGCAGGAACTCGACAGCAGCCGGGCCGATGAGCAGGGGCAGCTGCAGCGCATCACGGAATTTGCCGCCGCCCTCGAGAACTTCACGGCCAGCATGGACGCGTTCAGCCGGCGGGCGGATGCCTTGAGCCAGAAACTGTATCACCGGGATTTCAACAATGCCGTCAAGGCGGAGCAGACGCTCGCGGACGATGCCCGGCGGGAAAAGCACCGCGAGCTTCACCACGTCACGGATCGCGACCGGGATATCCTGAAGGAACAGTACCAGGCCTCGCTGGCAAAATGCGCGCAGCAAGGACTCGTGCGGGACTACCTGCAGGCCACAGGCCGCCTCCTGCTCGGAGCCCGCCTGCGTCATGCTGAACGCGAGGCCCTGCACGGCCTCCTGCTGAAAATGCAGCACAGCGACAGCAAAGCCCTGCGATCGTTCCTGGACGAAGTGCTTCCCGCAGACGATTGAGTTTGTGTGAGCCCCTTCGGCAGAACACACAGCACACCAAAGTGCTGTGCGCTGCAGGAATCTTGGCGGCATGGGGTTGACAAATGCTCGGCTGCGGTGTATCATGATAGCATGTTTTTAAAACATATCTGATTTGTATGAGATAACATCCATAGGTCATCCGAAACACGGAAGCCTGTGGGGCTGGTCTTCTTATTTCGCGTGCCGGCAAGACTGCGCGGGTGGACAGAAAGACGGGCTCCATGGGCTTTTTTTGATGTATGGGCAGCTGGGAGGCATGATGTATGACAGTGACAGTAAACGGCGAACCGCTCGAGATCGAGAAATCCATCAACCTGACGGAATTCTTGCAGGTGGCGAAAGCTGAGCAGCCGGAATACGTGACGGTGCAGCTCAATGGCGAATTCGTCGACCATGCGGGCTTTGACAAGACGTTCGTCAAGGACGGCGACACAGTCGAGTTCCTGTATTTCATGGGAGGCGGGGCAAGATGAGCAGTCTTACGAACGAACAGCTCGAGCGCTACTCGCGCCACATCATCCTGCAGCAGGTCGGCGGCAAGGGCCAGGAGAAGATCCTTGCGGGCAAGGTCCTCATCATCGGCACGGGCGGGCTCGGCTCGCCGGCGGCCATGTACCTCGCGGCGGCCGGTGTCGGCACCATCGGCCTCGTCGATTTTGACGTCGTCGACCTCTCGAACCTGCAGCGCCAGATCCTCCACCAGACGAAGGACGTCGGCAGGCCGAAGATCCAGTCGGGCGAGGAGAGCATCCACGCGATGAACCCTGACGTCACGGTACACACCTACAACGAGATGGTGACGGCAGCGAACATCCGCGACATCATCCGCGACCAGGACTACGACTTCATCATCGACGGCACGGATAATTTCCCCGCGAAATTCCTCATCAACGACGCCTGCGTCTTTGAACAGAAAGCTTTCTCGCATGCGGGCATCATCCGCTTCCAGGGCCAGCTCATGACGTACGTGCCGGGCAAGGGCCCGTGCTACCGCTGCGTCTTCCCGACGATGCCGCCGAAAGATGCAGTCCCGACCTGCCGCCAGGCCGGCGTACTCGGCGTGATGGGCGGCGTCATCGGCACGCTGCAGGCCACCGAAGCCCTCAAATACATCCTCGGCGTCGGTGACCTCCTGACGGGCTACCTCCTGACCTACGACGCACTCACGATGACCTTCCGCAAAGTGAAGATCCCGCGCAACCCGCACTGTGCCGTCTGCGGCGACCATCCGACCATCACGGAACTCGTCGATTACGAGCAGCCGGCCTGCGACCTGCGCGCGGCAAGAAAGGGCTGATCCTATGAGAGTAGAGGAAAACGAGCGCCAGGCAGCGAAACCAAACATCGTCTGGCTGAAGCTCAGCGATTACCTCGCGATGGTCCGCCACGCGCGGAAGCTTGTGCCCATCGAGGACTGCGGGCTCCTGGCCGGTACGGAGAAAGACGGCGTCCGCACGGTCGAGCAAGTCTTTTACCTCACGAACGTCGACCACAGCGCGGAGCATTTTGCCCTCGACCCCGCGGAGCAGTTCGCGGCCGTCAAGGAGATGCGCGCCAAAGGCCTGAAACTTCTCGGCAACTGGCATAGCCATCCCGCGAGCCCGTCGCGCCCGAGCGAAGAGGACAAGCGCCTGGCATTTGACAGCAAGGCCAGCTACTTCATCCTGTCGCTGAATGGCGGCGAACCAGTTTTGAGCAGCTTCCATATCGAGAAGCAAAGCGACGTGAGCAAAGAGGATCTGCGCATCCGTTGAGCAGCGGACGAGCAGGGGAGCTCCGCCCGACCTCGCCCTTTCGGCAGAACACACAGCACCCCACAGCCTTCCCCTCTGGGGAAGGTGTCAGCGAAGCTGACGGAAGGGGCGACTGCTCGTAGTGTAGTGCTGACACGCTGAAAACAATACCTTAAAGTTCGCATTTCAACGCGCAACGAAGCAATGTCCAGCAGTTACCCCTATCGGCCTTGCAGGCCACTTCCCCCCAAGGGGGAAGCTCCGCCCGACCTCGCACCTTCGGCAGAACACACGAGCACGCCACAGCCTTCCCCATTGCCTTCCCCTCTGGGGAAGGTGTCAGCGAAGCTGACGGATGAGGTTAGGGAAGGTGCCAGCGAAGCTGACGGATGAGGTCAAGAACAGCCTGTCGGCTGAGGCCGCGAAAACGCAATAAATCCCTTGTTTTGCTGCAAATTCTTTGGTAGAATAAAAGCGAGTTTTGCAGGCAGGCCACGACTCTTAGAGCCGTGGCCTTTTTTGACGAAGGCTTTTTGACGAAAGGTAGGTTAGCTGGATTGGAGGAAAAACTGAAGCTCTACGGCTTCAACAACCTGACGAAATCCCTCAGTTTCAACATTTACGACATCTGTTACGCCAAGACCCCGCGCGAACAGCAGGACTACATCAAATACATCGACGAACAGTACAACTCCGAACGACTCACGAAAATCCTTTCCAAAGTCACGGAAATGATCGGGGCGAGGATCCTCAACATCGCCAAACAGGACTATGATCCCCAGGGCGCGAGCGTCACGATGCTCATCGCCGAAGAAGAAGCCGTCTCCTCGGGCCGCAAGAAACCCGTGGAATCCGCCATCCTCGGCGACACCATCCTTGCGCATCTCGACAAGAGCCACGTCACGGTGCATACGTACCCCGAATTCCATCCGGGAACCAGCATCGCGACCTTCCGCGTCGACATCGACGTCGCCACCTGCGGCGAAATCTCGCCGCTCAAGACGCTCGACTACATGATCGCGCAGTTTGACTCCGACATCATCACCATGGACTACCGCGTGCGCGGCTTCACGCGCGACCTGCACGGCCGCAAGCTCTTCATGGACTCCAAGATGACATCCATCCAGCAGTTCATCGAACCCGCGACCCTTGACCGCTACGACGCCGTAGACATCAACCTCTACCAGGCCAACCTCTACCATACGCGCATGCTCATCAAGGACCTCAAGCTCCAGAATTATCTGTTCAACACCGACATCTACGAGATCCCGCCCAAGGAACGCCTCGACATCAGCAACAGCCTCCGCCGCGAGATGATCGAGATCTTCAGCGGCCGCAACGTCTACTGAACCTTGCTAGCTGCACCCAAAGAGCCGATAGGGGAGCCAGCGAGCAATCGCTTTGCTGCACGCTGAAAGGCGAACCTCCGCGGACTTTTATCTTTTTGTATCTGCATCGTATCTTCATTCAAGGAAGTGAAACCAATTGGACCATTACCTTTCGCAGGACCGGGCACCCGTCCTCGAAGCCCTCGAACGCATGAAACGCGCGCGCCTCGTACCCTTTGACGTACCGGGGCACAAACGCGGCCGCGGCAACCCCGAACTCCGGGACTTCCTCGGCGAAAAATGTCTCGACGTCGACGTCAACTCCATGAAAATGCTCGACAACCTCTGCCATCCCGTCTCCGTCATCAAAGACGCCGAGGCCCTGGCGGCCGAGGCGTTCCACGCCGCACACGCTTTCTTCATGGTCGGCGGCACCACCTCAGCCGTCCAGGCCATGGTCCTCACAGCCGTCGGCCGCGGCGACAAGATCATCATGCCGCGCAACGTCCACCGCAGCGCCATCAACGCCCTCATCCTCTGCGGCGCCATCCCCGTCTACGTCAACCCGCAGATGGACCACACCCTCGGCATCTCGCTCGGCATGCGCGTGGCGGAGGTGGAGGACGCCATCCGCCGCCACCCCGACGCCAAAGCCGTCCTCGTCAACAACCCGACCTACTACGGCATCTGCTCGAACCTCAAAGCCATCGTCGCCCTCGCGCACGCCCATGGCATGATGGTCCTTGCGGACGAAGCTCATGGCACCCATTTCTATTTCCACGACGACCTGCCCATCTCCGCCATGGACGCCGGCGCCGACCTGGCCGCCATCAGCATGCACAAATCAGGAGGCTCGCTCACCCAAAGCTCCATGCTGCTCTGCGGCCCGAGCGTCAACGCCGGCTACGTTCACCAGATCATCAACATCACGCAGACGACCAGTGGCTCCTACCTCCTGATGTCCAGCCTTGACATCAGCCGCCGCAACCTCGCCCTGCACGGCCGCGAGATCTTCGACAAAGTCATCCGCCTCGTCGAATACGCGCGCGACGAGATCAACACCATCGGCGACTACTACGCCTACAGCAAAGAACGCATCAACGGCGACTCCATCTACGACTTCGACGTCACGAAACTCTCCATCTTCACGCGTCCCGTCGGCCTCGCCGGCATCGAAGTCTACGACCTCCTGCGCGACGAATACGACATCCAGACCGAATTCGGCGACATCGCCAACCTCCTCGCGTACGTCTCCGTCGGCGACCGGCCCAAAGACATCGAACGCCTCGTCGCCGCCCTCGCCGAGATCCGCCGCAACTACCGCAAGGACTCCTCGAAAATGCTCAAAGCCGAATACATCGAGCCCGAAGTCGTCCACGGCCCCCAGGAAGCTTTCTACGCCGAAAAAGAAGCCCTGCCCATCGAAAAGACCGCCGGCCGCGTCTGCAGCGAATTCGTCATGTGCTACCCGCCCGGCATCCCCATCCTCGCCCCAGGCGAACGCATCACTGAGGAAATCCTCACCTACATCCGCTACGCCAAGAAAAAAGGCTGCCAAATGACCGGCCCCGAAGACATGAACATCCGCTACCTCAATGTTATGAAATAATCTGTGAAACGGAATGTGTACACTTTACGAAAGGAGCCCATATGGAACTCTGGTTCACCGAAACCCACACCAAAAACGTCAAACTCTCCATCAAAGTAGACCGCCAGCTCTACTCCGGCAAAAGCGAATTCCAGCGCATCGACATCTTCGACTCGCGCGAATTCGGCCGCTTCCTGACCCTTGACGGCTACATGATGCTCACCGAAAAAGACGAATTCATCTACCACGAAATGATCACGCACGTCCCCATGTGCGTCAACCCCGACGCCCGGCGCGTCCTCGTCATCGGCGGCGGCGACGGCGGCACCGTCCGCGAACTTCTGCGCTACCCGTCCATCGAACACATCGACCTCGTCGAGATCGATGAACTCGTCGTCGAAGTCTGCCGCAAATACCTGCCGCAGACCGCCGGCTGCCTCGGTGACCCGCGCCTTGCCATCCACTACGAAGACGGCCTCAAATTCGTCCGCCACTGCGAAGACGCCTACGACCTCATCATCGTCGACTCGACCGACCCCTTTGGCCCCGGCGAAGGCCTTTTCACCAAAGAATTCTACGGCAACTGCTACAAAGCCCTGCACGACGACGGCATCATGGTCAACCAGCACGAAAGCCCCTTCTACACCCAGGACGCCTACGCCATGCAGCGCGCCCACAAACGCATCGTCGACTCGTTCCCAATCAGCCGCGTCTACCAGGCCCACATCCCGACCTACCCCTCGGGCCACTGGCTCTTCGGCTTTGCCGCGAAAAAACGCCACCCCGTCAAAGACGTCAACTGGGTCCGCTGGAACGCCCTCGGACTCAACACCCGTTACTACAACACCCAGCTGCACGCAGGCGCCTTTGCCCTGCCAAACTACGTAGAGGAGATGCTCCGCGATGTCGAACCAGAAGCCATTGAACCGTAATATCGAAACCTTCCTGGGCTGCGAGAAAGGATACGACGAAAGCCGCATCGTCCTTTACGGCGCGCCCTTTGACTCAACCACATCCTATAGGCCCGGCACGCGCTTCGCGAGCCGCACGATGCGCGCCGAATCCTACGGCCTCGAGACCTACAGCCCCTACCAGGACATGGACCTTGAAGACGCCAAGATCTTCGACGGCGGCGACCTCGAACTCTGCTTCGGCGACACGCCGCGCGCCCTCCAGGACATCGAAGACTTTGCCAAAAGGGTCGTGGAGGATAGCAAACTGCCCTTCCTCATCGGCGGCGAACACCTCGTGACTCTCCCGGCCGTCAAAGCCGTCCACGCCGCCTACGAAGACCTCGCCATCATCCACTTCGACGCCCACACCGACCTGCGCGACGAATACCTCGGCAATCCCCTCTCGCACGCCACCGTCATCCGCCGCATCTGGGACATCCTCGGCGACGGCCGCATCCACCAGTTCGGCATACGAAGCGGCGAACGCGCCGAATGGTACTGGAGCGCGGAAGGCCATACCCACATCCAGAAATTCAACTTCACGGGCCTGGCAGGAACCATCGCCGCCCTGAAAGGACGCCCCGTCTACTTCACCATCGACCTCGATGTCCTCGACCCATCCTGCTTCCCCGGCACCGGCACCCCCGAAGCCGGCGGCGTCACCTTCCAGGAACTCCTGCGCGCCGCACTCACTGTCATCCGCGGCTGCAACATCGTCGGCTGCGACCTCGTCGAACTCTCGCCGCCCCTCGACCAAAGCGGCGCATCGACCGCCACCGCCCTCAAGCTCCTGCGCGAAATGCTCCTCTGCCTCGAAAAGCCCTTCCTCAAGCCCGAACAGCTCTGAGTCAGCAAAGTGGGGGAGCGCACATCCAGACGAAAGGAGTAGAAGTAGAAATGGACAACATCATCATCTACAACACGGACGACGGCGCCGCCAGCGTCAAGCTCTACGCCAACGATGGCACGGTCTGGCTTGCCCGCGCGGAAATCGCGTCTCTCTTCCAGAAAGACCGCTCGACCATCTCGAAGCATATCAAGAACATCTTTGCCGAAGGCGAACTGGACGAAAAGAACAATGTGCATTTTTTGCACATTGATAATTCCAAGAAACCTGTGGCCCTCTACAGCCTCGACGTCATCCTTGCCGTCGGCTTCCGCGTCCGCTCACCGTATTGGAACAATACCCTATATTTTGCTCGATTGACGAATCTGGATGATTTGCCTATAATTATAATAGGAGTATTAGTTCCCCTCGTAGGATATGAAGACGGGAGGTGGAGTGTATATGTGTCGTGTGCTCAAAACGAAAGATAAGATGAAGATTTTTCTTGATGGCATGTCAAAGGCCTTTGATTCAAGAAATACGAAGTCTTTATATGGGAGAAAGCATACTTTTTCGTCTGTTATGATGTATGGCAATCGAAAGACCGATGCAGAACGACTCTCGGACGACTGGATTGCTCTAGGGAACGATTTCAATATAGTGATGGCAGAAGCTGGTGAAATGCATGGCAAATAGAGAGAGGACGAAAGTTCCCCGTAATAATCAGCGTCCTGGCCAGAAACTGGATATTCATGCAATTCAAGCTACTGTGCATAAAGGTCCGTTACCGGATCCGTATACGTTTGAGCAATATGATAAGGTCGTACCTGGTGCTGCAGATCGAATTTTGACCAAATTTGAACAACAGGTAGATCACCGGTTGGATATGGAACGAAGGCAAGCTGAGGATGTGCAGGCTAAGACGGCCATCGAGAAAGAATATGCTGACAGTGAGACGAAGATCGCTCTCTATGGTGTGATTTTCGCCTTTATTATTAGTCTGGTTTCTATTGCTTGCGGTGCGTACATGATTATAGCTACAGACCATGAGATCTTGGGAACGTTATTCAGTGGTGCTGGCCTTGCTCCCTTGGTGGGCAATTTTCTTCGTGATACGCGCAGCCATCATAATGAACCAAAATCCTAATGGTATCTGATTGACAATTCTTTGGAGGCGTACTACAGAAAACATCTAGCAAACAACCGTATTATCCAGACTGGGATAAACGGTTGTTTTTTCTTTCTTGCTTAGAGAACAAAAGTTTGATTACATCGTTACAACTGCGCCTTCCCTCGCCGAAATGCCTTGCTATCCCACTGCTTTTGCCATATAATAAGATTTATGCATACTACGTAAAATCACCAATGAGCGACAAGGGGGAACTCACTCCGTGGACATCAAGATATTGGTCGCGGCGCACAAGCCGTACTGGATGCCAACAGACGCCTGCTACCTGCCGATCCACGTCGGCCACGCAGGCAAACAGGGGATAGGCTTCCAGGGCGACGACACCGGCGACAACATCAGTGCGAAAAATCCGCACTACTGCGAACTCACCGGCCTCTACTGGGCCTGGAAAAACCTGCCCGCCGACTATATCGGACTCGTACACTACCGCCGCTACTTCACGCGCCGCGAAGTCCGCAGCGTCGCCGCACGCAAGCACGAGATCCTGATGCAACGCGACTGGGAACGGCTGCTCGCCGACCATCCCGTCATCGTGCCGGGCAAACGCCGCTATTATATTGAAAGCAACCGCTCGCACTACAACCACGCCCACCACACGGAAGGACTCGACCTCGCCGCAGCCATCATCAAAGAACGCTATCCGGCATACCAGGCAGCCTTCGAGACCGTCATGAACCGCACCTGGGCGCACATGTTCAACATGTTCGTTATGCGCCGCGACCTTTTCGACGCCTACTGCAGCTGGCTCTTCGACATCCTCGGCGAAGTCGAAGCGCGCCTCGACATCACGGGCTGGAGTACCTACGAAGCCCGCGTCTACGGTTTTGTCAGCGAACTCCTGCTCGACGTCTGGCTCGAAGCCAACCACATCGCATACCAGGAACAGAACGTCTCCTTCCTGGAACCACAAGACTGGCTGAAAAAGGGCAGTGCCTTTCTGCTGCGCAAATTCCGCCGCAGCCATCAGCAATAGGGGGTGAGGGCTTGACCAAGAAATATCCGCGCTATCTGGCGCTGCTCGTTTTCCTGCTCGCCGACTACCTGGCCATCGTCGGAGCCGAGAACCTGGCCCTCTGGTGCCGCAACTTAACTGTCACCTATACGGTACCCCTGCAGTACACCTACTTCTGGGTGCCGCTCATCTTCTTCGTCTTCCTCGCGCAGACGCACGCCTACACGAAAATGCAGCCCCTGCTCGACTCAGTCCGCAGCGTCTTCTGCGCCGTCATCTACGGCGTCGTGAGCTGCATCATCCTGCTCTTCGTCTTCAAGGAAAGCATCGCACTCTCGCGCATCTACGCCGGACTCTTCAGCATCTTCGTCGTCTTCGCCGTCCTCATCGTGCGCTACCTCTTGAGGCTTTTCCTCAAGAAAGCGCACCTCTTCTACGAACCGGTCATCCTCATCGGCGCCGGCCGCACCGCCGAACGCGTCCTGCGCTTCTTCAAGGGCGACCTCGGCTATCGCTACGACATCAAGGGCATCATCGACGACCACCCGATCTCGGAGCGCCTCTCACAACGATTCCAGCTTTATGGTAAAATGAAAGATGCGGAACGCATCGTGCGCGACGCGGGCATCCAGAACGTCATCATCACGGCTCCGGGCCTCAAGAAAGAAGCCCTGCAGGACCTCATCCAGAGCATCCAGCCTCACGTCAAGAACATCGCCTTTGTCCCTGACCTCATCGGCACCCCGATGGCTGGCATCGAGACGCAGACCCTCTTCAGTGAAGAGATCCTCATGCTCACGATGAAGAACAACCTCGCGAGCCGCCGCAACCGCTTCATCAAGCGCACGTTCGACCTCGTCTGCACCATCTGCGGCAGCATCGTCATCTCGCCGATCCTGGTGGGCCTCGTCCTCGTCGTCGCCATCAACAATAAAGGCCACGTCATCTTCGCGCATCAGCGCGTCGGCAAGAATGGCCGGCTCTTCCCATGCTACAAGTTCCAGACCATGATTCCGAATGCCCAGCAGGCCCTCGAGAAATACCTCGCCGAGAACCCCGAGGCCCGTAAGGAATGGGAAGCCAACTTCAAGCTCGAGCACGACCCGCGCGTCACGAAGCTCGGCGCCTTCCTGCGAAAGACCAGCCTCGACGAACTCCCGCAGCTCTGGAACGTCGTCCGCGGCGACATGAGCCTCGTAGGCCCGAGGCCCATCGTCACGGCCGAAATCGAGCGCTACGGCGAATACTTCCGCGAGTACAGCATGGTTCTTCCGGGCATCACTGGCATGTGGCAGGCCAGCGGCCGCAGCGACACCACCTACGAAGAACGCGTCGCCATGGACACCTGGTACGTCCGCAACTGGTCCGTCTGGATCGACCTCATGTACCTCGTGAAGACCGTCAAAGCCGTCATCTTCGGCAAG
>JAQYBD010000110.1 GCA_029338835.1 Selenomonadaceae bacterium | reverse complement strand
ATCACATCATGCCCATTCGTATAGACGAACATCCCTGCACCGGCACCGCTTCCCATATGTGGGTACAGAGTCTCATATAGTCCGGTCGAACGGTCATAGCGGGAGCTCTCGTATCCGTACAGATCAGTCGCAACGGATTTCTTCATGCCAACGGTCAGGCCTGCTGGCGTGCCCCAGCCGTTTGCTGCTCTTACCGAGACGTAGTTGATGTGCACGGTGCCATCTGTCCTTTTCCAACCTTTCAGGATGACGCTGTCGCCATAGCGGTACGTGACACCGTATCCATTGCTCGATACGTACTCCGGTTCTCCATAAATGCTGATGGCATAGTCCAGCGTGCACCCTGTCCCCACACAAAGACCGCCAAGCGAGAACTCTGAATTTGGCAGAGCTCTTGCACTGCAAAGCGTTGATACGGCAAAGATGATGCAAAACATCAGCATTGCTGCTATCTTTCTCATAATGAATCCCTCATTTCTTCCTCAACGAATTGACATCGAAACCTTATCTCCAGTTAATTTCTCCATTCCTAAAAAATCTCCTGCTAATCGATGAAATTATCGTGATAGTCGGATTTCTTCTGTATGCAAAAAGCGCCTTCAAGGGCGGTTGCTCTTGAAGGCGCTTGCATGATTGATTCAGTTTGCTCTGTCGTCGAGGTCCGGGTAGAGGGTGCGGTATCACTGCAACGAGCAGCCGACATGCTGTACGACGCGCGCTGCGACGCGGTTGGCATCTGCGCAAGCTTCTGCCAATGTCTTCCCCTGCGCAAGTGCAGCAAGGAACCCCGCTGTATGCGAGTCACCGGCGCCGATGGTGTCGATTGCTTTGACCGGCACGGCGGGAATGATTTCCGCTCCGTCCGATGTGCAGCACATGGTGCCTGCCCTGCCCATTGTGACGATGACAGGCTGACCGGTGCGCTTCTGCAGATTCCTAGCGGCCTGACGAACGTCATCTGCATGGCCCATGGCTTTTGCTTCTGCCTGATTCATCTCGAGGATGGTTCTCATCTGCAACAGCTCTTCTTCAAACTGCTTGCCCAAGAGGCGCGGGCCCGGATCGAGGACAAGACGGCAGTCTGGCTTCTTGCGGCGCAGGAAGCGCATGATGACGTCCCCACTCGTATTGCCATCCTGAAAGCCGTAGCCGGATGCATAGATGTAATCGTAACGCGCTGCCTCAAGGCCTGCCAACCAGGCATCCTGCCACTTCGTCTCGATACCATCGATTGAAATGAAAGTGCGTTCCCCGTCTTTCTCGACGAGGGACAGGCTGTAGCCATTGTCACAGCGGTCATCTTCGATCAAGACATCATGGCCACCCTGCTGCAACGCCTGCCGAATGCGGTCCGCGTACATGCCCTGCCCCACGGGAACACAGAGATCATGCGGCATCTGCAGGCCGTCCAGGATTTTCGAAACGTTAAACGCGCAGCCGCCGACAATCATGCCCTTCTGGATGCCGGGGATGTCTTCTCCCGCCCGGGGCAAGCGCTCGATATCGATGACGACATCGATGACAGCCGAGCCCAAGACCAAAATACGTTTAGGTTGTTTCCCTTCCATCGCAATACCGCCTTTCGTTACGCTGCTCTATTTTGCGGATGGCAGAGCGTCAGGATGAAGTAAAGGCCGCCGCTGACGACAAGCGTCAGCAGGACATTGAGGCTGTTTCCCGCAAAGATGCCTGTCGCAAACGGGCCGGTGAAGATGAAGGTCTTCGAGAACAGCATGCCGACGACAAAGCCGACAATCCAGCTGATGACGCCATTGTAGTTGATACTGTTGTAAGCCGGATTTGTCAGCAGCTCTTTGCTGTAGCCCTGCTTCCAACGCAGCATCAGATAATCGACGAGAAAGATGGACGACCAGGCGGCCAGCAGCTTGCCGATGATATCGAGGAAGCCTTCCAGCGTTCCCTGGAAATCCTGCGCAATGAAGAGGATGATGGCCGGGATGACCGTGACGATGATCGTCTGGAACACGAGAATCATCTTATCATCCCAGATGAGGTGTGCGGCCTTGAGGACGAGCTTCGAGGATTTGAGACCGAGGAAGCACTGCGGCGTCAGTCCGCCGATTGCCGTGATATAGTAGATGATGGCAAGATTCGTCGGCAACGCGCCCTTGATGACTTCAATCGGATTGGCCGACTGCGCGAGATCCGGTACCTGCGTCGAGAGCAGGATGCCGACGCCTAGCATGAGAATCAGCGGGATGGCACCGCCGAGCGTGACGGCCCAGGCAACCTTGCTACGCGAATTCTTCGGGTTCTGATGGCAGCTGTAATCTGCGGCATAGCTCGTCCAGCCGATGCCCGTACCGGCTGCGACGAAGGCCAGTGCCGGCAAGAAATTGCCAAGCCAGTCGCCGCTCGGCATTGCCACGAGCATGGACCAGTCTGTCTGAGGGATGATGATCACGAGAATGACAAGTGTCAAGAAACCGAACAGATATGTGCAGATGGTCTGCATGCGGATCAGCATTTCATGGCTGAACAGCACCGAGACAAGGACAAGGGCAACAAAGATCGCCAAGGCGATGGCCATGGTCAAGGCCGAATTCACAAGACCACAGGTCACGAAGAGCGCCAGGACGGTCAAGGTTCCTGTACAGACGTTGATGGACAGCCAGCCTGCATGCGAGACGAGTGCTGCAATGGCTGGGATCAGATTGCCCTTGAAGCCGAACGCTGCACGGGACAGGACAAAGGTAACTGTCCCCGTATCACGTCCAGCCAGACTCATGAGGCCGACAAGGCCAAAGGAGAAAGAACCGAGGACCGTGACAAGGATGGCCTGAAAAAAGCTCAGATGAAAGCCGACGATGATGGCACCGTATACCAGGCCGAGAATGCCGATGTTAGCCGCGCAGTAGAGGAAGAACAAGCTGCCAGGCCGGTCCGTGCGCTCTTCCGGCGGCAGGAACGTTGTTTCTTTTTCGGAATCCATGAGAAAACCTCCTGTTCTCTATCATACAAGAATACAGCCGTCAAACGTAACCGGCTCAGCCCACATGGCCGCGATGGCGCAGCAGGCTGTCCGCATAGGCGTGGAAATCGACCGAATTGTTCTTGTCGAGCACCGCAATGCGCTCTGATGGGATGCCCGAGGCACCGGCCTTGGCCCCGCAAATCGCGACAGCCATCGCGCCGATTGTATCCGTATCGCCGCCGAGGTTCGCACATGCCAGGCTGCACACCTCCGGGTCGCGGTAGTAATAAGCCATACCAAGTGCAGCCGGTACCGCTTCGCTTGCCAAAGTCGTCGTGCCGACGGTCTCATAGATGCTCAGTGAGAACGCTTCTTCATCATCCGCATGGCGCTTGGCCAGTTCCATGGCCACCTGCAGGCGAGCTTTCGGCGAGGCGCTATACGTCTCTGCACCATAGGCCGCCGTCAGATCATAGCCATCTGAGGCAGCCTGCATGATTGCATCCCATGACTGATCTTCCACCGCTGCACTGACGGCAGCAGCCACCATGCCGGCACCGCCGAGTGCCACGTCTGTCTTGTGCGTCGCTTCACTGACGCCGAGGACAAACTTGGCCAGCTTGGGCAGGTCCGTGCTCTTGAACAGACAGCCAACCGGCGCAATGCGCATCGCTGCACCATTCGTGATGGCCTTCACCGTATGCGGCCCCGGGTCCTCGCCTGCCTGAATCGCATGAAGTGCGGCCTTCGAGCTCGGGCCCAGGATGTTCTTCGAGAATGCATCCGTGTCAAGCGCCCACTGAATCAGATTCTTGGCAATGATCTGCTTGTCCGGCACAAAGTCGTTCTCCCTGAGCGAATCCAGGATGACAAGCGCCTGTGCCGTGTCATCCGTGAACTGCCCCTTCGTCATATCAATCGCCGCCGGATTCTCCTCCGGACTATCTTCGAACGTCGTAATCCGCCCGAAGATCTCTCGAATCCGCCGCCTGCTCAACAGCTCCGACGGCATGCCCATCGCATCCCCCAGAGCCATGCCGTAGAGCGTCCCTAAGATATGGTCTATCATCAAGATGCCTCCTTTAATATTCGTACCGATTCAGTATGCCACAGCAATTTACAACTGTCAAGACACATAGAACAGGCATTTGAAAATCCATCCATGATGATACAAAAATGGCATGAAAAAGCGCCTTCAAGGGGTGTTTCCCTTGAAGGCGCTTGCTTTTTACTGCCTGATTCAGTTCGCTCTGTCGTCGAGATTCGGATAGAGGGTGCGGTATTTGCGTTCGGTCAGCAGGACTTTTTTGACGTATTCGCGGGTCTCCTGGTAGGGGATGGCGTCGATGTCGTGGAAGTCGGCTGGCCAGCCGTTGTCGCGGATCCAGGACTGGACGTTGCCGCGGCCGGCGTTGTAGGCGGCGAGGGCG
>JAQYBD010000109.1 GCA_029338835.1 Selenomonadaceae bacterium | reverse complement strand
TTTTGCTTCCTTTTCACAACATTGCTATAATAAAAGTATCTCATGATCGGAGGCGAGCAGATGAAGCGTGAGGAACGGATCTACGAATACATCCAGGCACAGTCGCGGGAGCTGGCGCAAGACGATTTCAAGGGGCGCATCGGGTTCGATGCCCAGGAGGTTGCTTCGGCTCTCGATATCCTGCGCAACAATGTTTCCAAGGAATTGAATTCCTTGTACCGTCAGGGATTGCTTGTCAAGTTCCTCGGGCGGCCGGTACGTTACTTCGATAAAGACGAGCTGGCGAGCCGTCTTGGCGTGACTTTTGCCCCGGGTCCCTGCCAGCTCGATGCGGTGGAGGATATCCGGCCGGCAGACGCAGAGAAACCGACCAATCCTTTTTCCCGCCTCATCGGTGCGGACCGTAGTCTCAAGAAACAGGTCGAGCAAGCCAAAGCCGCGATCCTTTACCCGCCGGATGGGCTGCATACCCTGATTGTCGGCCAGACGGGCGTCGGCAAGACGCTCTTTGCCCATCTGATGTTTGAATACGGCAAAGCCATGCATCGTTTTTCCGAGGATGCGCCGTTCGTCACGTTCAATTGTGCCGATTACTATAACAATCCGCAGCTTTTGATCTCGCATGTCTTTGGTCATGTGAAGGGGGCATTTACCGGCGCGGATACCGCCAAGGCGGGGCTTGTCGAAGCAGCCGATGGCGGCGTACTCTTCCTGGACGAGATTCACCGCCTGCCGCCTGAGGGGCAGGAAATGATCTTCTATTTCATGGATACGGGTACGTTCAACCGCCTCGGTGAGACGACCCGCAGCCGCCAGGCGAAGGTCCTGATCATCGGTGCGACGACGGAGGATCCGAACTCCGCCTTGACCAAGACTTTTGTACGCCGCATCCCGAACATCATTACCATCCGCCCGCTGTCGGAACGCACACTGGATGAAAAACTCGCTATCATCCGCCTGATGTTCCAGGATGAGGCGCAGCGTGTCAAGAAGCCGATCCGTGTCGGCGTGGAATCCGTCAAGGCGCTCGTCGGCAGTATCGGCAGCGGCAATGTCGGGCAGCTCAAGTCGAATATCAAGCTGCTCTGCGCCCAGGCCTTCCTCAACGGCATTGATAATCCCAAGTACATCGAGGTGGATTTCAAGATCCTGCCGACACAGCTCAAGGAAGGTCTTTTGACGCTTTCGGCCAATCGTCAGGCGCTGATGGACCTGACCAAGAGACTGGGTGGTGAGCAATTCCTTGCCATCCTGCCACCGGGGCGGGAACTTCAGCTCGAGGACGATGATGAAGCGCGGGAGCCCTTCAATCTCTATCAGGTCGTCGAGGATAAGGTCGACCTGCTGAAGGAGGAGGGCATCAGCAGCGAACTCATCAAGCAGATCGTGGCCACAGATGTCAATGTTTACGTCAAGAACCTGTACAACAAGAAGAATTCCGTCAATATGACGACCCGGGAACGCCTGCTGAAGATTGTCGATGCCTCGCTCATTGACTTTTCTGAAGAAATCTCGCTTTATGTACAGAGGCGCATGAACCGGAGCTACCGGGATCGCTTCCTCTATGCGTTCAGCCTGCATCTTTCCGCTTTCCTCAAGCGCGTCAAGGCCAAGGAAACCATTCCTTACACGGAAATCGAAGGGGCTGTGCCGCAGGATTCCCTGTGCTTGTCAGTAGCAATGGAGATCGGTGCCAGGATTGAACAGCATTACCGTATCAAGGTGCCGCGTGTTGAGGTCGAATACATTGCCTTGCTGCTCGAATCTGCAGAGGATGATGAACTGGAAGACAAGATCGTCATCCTGGTGCTGGCGCATGGCAAGACCACAGCCAGCTCGATGCTTGAAGTCGCTCAACGCCTCTTTGGCAATACGGAGAACAGCACACTGGCTGTCGACATGCCGCTTGATGTCAAGCCGCAGGATATCCTCGACAAGATCACAGCCATGATGCGGGCGGTGCGCTGCCAGAAGGGCATCCTGATCCTGGCGGACATGGGATCTCTTTGCAACTTCGGGACATTGCTCTCTGAGAGGCTCAAAGTTCCCGTGCGCACCGTCGATATGGTGTCGACGCCGTTGATTCTTGAGGCCATGCGCAAGGTGGAAGTGACGGGCATGGATCTTGATGCCGTCTACGATTCGCTGCGCAGTTTCCATGGTTATGAAGCGCTTGATATGACAGAAGGGGAACAGGTGGCACAGGCTCATGAGGTCATCGTAACCATCTGCTCCACAGGGCAGGGAACCGCTTTGAAGCTCAAGGCGCTCGTCCGGGATATCCTGCGTCAGGCAGGCTGCTTGCTTGAAGTCATCCCTGTGGGACTCGTCAATCTCGAGGATCGGCTGGCGGAAATCGCGGCAGATCACCGCATTGTTGCGGCTGTGGGGATGAAGAAGCCTAAGATGCGCGTACCGTTCATCCCGCTTGAACAGCTCATCGATGGTGAAGGGGAAACCATCCTGCGCGAACTCGTCACAGGACGCCGCCATACGCTGCCTGCCCCGGAGAAACACAGCCTGGTCGTCAAGAAACTCTGTGAGGAATCCCTGCAGAAATTCCTGACCTATCTCAATCCTGCGAAAGTCCTGCCGCTCTTGCTGTCCTTTGACCAGCAGCTCGAGGCATGCCTGCAGGAAAAATTGCCGAATCCCTTGCGCATCCGCTTGCTCGTTCACTGCGGCTGTGCCTTGGAACGCATCGTGACCAGGACTCCCTTGACGTATACTGCAGATCGCAGCCTGCTTCCCGTTGAAAAACTGACTGCCTTGCAGGAGTCTGCCAAGGTTTTTGAGGAAAGTCTCAATCTTTCCATTCCCGAAGATGAATTTTGCTTTATGGCAGAAATGATCTGATATTTGATACACTCACTGCACTATCACAGGATTTCCCGTGATAGTGTATTTTTTATGCGAATACTGTTGATACAGTATCAAAATACGTAGAAAATCAGTGGGAAAGAGTATTGTTTTATCTGTATTGAAACCGCAAGATTATGAAATAGAGCGATGGAGACTATCAGAGAAAATGATACACAAAGTTGGCACGCATCTTGCAATACAAAAAGGTGTAAGAATATTGCATGATACATTGAAAAATCATTCAAGGAGGTAATGTTGTATGTTTGCTATTCTTGTTGGTACTCACGGCCGTTTTTCCGAAGAGCTTGTCAAATCTTGTGAGATGATTTGCGGTGAGCAGAAGAATGTCCGTGCCGTAACGCTTGTCCCAGGCGAAGGCCCTGACGATGTAGTCAGGAAATATGAAGCTGCAATCGAAGAACTGGACTGCACGGATGGCGTACTGTTCCTCAATGATTTGTTTGGCGGCAGTCCGTACAATGCAGCCTGCCGTCTCGTCATCAGCAATGAAGCCTATGGCATCGTGACGGGCGTCAACCTGCCGATGCTCATCGAGATGTGCAGCCTGCAGATGATGGATGACAAATCGCTCACGATCCAGGATATCATGGCCAAGGCCATAGAAGCAGGCAAAAGCGGCCTGCAGGTATTCCATGCGAGCCAGATCGCAGAAGATGAGGAGGATGACTTATAATGAAAATCGTATTGGCAAGGATTGATGACCGTTTGATCCATGGCCAGGTTGCGACCGTATGGTCTAAAGCCACGAACTGCCAGCGCATCATTGTCTGTGACGATGAAGTCGCTAAGGACAAGATCCGTGCTACGCTCTTGAAACAGGTTGCGCCGGCCGGCATCAAGAGCCATGTCGTAGACCTCGCGAAAGCTGTCCGCGTCTACAACAATCCGAAATATGAAAATGACCGCTGCCTGCTGCTCTTCACGAATCCGACGAGTGTCCTTTACCTGGTTGAACACGGCGTACCCATCAAGAGCGTCAACATCGGCGGCATGAGCTTCCGTGAGGGCAAGCATCAGATCACGAGCGCTGTCTCGGTCGATGACAAAGATATCGCGGCTTTCCAGAAGCTCAATGAGATGGGGATTGAACTTGAGATCCGCAAAATCGATACGGATAAGAAACAGAATCTCATGGATGTCCTGAAGTAAAAGGCTTGGCTCCGGGAAGAGGATGCATCTTTCCGGATGCCGTTCCTGAAAGGCAATCATAGCGATTATCAAGTGGAGGGGTAAATCATGGAGATTAGCAGCTTGCAGATTCTCGCGATTTTCATCGTGTCGGCTGTAGCTGGCATGGGTTCCGTCCTGGATGAATTGCAGACCCATCGCCCGCTCATCGCCTGCACATTCACAGGTCTCATCCTCGGCGATATGACGACAGGCATCATCATTGGCGGCACGTTGGAGATGATCGCACTCGGCTGGATGAACATCGGTGCGGCCATGGCACCGGATGCGGCACTGGCCTCCGTCATCTCGACCATCCTTGTCATTGCCGGTCATCAGACCATCGGTGCCGGTATCGCGATTGCCATGCCGTTGGCAGCTGCCGGCCAGGTCCTCACAATCTTTTGCCGTACGCTTACCGTTGTCTTCCAGCATCAGGCAGATCGTTATGCGGAACGCGGGGAACTCCGTGGCATCGATATCTGCCATCTCGGCGCACTGCTCATCCAGGCGCTGCGCGTCGCTGTCCCGTCTACGCTTGTCGCCATGTACATCGGCACGGGTGCCGTTGAGGCAATGCTTGCAGCCATCCCGCCGGTCATCACGGGCGGCCTGCAGGTCGCTGGCGGCTTCATCGTTGTCGTAGGTTACGCGATGGTCATCAACATGATGGGGGCGAAATACCTCATGCCGTTCTTCTTCCTCGGCTTCGTCATCGCTGCATTCACGACGTTCAATCTCGTCGCTCTTGGTGTCATCGGCCTTGTCTGCGCCATCGTCTATATCCAGCTCAATCCGAAATATGCACAGCTGGCCGCAGCGCCGACAGCCGCTTCTTCCTCGGATGCTGATGACGATCTCGATGATGAACTGGATTGATGAATGGGGGAACATACGATGGAGAAGAAACTGACAAAAAGCGATTTTTTTTGGGCATTCATCCGCTCGAATTTCCTGCAGGGCTCCTGGAATATGGAACGCATGCAGGCTCTGGGCTTCGCTTTCGGCATGGTGCCGATCCTCAAACGCCTTTATACGGGCGATGACCTCAAGCAGGCCATGAAACGCCACCTTGAATTCTATAACACGCAGCCTTTCGTCACGGCACCGATTATCGGCATCACGGCTGCCATGGAAGAAAAGAAAGCCAATGGCGCAGATATCCCGGACGGCGTCATCAACGGCATCAAGGTCGGCATGATGGGGCCTCTGGCCGGCGTCGGCGACCCGATCTTCTGGGGTACGCTGCGTCCGATTACGGCAGCCCTCGGTGCTTCATTCGCCATCTCCGGCAGCATCCTGGGACCGATCCTTTTCTTCGTACTCTTCAACTTCGTCCGTCTCTGGGTACGCTGGTACGGCATCAAATACGGCTACTCCAAAGGCACGGACATCGTGCAGGATGTGGCCGGCAACCGTCTGCAGAAACTCACGGAAGGTGCTTCCATCCTCGGCCTCTTTGTCATGGGCGCTCTCGTCAATAAATGGACTTCGGTCAATATCCCTGTTGTCGTTTCGCAGGTCACCAATGCAAAAGGGGAAGTAGTCACGACGACGGTACAGACCATCCTCGACCAGCTCATGCCGGGCCTTATCCCGTTGCTCATGACATTTGCCTGCATGGCACTCATGAAACGGAAGGTCAATGCCATCTGGATCATCTTCGGTCTCTTTGCTCTCGGCATCGTCTGCTACGGCCTGGGCATCATGAACGTCAAGTGATCCCCTATCATGCGCATCCATCTAGGAAAGAGACTGTCGCTTTTGGCGGCAGTCTCTTTCCTGTTCCTGGCATCGCAGGCGTTAGCGAGATATTCCAGCTTTGTGCAGGCGTTCCTTCTTTTGCAGAAACCCTTTACTTTTGAGGATGAATTACGTAAAATAAAAAAAGAAATAGGAAAACAACACTGAAGTATTCTCGTGGAATAGGAGAGATGTTCCCATGATCAAAAAAGCGATTGCTGTTATGACATCCGGTGGCGACAGCCCCGGCATGAACGCTGCGGCTCGTGCCGTAGTTCGTACAGCACTTTATGAAGGCGTAGAAGTCTATGGCATCAATAACGGCTATCAGGGCATGCTCGATGATGATATCGTGCAGCTCACGAGCCGCAGCGTCAGCGACCTCATCCAGCGCGGCGGCACGTTCCTCGGCACGGCTCGCTGCCCGGAGTTCAAGACGCCGGAAGGCCGCAAGAAAGGCTTTGACAACCTCATGAAGCGTGGGATTGAAGGTCTCGTCATCATCGGTGGCGACGGAAGCCTCACGGGCGGTTCCTTGCTCTCGAAAGAAACGGGTCTGCCGATTGTCGGCCTGCCGGGTACCATTGACAACGATGTCTGGGGCATGGACTACACGATCGGCTGCGATACGGCAGCCAACACGATCGTCGATGCCATCAACAAGCTGCGCGACACGGCTTCTGCCCATCGCCGCATCATGCTCGTTGAAGTCATGGGCCGCAACTCCGGCTGGCTCGCTATGATGAGCGGCATTGCCGGCGGTGCAGAATTCGTCCTCGTGCCGGAAGTCAAATTCGACATGGACGAGATGTGCCAGGAAATCAAAGACATGTATGCCAAGGGCAAACGCTACAGCATCATCGTCGTTGCCGAAGGTGCAGGCTCTGCCATCGAGATCGGCAAAGTCGTCGAGGAAAAGACTGGCATCGATACGCGTGTCTCTGTACTCGGCCATATCCAGCGTGGGGGCTCCCCGTCGGTCGAAGACCGCATGAAGGCTTCGATGCTCGGCGAAAAGGCTGCTCTTGCCATCATCTCTGGTGCTTCTGATGTCGTTTTCGGCTTCAATGAAGGCAAAGTCGTCAGCGTCAATCTCTTCGACGCTGTCAACAACACCAAGACCCTCAACCCCGAACTCGTGCGTCTCGCCCGCGTCCTGGCCTAAGGGATCCTGAACATAAAAATAAGCGGAGACTGTTACCAAGCCATGCTCGGCAGCAGTCTCCGCTTTTGATTTTAAATATTAGAAGCGAGAATCATCGTTATTTATCATTCAGACGGAACAGCAAGGAGGGGAGATGGGCATAAAATAATTCTAGCAGGCGGCCGCCGCGCAGCGTTGCCCGTCTTCCCCGGCTTTCCTTTTCTGGGAAATTACATGACGCTTCCCGGATACTTCAGCGTCGCAAAATAATCATCGAGCGTCTGCGCACGGCGAATGAGTTCCACACTGCCATCCTCGTGCAGCAGCAGCTCTGCGCACCAGAGCTTGCCGTTATAATTGAAGCCCATTGCACTGCCGTGCGCACCCGTATCATGGATGATCACGCGGTCACCGATATCGATCTTCGGCAGCTTGCGGTCGATGGCAAACTTATCGTTATTCTCGCAGAGCGAACCCGTCACATCATAAACGTGATCGCACGGGGCATCTTCTTTGCCGGCAATCGTGATATGGTGGTATGCACCATACATGGCCGGGCGCATCAGGTTTGCCATGCAGGAATCGAGGCCGATGTAATCTTTGTACGTCTTTTTCTCATGGATGGCCGTAGAGACGAGCCAGCCTGCAGGCCCCGTGATGGCGCGGCCGCTCTCCGTCATCATGGCCACATCGCCAAGACCCTCCGGCACCATCATCTCATCGTAGAGTGCATGGATGCCCTCGCCGACAGCCTTGAGGTCGACCGGTTCTTCCTCAGGACGATACGGGATGCCGATGCCGCCACCGATATTGACGAATTCGACATGGATGCCGAGGCGGCGCTTGAGTTCGACAGCCAACTCGAACATGAGCTTGGCCGTGAAGACGAAGGCTTCCGTACGGCGTTCATTGGATGCGACCATCGTATGCAGGCCAAAACGCTTGACGCCTTTCTCCTGGGCACGGCGATAGCCTTCAAACAGCTGCTCGCGCGTCAGGCCGTACTTGGCTTCGGTCGGCTTGCCGATGATATCGTTGCCTTCCATGAGGTCGCCTGGATTATAGCGGAAGCAGAGTACCTGCGGCAGGCCGGCATGCTGCTCGAGATAATCGAGATGGGAGAGGTCATCGAGATTGATGATGGCACCGAGTTCGATGGCTTTCTGGAATTCATCAGCCGGCGTATCATTCGAGGTCAGGAGGATCTCTTCTCCTCTGTAGCCCGAAGCTTCGGAAAGCACGAGCTCGGCAAGGCTGCTGTTATCCGTGCCGGCACCTTCTTCGTGGAGGATCTGCAGGATGCGCGGGTTCGGCAGGGCCTTGACGGCGAACTGCTCGCGGAAGCGCGGCGCCCAGGCAAATGCCTGCTGCAGGGCGCGGATGTTGGCACGGATGGCCTTTTCGTCATAGATATGGAACGGAGTCGGATACTTCTCGATGATGGCTTCGAGTTGCTCTTTATTGAGCGGGAAGGTCTTTTTACTCATACAACTGCCTCCTGTAATGCTTGTTCATGCAGAGAGAATTATTATCTTTAAAAAAGGTAAGTAAATTATAACAAACAGGAATACTACTGTCAATTAATATACATAAAATGAATAAAATATTCTTCCATCCAGTAGGATTTCATGACGCTCTTTGGAGGAATATGATAGAATAGAGACGAAATCTATTTTCTATCTAGTTTTACTGTTGCATTCATTAAGGAAAATGAGGAAATCACATGGGAAGAATCTTAGGTCTCCTGCGCCTGTTCCGGCGCGATATCATCGTCATGCTCATGGCGCTCAAGGAACGCGATACTCCGGGCAAGGTCAAGGGCCTCCTGCTGCTCTCCATCCTGTACCTCATCAGCCCGATTGACCTCATCCCCGATGCCGTGCCGTTCTTCGGCTTCCTCGATGACGCGGTCATCGTGCCGACGGCCATCTGCGGGCTCATGCATCTGCTGCCGCCGCATGTGCGCAGACGCAGCGAGCAGCAGGCAGATTACGTGCTGCGCCACGCTAAGCTCTTCGGTGCGCTCGTGACAGTTTTTGTCATCTGCTGGGCTGTCCTGCTGGTCTGGGGAATTTATAAATTGATTGCATAACATAAGGGGTGCCATATACATTGCGTTTATATATTGCCGAGAAACCGAGTGTGGGCCGGGAACTGGCCAAATGTCTCAGAGGGCCTGTCGTGCGCCATGACGGCTATCTGACGACTCAGGATGGCGTTGTCACCTGGCTGTTCGGCCACATCCTGCGCCAGGCGGAACCGGAGGAGTACGACCCGAAATACAAGCGCTGGCGGGCGGAAGACTTGCCCATCATCCCGGCGCAGTGGAAACTCTATGTCGACAAGGACTGTGAGAAGCAATTCGGCATCGTGAAAGACCTTATCGCGAAGGCTGATGAAATCGTCCACGGCGGCGACCCGGACCGCGAGGGCCAGCTGCTCGTTGACGAAGTCCTCGACTATCTCGGCAATAAGAAGCCGGTACGGCGCATCCTCCTGAATGCCCTGGATGAAAAGAGCATCAAGAAGGCCAATGCCAGCCTGCGGGACAACAAGGATTTCTTCAATCTCAAGCAGTCTGCCCTGGCTCGTGCTAGGGCGGACTGGCTTATCGGCATGAATCTTTCGCGTGCTTATACGCTCGCCGCGCGCCGTGCCGGACATGAGGGCCTGGTGCTGCCCATCGGCCGGGTCAAGACCCCGACGCTCTCGCTTGTCGTGCGCCGCGAGCGTGAGATTGAGCATTTCAAGCCTGTTGATTACTACAACATCAAGGCGACCTTCCAGCATGAGAACGGCAGCTTCACCGCCCAGTGGAAACCCAAGGATACGATGGCGGGGCTCGACAGCGAGAACCGTCTCATCGACAAGGCCATCGCTGAAGCCAAGCTGAAGGAATTCTCCGCGGCTCCGCATGACGGGGAGATCACAGCGTATCAGAAAGCCAAGAAACAGGAACCGCAGCCTTTGCCGTTCTCGTTGTCGACCTTGCAGGTCCTGGCCGGCAAGATGTACGGCTACGCGCCGCAGCTCGTTCTCGATACGGCGCAGAAGCTCTATGAGAAAAAACTGACCACGTATCCGCGTTCGGACTGCGAATACCTGCCGCTGAATCAACATGGTGAAGCGTCAGCCATCCTTTCACACCTGGCCAAGGCCGGCGATGCGGAGCTGGCTGCGTGGGTGCCGGCTGCCAAGCCGCAGCAGAAGAGCCGGGCCTGGAATGACAAGAAGATTTCCGCGCACCATGCCATTATCCCGACGACGGTGCAGGCCGATGTCACGAAGATGACCGAGGAGGAACGGAACCTCTATCATCTGATTGGCCGCGGCTATATCGCTCAGTTTTATCCAGTTCACACCTATGACCAGACGAAAGTCGAGATCACGTACAAAGACGAACTCTTTACCGCCAGCGGCCGTACGGAACGCGACCTCGGCTGGAAAGTCATGTATCAGTCGAAACGGCGCCAGGAGGCGGATGACGAGGATAAAGATGATAAAGATGACAAGGAGGACGATGCGGGCAAGACCCTGCCCATGATGAAAAAGCATGACCCGGCCAGCTGGAAGCGCGGCCGCATCGTCAATCGAGTCACGAAACCGCCGGTGCGCTTTACACCTTCGTCCCTGCTGGCCGGTATGAAGGAAATCCACAAATACGTCAAGAATCCCGAAGCCAAGAAGCAGCTCAAAGACGTTTACGGTATCGGCACGGAGGCCACGCGCGCGACCATCATCGATGACCTCATCCGGCGCAAATTCATGAAGACGCAGGGCAAGAAGAAATACCTTGTGCCGACACCGGCCGCATATCTTCTCGTCGATGCTCTGCCAGACGAGATGACGTATCCTGATTCCACCGCTATCTGGGAGGACAAGCTGCACTCCATGTCGGAAGGGGTAGGGACGCTCGCGGATTTCCTCAAGGGACAGATTGCCTTTACGCGCACGCTTTGCCAGAAAGCCTATCAGGCGGAAATCAAGGTCACGGGCGAGAACGTCTGCCCGCGCTGCCATAAGGGCGTACTGCTGCAGCGCAAGGGGCGCAATGGCCTCTTCTGGGGCTGCTCGAATTATCCCAAATGCCGCATGACCTGCAACGACAAGAATGGCCGGCCGGATCTTGATGACGCCAATCGTCGCCTGGCACGGGTACCGCGCGATATGACAGCCGGCGCGTCAGAGAACGGCGCATCAAGTACCCCGTACCATCCGGTACAGCCGGCAGCTGTCTACAGCAATGAAGCGACCCCGGCTTCGGTCGGCGATGAGATTGCCGCACTCAACCAGCTGTTCTCTGCCGCAGACTACGAAGCCAGGCTGGCAGCCGACATGGCAAGCTATGTGCCGGAACGCGGCCAGGCATCATCTTCTTGGGGCGACAAGCCCAGATTCTCCGCGAGCCCCATGGAGCATCTTGAGAAGGAGAAGCCGACAGCTAAGGAGCAGCAGTATCTCTGCCCGCGCTGCCGGGAAGGTCATCTGCGCCGCATCCAGGGGCGCAATGGTGTCTTCTGGGGTTGCTCCAGCTATCCTCACTGCACGGCAACATTCGACGACGAAAAGGGCAAGCCTGCCCTCTGATATGGAGATGTAAAGGAGTTTTTATGACTACATTCCAAGACCTCGGCATCGCGGATTCTTTGGCTGCCGCACTTGCCGCCAAAGGCATCGCCGAGCCGACGCCTATCCAAGAAAAAGCCATCCCCGAGCTTCTGGCCGGCCATGATATCATTGGCCAGGCGCCTACGGGAACCGGCAAGACCCTGGCGTACCTGCTGCCACTACTCATGGGACTCGAGGCCAGCCGCCGTGAAGCGCAGGCTCTCATCCTGGCACCTACGTATGAACTCGCCATGCAGATTGCCGGCGAAGCACGCCAGCTGAATGCGGATGCAGCTCTCGGGCTCAAGATCCAGGGGCTCATCGGCGGGGCCAATATTGCACGCCAGATGGACAAGCTCAAAGAAAAACCACAACTCATCGTCGGCTCTGCCGGCCGTATCCTGGAACTTTCCCACAAGGGCAAGCTCAAGCTCGGCGGCATCCGCTTTCTTGTCCTCGATGAATTTGACCGTCTGCTCGACGACCAGAATGCCGAGAATACCGCTGAGGTCGTCAAACTTTTGCCGCCAGACCGGCAGGTGGCGATGGTTTCCGCTACGGCACCGAAAAAAGCCAATGACCGCGCCTCTTTCCTGGGGCAGCCCGTACGGATCCGGGTGGAGCAGGATACGGCTGGACTGGCGTCCTGCCGGCACTACTTCGTCACGGTGCCGTTCCGCGAAAAGATTGAACGACTGCGCAAGCTCACGCGCACCTTGCCCATCAAGCGAGGCCTCGTCTTCATCAACAAGACCTTTGCTGCCGAGCAGACGCTCGCGAAGCTCCGGTATGAAGGGCTGCGCGTCGAATCGCTGCTGGGCAGCGATGGCAAGCAGGCACGTCAGTCGTCCCTGGCGGACTTCAAGAAAGGCACGGCAACACTCCTGCTCTCGACGGATCTCGCGGCGCGTGGCCTCGATATCCCGCAGGTCGATTACGTCATCAATCTCGACCTGCCAGAAAGCGCCCAGGTCTATCAGCACCGTGCGGGCCGCACCGCAAGAGCCGGTGCCGAGGGTGCCGTCATCACCCTCATTGACCTCAAGGAGGCGTATAAGCTCGACCAGCTTGAAAAACGGCTGGGGATCCATTTTGAACGCCTGCCGCGCCAAAGGGCAGCTGCTGGCCAGGATAAGGCTGGCAGATCCCGCAGCGCGCAGGATAAAGCCCGCCGGGATCATGTACCTGGCAAGCGCGCAAAAGCTGTGAGAAAGCAGCCAAAGGCCAAGCCCAGACCGCAGCATTCGCATTGATTTATAGGAGGTTCTTGCATCGTGGACATTGTCCCCATACTATTTCAACTGTTACTCGTTTTATTCCTGATCTTCATGAACGGCTTTTTCGTAGCCGCGGAGTTCTCCTGCGTCAAGATCCGGCCTTCGCGCCTGGAGACGCTCATCCAGGAGGGCAGCCGCCAGGCGAAGTACGCCAAGCGGCTGACGGATCATCTCGATGCGTCGCTCTCCGTGACGCAGCTCGGCATCACCCTGGCTTCGCTGGGCTTGGGCTGGGTCGGCGAACCGGCGGTGGCGACCCTCATCCTGCCGGTCACGCGCTTCTTTGGGCTCGATGATGCCATTGGCCATACGGTCTCGCTGGCATTGGCCTTTTCCATCATCACGGCATTGCACATCATCCTGGGCGAACTCACGCCGAAGACGATGGCCATCCAGAACGTCGAGAAAATCATGCTGACGGTTGCTCTGCCGATGCTCATCTTCCATCGCGTCATGTATCCCTTTGTCTGGCTGCTCAACCATGTGGCCAACTGGGTGGCACGCCGCCTGGGTTTTGAAGTGGCTTCGGAAGGTGAAGAAGCACACACGGAAGAAGAAATCCGCCTGCTCATGGAGGAAAGCCATCGCAAGGGACTCATCGACGATACGGAAGTTGATTTTGTCGACAACGTCTTTGACTTTACCGACCTCAATGTGCGTGAGATCATGACGCCGCGCACAGATATGGTCTGTGTTTATCTGGAAGATACCATGGAGGAGAACCTCAAGGTCATCCTGGAGGAACAGTTGACGCGTTACCCGATCTGCCACGAGGACAAAGACCACATTGTTGGTTTCCTGCACGTCAAGGATCTCATGAAAGTCATGGCGGAGGGGCGCAGGCCAAACCTGCGTCGCCTGGCCCGCAAAGCCCTCGTGGTACCGGAAAGCATGGATGTGAGCGTACTCCTGAAGACTATGCAGAAGCAGCGTTCGCAGATGGCCATTGTCGTCGACGAATATGGCGGGACGTCCGGTATGGTGACAATCGAAGATATCGTTGAAGAGATTGTCGGCGATATCCAGGATGAATTTGATGAAGAACGCCCGACAGCCGAACGCCGTGGCCAGCGGGTGTTCTCCGTCGATGCAAAAATGCTCCTCGAGGAGCTTGACGATATCCTGGAGGTCCGCATCGAAGATGAAGATGTTGATTCTGTGGGCGGCTGGCTTTATGACCAGATCGGGACGGCCCCGCGCGTCGGCCAGATGGCAGCAGGCGGCGGCAATACCTTCTTTGTCGAAGAAATCGATGGTGTGCGCATCACGCGTGTCCTCATCCATCTTGGGCAGGATCTCCGGGAAGACCACGACGAAATCGTCTGATGCTGCTAGTGGCAGGCGCGGCGGATCCCCGTGAGCATCTCCTGCTGAACGAGCCGCTGCACTGTCCGTGCGGCGGCTCCTTTCTCGTTTGTAAGGATTCGGACGATTGTATATCGTTTCGTCTCCTGTACTATGATTTTTGACAGAAACCCGCTATAATAAATAGCGTATCGGCTACGGATAGGAAGAGAAGTATGATTATAACCCTTGAAAATTTCACCAAGAGCTATGGAGAAAAATGCCTGTTCTCAGGTGTCAATCTCAGCATGGATGAGGGAGACAAGGTCGGTATCGTCGGCATCAATGGCACGGGAAAATCCACGTTCTTGAAAGCCATTGCCGGACTCGTGCCGGTCGATGAAGGCTCGATGGTCACCATGCGTGGCCTGCGCATCGAATATCTGGCGCAGGACAAGGTCTTCGAGCCTGAGAATACCGTACTCATGGAGGTCTTCCGCGGCATGACCCCGCTGATGGATGCCCTGCGCGGCTACGAGCTGGCTCTAGCAGCTGCAGCCCAGTCCCCGGATGATGCAGATGTGCAGCATCGCATCATGCAGTATGCGGAAAGGATCGATGCACTCGATGGCTGGCAGGTCGAAAGCACGGCCAAGACAGTCCTGACGAAACTGGGCATCGGCGATTATACGGCAAAAGTGGGGACGCTGTCGGGCGGCCAGCAGAAACGCCTGGCCCTCGCGACGGCACTCATCCAGCCCTGCGATCTGCTGTTGCTCGACGAGCCGACCAACCATCTTGACAGTGAAACCATCACCTGGCTCGAGGAATACCTCAAGTCCCAGAAAGGTGCCCTGCTGATGGTCACGCATGACCGCTATTTCCTCGACCATACGGCCACGAAAATCCTCGAACTCGATAAAGGTGCGGCCTATACGTATACGGGCAATTACACTTCGTTCCTCGAGCAGAAGGAAGCGCGCATCGAGCGTGAGACTGCCAGCGAGCAAAAACGCCAGAATTTCCTGCGCAATGAACTCAAATGGCTGCGCCGCGGCGCACAGGCTCGTTCCACCAAGCAACGGGCCCGCATCGAACGCTACGAGGAAGTCAAGAACAAGAAAGTGGATCTTGACCGCAGCACCGTGGAAATCGGCCTGGCGGGCAGCCGTCTCGGCCGCACTGTCATCGAGCTTGACCATGTGACATACGAGGCCGGCGGACGCACCATCGTCAAGGATTTTTCCTACACGGTGCTGCGCCATGACCGCGTCGCCATCCTCGGGCGCAATGGCACGGGCAAGACGACGCTGCTGGATCTTTTCGCTGGGCGCCGTCAGCCGACGCGCGGTACGGTGACCATCGGCCAGACCGTCAAGATCGGGTACTTCACGCAGCGCGCCGTCCAGATGGACGAACGCCTGCGGGCCATCGAATACATCCAGGAAGCCGCGCGTGCCATCACGCTGGCCGACGGTTCCCGCATCTCCGCCAGTGAACTCATGGAACGTTTCCTGTTCCCTGGCAGCCTGCAGTGGACGCCGATCGCCCGACTCTCAGGAGGCGAGAAACGCCGCCTTTATCTCCTGCGCATCCTGATGGAAGAGCCAAATGTGCTGCTGCTCGATGAGCCGACGAATGACCTCGACCTTGAGACGATGTCCGTACTCGAAGCGTTCATCGATGACTTCAACGGGGCCATCCTGTTCGTCTCGCATGACCGCTTCTTCGTCGACCGCCTGGCCGACAAGGTCTTCGTCTATCAGCCCGATGGCAGCCTGCGCATGTATGCGGGAGGCTACAGCTACTACAAGGCGAAGGAAGCCGAAGAAGAGGCCGAGCGCGCGAAAGCGGAACCGCAGCCGGTAAAGCCTGCCGCTGCCGAAGCATCCGGCAAAACGGCGGTGCGCCGGGATCGCCCGGAGCGCACGGCGAAGAAGAAACTGAGCTTCAGCGAACAGAAGGAGTACGCGGAAATCGAAGGTGTCATCGCCAGCAAGGAAGGTGAACTCAAGGTCGTGCGCCTTGAGATGCAGCAGAATGCTTCGGATTACACACGCCTGGCTGAACTCGGGCGCGAGGAAACCCGTCTGGCCGCGGAACTCGATCACCTCATGGAGCGCTGGGCGTATCTTGAAGAAATCGCCGAGAATGAGTAAGATATTCCCTGCATGGGGATTCTGATATATCCAGATCAAGGTTAACGGGGTATCTCTTGGGATATCCGGGGCAAGAATTGGAAAAGGGGAAGTTTGACATGGCATTCAACAAGGATCAGTTTGACAGCATCATCGAAGAATTCACTGTCGATGGCAGCCGCCTGCATGAAGTGGCCGCCGATTTCCGTTATGACTTGCGCAAGGGACTGCAGGACCCCGCAGAATCCTCTCTGCGCATGCTCAAATCATATGTCGGTCTGCCTACAGGTGAGGAGACTGGCGAATACCTGGCACTCGACTTCGGTGGCACGAATGTGCGTGTCCTGCGCATCCGCCTCGATGGCCACGGCAAATTCGAGGTGCTGAAGAAGGTCGCCAAACCGTTGCGCGTCGAAGGCATCTATGATTTTGTCGGCGAAGGCTCGACGGCAGAGCAGCAGTTTGACTTCATTGCCGAACTCGTCGACGAGGCCATTGAGGGCGATCACACGACGAAGTATCTGCTCGGCCATACTTTCTCTTTCCCGTCGGAGCAGACAAACCTCTACAATGCCAAGCTCATCATCTGGACGAAGGAATTTGCGACGAAGGGCGTGGAAGGCAAGGTGGTCAATGACCTCTTGAAAGAAGCACTCCATCGCCAGGGCATTGACAATGTCGAGCCGACAGCCGTCATCAATGATACGGTTGCCGTCCTGCTTGCAGCAGCCTACAAACAGGAAGACACGTACATCGGTTCCATCTATGCGACGGGTCATAACACCTGTTACTTCGAGCCGTTCGCTGACAAGGCGGAACGCCCGATGATCCTGAACCTGGAATCCGGCGGCTTCATGAAGCTCGCACCGAATCGCTTTGATGCAGAATTCGATGCACAGTCTGAGAAACCGGGTGAGCAGCGCCTTGAGAAAATGGTCTCGGGCCGTTACATGGGCGAACTCTTCGGCATGGCCCTCGCTGAGCTGCTCGGCGAGCAGGGCAGCAAATACGGCTTCACGAGCATCGATATGAGCAATACCATCCTCGATGAAACGCCGGCGCGCGAAGAGGTCAAGGCCATCGTGAAAGCCAAGACGGGACGCGAACTCGAGACGGCAGACTGCGAACTCGTGCAGCAGCTCGCCAGTGCCATCGTCATCCGTTCGGCACGCCTCGTCACGGCCACGTATGTCGGCATCATCTGGCAGCTGGCCGGCGGCAAGGCCATCGCGAAACAGCACATCGCCATCGACGGCTCTGTTTATGAGAAGATGCCGTTGGCCAAGGAAAACATCATGCGTGCCCTCTCCGAACTGCTCGGTGAAGACGCTGCTGTTGTCGATACGGTCCTTGAAAATGGCGGATCCGGTCTTGGTGCAGCCATTGCTGCGGCGATGTCCCAGGAATGAACCGGACAAAATAATGGTGTAAAAACACGCCGATATGCGGTATAATCAAAGGACGGCCCCATAATATCTCGAACGATATTGTGAGCCGTCCTTTGACGTATTTTGAACCGATGAAATTCGCGATTCCTCTGGGGTCGTGAGAAAGGAGGGGCTTCCCATCGAAACGTCCTTGCAAATGAACTTGTCCCAGCATCTGTCCATGACAGTACAGTTGCAGCAGGCTATCCAGATCCTGCAATTCTCCGCACAGGAATTGCGTGCTGCCATTGAAAAAGAATATTTGGAGAATCCTGTACTCGAGATGGATTACCGTGATGAAACGATGCAGGCCTCTCCGGACATCCCGCAGGATGTGAGCATATCTGCTCTCTCTGATTATCTTGGCGGCGACGGCAAGCAGCCTGGGTATTTTGTAGACGACAAGGAAAAGAGCTTCGAGGCAGCTGCTCTGCAGTGTACGACGCTGGAGGATGAGCTGCTCGAGCAGGTCAACTTTACCTTTCAGGATGAGATGGAGCGCGCCATTGCGACGTTCATTGTCGGTTCCATCAGCGGCCAGGGCTATCTGACGGTACCCGTGGCAGAAATCGCGCGCGCCACCCAGTCCAATATCGCCTTGGTGGAAAAAGTCCTGGCACGCGTCCAGGAATTCGATCCCGCTGGCGTCGGAGCCCGTGACCTGGCGGAATGCCTGCGGCTCCAGGCCAAGCGTCAGGGCATTTACGAAGGGCTCGTCGCCGCGATCATTGACCGTCATCTCGATGAGGTGGCAGCTGCCCGCATCAAGGAGATTGCCGCAGCAGAGCATTGCCGGCCGGCCGATGTCCAGATGGGCATCGATATCGTGCGCCGTCTCGACCCGAAGCCGGGCAGTGCGTATGGGGAGGGGGATTCTGTCACCATTACGCCGGATGTCGTTGTGCGCAAAGCTGAGGATGGCAGCTACAAAGTCGAAATCGAAGACAAGTATGTGCCGCATTTGCAGATTTCGGCACTTTACCGGCAGGCAGACCAGTTCGACGATTCGACACGCAAATACATTGCCAAGCGGCTGAATGCAGCTGCCTGGCTCATCAACAGCATCGAGCAGCGCAGGCAGACCATCTGCCACGTTGTGGAGGAGATCGTGCGCCGTCAGCAAGATTACATCGAGAAGGGCAGGGAATACCTGCATCCCATGACCATGAAGGAAGTGGCCGATGCCATCGGCGTCCACGAATCCACCGTCAGCCGCGCCGTGGCCAACAAATACGTCGAGATGCCAGGCGGCATTGCAGCGCTGCGCAGCTTCTTCACCGCGCGCCTGCCCGGCAACGGCAGTGAAGATTTTGCCGCGAATCAGGCCAAGGCCGCCATCGACAAACTCATCAAGGGTGAAGACCCGAAAAAACCGCTCTCCGATCAGAAAATCTGCACCATGCTCAAAGAGCAGGGTCTGGATCTCTCGCGCCGCACCGTCATGAAATACCGCGAACAGCTCGGCTACGCCTCCTCCGTCAAACGCAAACGCTACTAAGTGGGCAGGCGGGCAGCAACAGTACTTGACTGCATGTACTTGCTGCGGCGTAGCCCCGCGCAGCCTTCCCCTTTGGAGAAGGTGTCACCGGAGCTGACGGATGCGCTGGCGTCCCCTCTGGGGAAACTGTCGCGCGAGCGACTGAAGGGGTGTCCGCGCTCTTTGACCACTGCACTCGCTGAAAATCGAACAGAAAACCTGCATAGCTCATATATGCGCACTGCATACAAATGACGAATGTAGACAGAAATATCGAAATCATATCATAAAACCCGTACACAATAATAAATTTTGCCAAAATTATAGAAAAGACTTGCAAACCGGCAAAAAAGTGATATGATAGTAATCGCAAGCGAGTTGAAGTACTCGATTGATCAAGTAAGTTAAAAAAAGCACGTTCTATCACTATGTGTATGTGTAAGTAACGGGATTGCGTGAAAGAGAATTACGGAATCATCCTTTTTTTTACAAATGAAAGTTCATGTTTTCACTTTCACAAACTCTGCACAATTCTCGTTACCGGATGTTAGGGAGGAAATCATCATGGCAGATCGGAAACCTAGAATCGTAATCGTTGGTGCAGGCTTTGGCGGCGTCAAGGCTGCAAAACTCTTTGCTAAGCAGGATGTGGATGTGACAATCATCGATCGTCACAACTTCCATCTGTTCCAGCCGCTGCTCTATCAGGTTTCGACTGCCGTCCTTTCCACGGATGAGATTGCTTATCCAATCCGTGCGTTCTTCCGCAAGAACAACAACGTGGAATTCTTCATGGCAAAAGCTCAGGGCGTAGACCAGGCTCGCAAGGTTGTCAAGACGAACCATGGGGAGATTCCGTATGACTATCTCATTCTTTCGGCCGGTGCCACGACGAACTTCTTCGGGATGAAGAGTGTTGAAGAAAACTCCTACGGCATGAAGACGCTGCAGGAGGCTCTCCACATCCGCAACCATGTCCTGCATATGTTCGAGCGTGCCAATAAGAGCAAGGATCCGGAAGAACGCCGTCGCATGCTGTCGTTCGTCGTCGTTGGCGGTGGCCCGACGGGCATCGAGGAATCCGGCGCTATTTCCGAGCTCATCGAGATCCAGAAGAAAGAATTCCATCATCTGGACTTCAACGAAGTCAGTGTCAAGCTCATCGAAGCCACGCCGAATGTCCTGCCGATGGTTGCTCCGAACCTCCGCGAGCATGCCGTCAAAGTCCTGCGCCACAAGGGTGTTGATGTCATGCTGAGTACGCAGGTCGTCGACTATGATGGTCAGAACCTCAAGCTCAAGGATGGTTCCGTCATCCCGACGAACACCGTCATCTGGGCAGCCGGCGTCAAGGCTGTGCCGTTCATCGCAGAATGCGGCGGTGAAGTTGACCGCGGCGGCCGTATCGTCGTCAACGAAAAGCTGCAGGTCGAAGGCAGTGAGAATGTTTTTGCCATCGGTGACTGCGCACACTTCCAGCACGGCACGGAACGTCCGCTGCCGACGGTTGCTCCGGTTGCCATGCAGGAAGCACAGATTGCCTTCAACAACATCATGCATCTCATTCACGGCGAGAAAAACCTCGAAGACTTCCATTATAAAGACCTCGGTGCCATGGCCACGATCGGCCGCGGCGAAGCCGTCGTCGACAAGACCAAGATGAATCCGCAGATGACGGGCTTTATCGCCTGGTGTGCATGGATGTTCGTCCATCTCATCCGTCTGGCCGGTGCCCATGCCAACTTCACGGTTGCCATCAAGTGGACTTGGAACTTCTTCTCGGGGACGCGTCTTGGCCGTATCATCACGAATATCCAGCTGTAAACATACGTATAGTGGCTATGATCTCCCGGTGCAAACCGGGAGATTTTTTTGTAAAACAATTGTTTTTGCGAAAGAAGCAGGAATATCCCTTAGGTATGTAGAATGGTAAACAAAGAAAGTTATGCTATGAATAATTTTTTTCTTTTGCATCGTCTTTAAAAAAAACGGCGGTCTGCATAAAAAACATCTGACCTGTCATAAACGACAGGGACAGAAGCGTATGGACTTGTTATGCTATACGTGTAGAATAGCGTGTAGAATAGTAGGATAGGAGTGGTCTTATGAATAAAATGGGAAAGAAGTGGGGAGTGCTTGCTGCGGCTATTGCTGTCAGCCTGGCCAGCGCAACTTTTGCCGAAGCTGCACCGAGTGCCAGTGAGCTGACATCGGCTCAGAAGGATGAGCTGGGGAATCTGAGCCATCGCACCGATGCTGGTACGCTGACTGGCGAGCAGCGGGACAGACGCGACTTCGGCAAGCCGGGCGATGTATCGCTGGGTTCGGCTGACATCAACATCGAGCAGGAGCAGCGCCCGAGTCTCAATCTGCCGGATAGTCTCAAAGTACAGGTCAATGACTTCAAGATCACAGGCCAGGACATCTACAGCGAAGACACGCTCAAAGCACTGCTGGCCGATAAGAAAGGCCAGCTCCTGACCTTCAAGGATCTGCAGGATGGTGCGGACACGCTGACGAAATACTTCCGCGATAAGGGCTATATCGCTGCACATGCCTATCTGCCGGTCCAGAAAATCACGGGCGGCGTCGTGGAATACTCCGTGGTGGTCGGCCGTTTCGACGGCATTACCGTCCAGAACAACACGAAGATCCATGACAGTGCTGTCCAGCGTGAAATCAAGTTCCTCAAAAAAGGTGACTACCTGACGAGAGCGAACCTCGAGCGTGCCGTCTGGCTGCTCTCTGACCTTGCGGGAGCCGATGCCAAAGCGACGCTGACGACAGGCGAGAACCCCGGTACCGTCCATGTGACGCTCGACCTCAATCCGCACAACGGCAAGCAGGGCCTGTTCTCCATCGACAATTACGGCAACCGTTCGACCGGCTACAATGAATATGGCCTCGATTACGACTTCCTGAACCTCGCGCGTGAAGGCGACCATTTGGCCGTTGGCCTGACGACGACGGGCAACGAACTCTTCAACTGGGGCGCGAACTACACGATCCCGGTCATCCGCGACGGCCTGCGTCTCTCGGCCGGCTATAACGTCCTGACGTATCAGCTCGGCGATGCGTTTGAAGACCTCGACGCTGTCGGCCATTCGCGCATTGCCTCGCTCGGCCTTGACTACGCCATCCAGCGCAGCCAGCGTCATAATCTCTACACGGGCATCCGCTACGAACACAGCGATATCAAAGATGAATACCGCGCCCTTTCCGACTGGGGCAGCACGTATGCGGACAAGACGGGCAACGCCGCCGTCTTCTCGCTCTACGGCGACGAACAGGACCGCAAGGGCGCCACGGACTGGCGCACGGAATACAAATGGGGCCATATCGGCGATGATTCGAACAGCTTCTTCTCGTCTGTTCCCAGCACGCTCGGCACATATCATAAGATCCGCGCGAACATCCTGCGCCGTCAGAACTTCAACAATCGTCTCTACCTGCTGCTCTCCGCCCGCGGACAGTATGCGTTCAACAACCTCGATTCGTCCGAACATTTCTCGCTGGGCGGCCCTTATGGCGTGCGTGCCTATCCGACGAGCGAAGCCTCGGGCGATACGGGCTATCTGACCCGTGCCGAACTCCGCTGGCTCCTGCCGCTCGGTGCCCAGGATCAGCAGCTTCATCTCGCCTCGTACCTCGAGCATGGCGGCGTCTGGCTCAATAAGGACAGCAGCTTGAGCGGCAATGCAAAGAACCATCGCAACCTGCAGGGCATCGGCCTCGGTCTCATCTGGTCTCGTTGGGAAGACTGGTTCCTGCGCCTCGACTATGCATGGAAACTCGGCTCGGAAGAACCCACGAGCGACACGAGCCATACGGGCGGCCACTTCTGGATCCGCGGCGGCGTCTACTTCTGATCCGCAGCGCCTGGCAGCACCCCTGTATACGCTGGCATAACTGACGAGGCCGTCTCTGACCTTTCGAATGGAAGCTGCATCATGCAGATATCTGGTGAAGAAGGTGAAATGGATGGGCAAGTTCATATTGGCTTTCCGCGGCCTGCGCCTGGCTGCTGCGATAGGACTCGCCCTGCTGGCAGCCAGTCCGGCGGTATCGGCAGCCGATGCGATGACGCTGCACAAACTGCATGACCCCAAGGCCGACGCCGAAGCAATCGAAAAAGCAAATCTTGATGCAGGCACCCTGGCCGCAGTGCGCCCACGGCGCTACGACCGCCGACTGCTCGTATCCGTGCCGTCTGTTGAGCAGGCAGCACAAGCCGCAGAGGTCAGCAATGTCCCGCTGACGCGTCAGGAAATCTCGGCAGAAGGCGGTCTCATTGCCCTGCAGGCAACACCAGAGGGCGGTTCTACGCTGGCCGAAGCGCAAAACATCCACCTGGCAGCAGATGCCGCTGGCAAGATTGGCATTACCATCAACGGGGAACTGGCCAAGGAAAATACCTTGAACCGCAAAGCACTGCAGGCGGAAAACGCTACAGTCATCACGACGCAGCGGCGCGTGCGTGAGCTGGTCGGCTCCGTCATCAATCATGAGGGCGTACAGGAAGCCGCCAGACTCATTCGCGACGATACCGGCGCAATCCTCCTGTCTTCTGCAGAGGTCACGCATCTAGATGCAAAGCCTGGCCAAGTGGCAGTGACGAAAACCGCTGCACAGGTAAAAACAGAACAAAGGGGCAGGGATGGCGCCAGGATTATCGCTGGCCTCAAACAGCGTGGGACGCCGGACTCGGCCTATAAAGTCGCCGAAGTCGATCCCGACGTCATCCTTGATGCCGAAGCCTGGGTAGAAGGCCCTCTATAATCCATAGACAAAAATACACCGCTGCTTGTCAGCGGTGTATTTTGTCTGTATTCAAAGAATTTTACACTACCTGTCGTTTTTGACAGGGACATGTGACCGAAATTCTGATAATCTATAAGTGACAATAGGATAAGAGGCTGTCGGCTGGCAGACAGAATTTACTGTCGAAATAGAAAAATTCAAAATAGTAAACGATAACACTTATTTATCACTATTGAACTATGGAACCTTGGAGCTTATAATATTATTAGAAAGTATATTCTATATATCTCTGCTCCCGCGATGAATACTTCTCCTATATTCATCGCAATATTCCAAAATGTAGCGTATCTGATATGAAAAAGAAAGAGGGGAACCATCATGACACGCAAGATAAGAAGAACATGGCATCGCAAGACGGCTGCTCTCGCAGCGACCATGATGGCCATGTCGTTCGGTGGTTTGGCGTATGCCATGCCGCAGGGCGAAACCATCCGCTCAGGTCATGGCGAAATCACGCGCCAGGACAAAGAGATGACGGTGAACCAGGATACGAAGCATCTCGCCATCGACTGGAAGGGCTTCGATATCAACAACGACGAACGCGTTCGCTTCAACCAGCCGGACGCTGCTTCGATTGCACTCAACCGCGTGACCGGTGACGCAAAGACGTTCATTGACGGCAGCCTCACAGCCAATGGACAGGTATTCGTCATCAATCCCAATGGCGTCCTGTTCGGGCAGAATGCTTCTGTCGATGTCGGTTCACTCGTGGCCTCCACTGCACGGGTGAGCGACAGCCAGATGGAAGCTTTCGGCAATGGCGACGGCACGCTCAATCTGGCACTTGCTGACGATTCCACGGCGAAAGTCATCAATGAAGGTACAATCCGTGCCGAAGGCGGCCTCGTGGCACTGCACGCAGCAGCTGTCGAGAACAGCGGCACAATCGAGAACGAAAGCGGCAAGATTGCTCTGGCCGCAGCCAAGCATATCAGCCTGTCTGCCGATACGGCCGGCAAGCTTAACTTCACGGTTGACGGCACGCTCGCCAAAGCCAGCACACTCAACAGCGGCGTCCTCAAAGCCGACGGCGGCTACCTCGTCATGACGGCAAAGCAGGCCGGCGATGTCATGAGTACGGTTGTCAACAACACCGGTACGATTGAGGCAAAAACACTGCATCAGAACGAGAAGGGTGAAATCCTGCTCGATGGCGGCGATACGGGAATTGTCGAGGTTGATGGCACGATCAATGCATCCGGCGTGGAAGCCGGGCAGAGTGCAGGCAGCATTAAAGCGATCGGTGCAGAAACCCATGTCAAGGATGGCGCAAACCTCCTTGCCAAGGGAAATGTTGACGGCGGTCTGATTGAAACGTCGGGCGACTACCTCGAAATCAGCGACAAAGCAAACATTGACGCCGCAGGCGAGACGGGCAAAGCCGGTGAATGGCTGCTTGATCCGCTTGATGTCATCATTTCGGATACGAATCCGGGTGGTACGAAGGCTACAGATGACGATGGCACCTATAACGAGAGCCAGACGGCTGATGCCAATAAGACTTCGTGGGTCAATAGCAAAACTGTCAACACACTGCTGAACAATGGCACGAGTGTTACCGTTCAGGCAGTCGATAAAAATAAGGCCGCAGCTATTACGGTCAATTCGGAAATCCTGAAGAGCGGAGGAAAGGACACGTCCCTTACGCTTCAGGCACAGAATAACATCACAGTCAATAAGTCCATCAAGTCGACTTCCGGCAAGCTCAATGTCAATCTTCACTCGGATACGGATGGCGATGGCGTTGGTGCAGTCCTGATCAATGCCGACATCAACACGAATGGCGGCAACTTCACTTCCGGCAGTGGCGGCAATGTTGAGGTGACGGTAAAAACGGATAGATGGGGGCGTGTTATTTCCTCATCTGTGGATGGTAAGGCTGATCCAACGAAGGGTACGGTTGGTACATACTTTGGCAACGGTGGTACGACGGACGACCGCACCATCAACACGAATGGCGGCGCGGTGAATCTCTACGGCGACGTGGCCATCGGCCTGAATGGCGGCAATCTGCAGCTCAACACGAATAGCGGGGCTGTTCAGGTTACGGGTACCATCGATTCCGGCAACGCCTATAAGATCTATTCGATTGGCGGCGATGGTTGGGATGATATGGTCGAGGCCTATTACAATCTTTCCACGACGACAAAATATACTGTTAGCGAGTGGACAGGGAACATATGGCATGGTCATTGGGTAACAAGGAACCTTGCTTATTCTGAGTTGGATTCCGAGCAGAAGGAAGCACTCTCCAAGTCTTTAGCCAATAATTGGACGGCTGCCAAGACTCTTGCGGCAAGCGGCACGGGTGCCAATACGGGTGATACGTATCTTGCGACCATCACGACGGCACTTGAAAACTCGCTTGTCAGCCAGGGCAAGGAGAATCCGTTGTTCGTCGGCGGCCGGGGCAGCGGCAATAAGAATGATCCGGTAGATTCCACGTACAGGGATGGCTACTATTGGGTAACGGGTCCTGAAGGCTTGGCCAATGGTGGTACGGGTACGAAATTTGCGGAAAACAGCGGCAAAGCGCTTGAGAACTACTACGCAAACTGGAACAGCAGTAAGTCGTCTCTGACTGGCAATACGGAAATGGAGCCAAACAACTCCGGTCCGTATGTATCGGTTGGCTTTGGTACGGCATCGAAATGGGATGATGTCAGTCAGTATGCAGGTACGACGAAGGGCTTTGTACAGGAAGAAAATCTTGCACATTCCGGTCTTGTCATCAACAGCAATGGCGGCAATGTCGACCTCAGGGGCAATGTGGGTCATTCCGCCGCCTTGAAGAATCTCACGATTGAAAATGCTGGCAATGTCAATATCGGCGGCGGCACGAGTGCTTCGGGCTCTACGTTCTCTGGTATTGTCAATGTTGATAACAACGTTGATATTACGGGCAAGAATGTATCGGTTGGCGACCGTGTCACGGCAG
>JAQYBD010000108.1 GCA_029338835.1 Selenomonadaceae bacterium | reverse complement strand
GGGCGATGAGGGCAAGGGCAAGATTGTCGACTATCTCGCTCAGCAGGCTGAGACAGTCGTGCGCTTCCAGGGCGGCAGCAATGCCGGCCATACCGTTGTCGTCGATGGTGTAGACTATAAGCTGCGCCTGATGCCGTCGGGGATCCTCTTTAAGGGTTCGCACTGCGTCATCGGCAACGGTGTCGCCTTCAACCCGAAGGTCATGCTGCAGGAGATGGACAACCTCGCAGAGCGCGGCATCGACCTTTCTGGCATCCGCATCAGCAACCGCGCCCAGCTCGTCCTGCCGTATCACTGCCTGATGGACCAGCTCGCCGATGAGGCGCGCGGCAAGAACAAGGTCGGCACGACGCACAACGGCATCGGCCCGTGCTATGTCGACCGCGACGACCGCATCGGCATCCGCGTCTGCGACTTCATCGACAAAGAAGAGTTTGCAAAGCGCCTCAAGGAAAACCTCGCCATCAAGAACCGCGAGCTCAAGCTGCTCTACGACCATGAGCCGCTCGACTATGAAGAGATCCTCGAGGAGTACAACGGCTATGCGGACCGCCTGCGCCCGTATGTCTGCGACACGATCGCCCTGCTCGACGAGGAGATCAAGGCCGGCCGCAAGATTCTCTTCGAGGGCGCACAGGCCACGATGCTCGACATCGACTACGGCACGTATCCGTACGTCACGGCCTCGCACCCGATCTCGGGCGGCGTCGGCATCGGCGCCGGCGTGGCTCCGCAGAAGATCGACAAGGTCGTCGGCATCGTCAAGGCTTATTGCACGCGCGTAGGCGAGGGCCCGTTCCCGACGGAACAGCTCAACGAGACGGGCGACAAACTGCGTGAAGTCGGCCACGAGTACGGCGTCGTCACGGGCCGTCCGCGCCGCACGGGCTGGCTCGATGCCTGTGTCGTCCGCTATGCCGGCATCCTCTCGGGCATCGACTACATGGCCGTCACGCGCCTCGACATCCTCGACAGCTTCGACGAGATCAAGATGTGCGTCGCCTACAAATACAAGGGCGAGATCCTCAACGAGATTCCGGCCAGCCTCAAGGTCCTCGCGGAAGTCGAGCCGGTCTATGAGACGTTCCCGGGCTGGAAGTGCGATATCAGCAAGATCCGCAAGTACGAAGACCTGCCGGAGAATGCCAAGAAGTACCTCACGCGCATGGCAGAGGTCACGGGCATCGGTCTCGGCATCGTCTCCGTCGGCCCGAACCGCGACGAGACAATCGTCATCGCCAAGGATATCTTCTGAGATATAGTTTGATTGGAGCAGGGTGCATCGAGTGATGCACCCTGTTTTTTTGCCCTGCATAAAAGTCAGAAAATACTGTGTATTTATATAAGTCGATGAGAAATAGAAAACAATAAAAATAGATTGACAAACCGGGAGCATGGTGCTATATTTAAACCATGAAATGTGCTCGAACACAAATGAGCAAAGTATTGGAACTCGAACAAAGGAGAGAAAAGAAATGGTAACAAGCACAGGCAATGCGCCAGAGAAGAAAATCTCCAGTGCATTCATTTACTTCTTCGGATCCTTCGGCGGCATCCTCTTCGGTTATGATATCGGCGTCATGACAGGAGCCCTGCCGTTCCTGCAGAACGATTGGAACCTGCAGGGCAATGCGAGCATCATCGGCTGGATCACATCGGCCGTCATGTTCGGCGCTATCTTTGGCGGCGCACTCGCCGGTCAGCTCTCTGACCGCCTCGGCCGCCGCAAGATGATTCTCATCTCCGCACTCATCTTCGTTGTCGGCTCGATCCTCTCTGGTATCGCTCCGCACAACGGCCAGTATTATCTCATCGGCGTCCGCATCCTCCTGGGCCTCGCCGTCGGCGCGGCTTCGGCCCTCGTCCCGGCTTACATGT
Organism: Selenomonadaceae bacterium; assembly: GCA_029338835.1. GTDB lineage: Bacteria > Bacillota > Negativicutes > Selenomonadales > Selenomonadaceae > Mitsuokella. The sequence continues at coordinate 1,677 of JAQYBD010000108.1, read as the reverse complement.
CGGAAATGGCACCGGCTCATCTGCGCGGCCGCCTCTCGGGCATCAACCAGACGATGATTGTCTCGGGCATGCTGCTCTCGTACATCGTCGACTTCCTGCTCAAGGACCTGCCGGAGACGATGGCATGGCGCCTGATGCTCGGCCTCGCTGCCGTGCCGGCCATCATCCTCTTCCTCGGCGTCCTGCGCCTGCCGGAATCCCCGCGTTTCCTCGTCAACCACGGTTTTGTCGATCAGGCACGCCGTGTGCTCGGTTACATCCGCAAGAATGACAAGGAAGTCGAAGCAGAGCTCGCTGACATCCAGAACACGGCAGCAAGCGAAGCACAGGCTCAGAGCAAGACGACGTTTGCCACGCTTCTTTCGGACAAGTACCGCTACCTCGTGACGGCTGGTGTCGGCGTTGCAGCCTTCCAGCAGTTCCAGGGTGCAAATGCAATCTTCTACTACATCCCGCTGATCGTCGAGAAGGCGACGGGACAGGCTGCCAGCTCGCAGCTCATGTGGCCGATCATCCAGGGCATCCTGCTCGTCCTCGGCTCGCTGATCTTCCTCGTCATCGCAGATAAGTTCAACCGCCGCACGCTGCTGACGGTTGGCGGAACGATCATGGGCCTCTCGTTCATCCTGCCGGCTGTCATCAACAGCATCATCCCGGATGCTGACCCGATGATGATTGTCTTCTTCCTCTGCATCTACGTTGCATTCTATTCCTTCACGTGGGCACCGCTCACCTGGGTCATCGTCGGCGAGATCTTCCCGCTGGCCATCCGCGGCCGCGCTTCGGGCCTTGCATCCTCGTTCAACTGGATCGGCTCCTTCCTCGTCGGCCTGCTGTTCCCAATCATGACGGCTTCGTTCTCTCAGGCTGCAGTCTTCGCTATCTTCGGCGTCATCTGCCTGCTCGGTGTCTGCTTCATCCGCAACTGCGTGCCGGAGACGCGCGGCCATACGCTCGAGGAAATCGAGGCCGCTGGCACGAAGAAATCCGCAAATGCATCGATGCACAATGCCTGATCGCATATAGATATCAGGTAAGGGTATTGCAAAGGGAAGGTTTACCATGGACTTAAAGAAAAATGCCGCAGCGATTGAGGCGGGCCGCACGGCCCTCGGCCTCGAGCTCGGTTCGACGAACATCAAGATGGTGCTGGTCAATGAAGCTTGCGAGACGCTGGCCTCGACGAGCTACGGCTGGGAGAACCAGCTGGAGAACGGCATCTGGACGTACGACCTTGCGACGGTCTGGCTCGGCATCGAGGATGCGTTCCACAGCCTGACGGCCGATGTGCAGAGCCGCTACCATGTGGAGCTCAAGACCATCGGCTCCATCGGCGTCAGCGCGATGATGCACGGCTACCTGCCGTTCGACAAGGACGGCAAGCAGCTCGCACCGTTCCGGACCTGGCGCAATAACATCACGGGCGAGGCAGCAGATCAGCTCACGGAGCTCTTCGGCTTCAACATCCCGCAGCGCTGGAGCATCGCGCACCTCTATCAAGCCATCCTCAATAAAGAAGATCACGTCAAGGACATCGCTTTTTTGACGACGCTGGCCGGCTATGTACACTGGCAGCTTAGCGGCGAGAAAGTCCTCGGCATCGGCGATGCTTCGGGCATGTTCCCGATTGATGAGAAGACGGGCCTCTACGACGCGGCGATGCTCGAGAAGTTCGAG
>JAQYBD010000107.1 GCA_029338835.1 Selenomonadaceae bacterium | reverse complement strand
TGATGGTCCATAACTCTTCCTGCGTGTAGGTCAATGTCTGTCCATTTATTGCCAGGAACACGAGCATGCAATGAACACCGATCCGTTTGTTGCCATCGACCATGGCATGGTTCTTTACAAGTCCGTAGCAAAGACGAGCTGCTTTTTCTTCAAGAGACGGAAACAGCTCTGTGCCGGAAAACATCATGAATGGAGCCGCAAGAGCGCTTTCCAGCAAGCTTTCATCGCGCACTCCTGCAGTTCCGCCCGTATATGAGAGGAGTTCTTTATGCATCTGGATGACTTGATGCTTTGTCAGCCGGATCATTTGGCGAGTACCTCGTATGCTTCTTTATTCTCTTTCATTAGTCGGCGGGAAATGGCCATGACGTCTTCGTCTGGCATGGTTGACTCTTCCTGTATCTTTTGGAAATCCAGGATCAAGTAGCGCGGCACATTGTTTTTGAGGATAAGGACAGAGCCTTTCTGATCCACCAGGCGAGCGACCTTTGAAAAGTTCTGATTGGCTTCGGTCATAGGGATGAGATTGTCCGTATTGATATTCATGATTTTTCACCTCTCGTTCTATTGTAGCCTAGATATAGGATGATTTCAACCTAGATTATACGTCGTATCGGTCAAATGAGGGATGTTCGTTTGCATCGTGATGATATGCTGCGGCGAGCAGTTGCCCCTTCAGACGGCTGCGCCGCCAGCTTCCCCAGAGGGGACGCCGCCCCGTCCGTCAGCTTCGCTGCCACCTTCCCCAAAGGGGAAGGCTGGCGCTTTGCTGCATTCTTGATCTGAAATCCATGAACAAAAAGTCACATTCCTGACAAGATTGTCGGAATGTGACTTTTTATATCATCAGATCTCATAAGACGGCCCCTCATCCAGCTCGCGCTTGAGCGCCCGCCACTCCGGGCAGAAGCTGTCCATATGCGCATGGAACGCTGAGCCATGGTTCTGCACCCAGAGATGCGTGAGTTCATGGAGCATGATGTAGCGCAGGATGGCCGGCCGGTACTGCGCGAGCTTGAGGTTGAGCCAGATGCGGCCGGCGAGGACGTTGCATGTCCCCCACCGCGTCTTCATCTTCTTGATGCGGTATTCCCGCGGCCTGCGGCCGACGATGGCCTCCGTCTCGGCGCGCAGCTCCTCGACGCCCTGCATGAGCTTTGCGCGGTACCAGACCTCGATAGCTTTGCGCCGCTCTTCCTGTCCTGCGGAGGCCGCGACGTAAAGGAGGAGCCTGCCGGTCCTGGTGCAGACAGCCGTGCGCTGTGCAGCCCGTACGCGCACGGTCAGCACATAAGGGCGTCCCCAGAGATAAAAGATCTCGCCGTCTTCATAGCGATGGGACGGCAGCTGCGGACGGCGCGCCGCCTTCGCACGCTGGCGCTTTACCCAGGCCCAGTCACGCTGCAGGAGGCGCAGCAGTTCCGCATCCGCAAGGTGCTTCGGCGCCGTAACGCATACCTCACCCGTCTCGCGATCCACGCGCACGTAGAAGTTCTTGATGGCCTTGCGCGTGACCGTGACCACCGTACCAGCCATATCCAGCTGCGAGACGTCAGCCATTCTCTTTTTCATCTCAGCCCTGCGCGTCCCTGCGGTCTGCCATGGCGTGGTCGTAGATGGCCTGGAGTTCCTCGCCGGTGAACTGGTAACGCTCACCGCAGAACGGGCAGCAGGCCTCGGCATGACCGTCCTCCACGAGGGATTTGAGATCTTTTTCGCCCAGGCTCAAGAGGATCTCGCTGACGCGCTGCTTCGAGCAGTGGCAGCGGAAAGCCAGCTCCGTCTGCGTCAGATAGTGGATATCGAAGCCCTTGAGTACGGCCGCGATGATGCCCTTGGCATCGTAGCCCTCATCCACCATGCGCGAGACGGACTTCACCGCGCGCAGGTTCGCTTCGAGGCGATCGAGGACCTCGTCACTGACATCGGGCAGCGGCTGCAAGATGAACCCGCCCGCACCGATGCAGGCAAGCTGATCACCGGCATGGCCGATGAGTACGCCCAGGCCGACGCTCGACGGAGTCTGCTCCGAAACGTAGAGGTATTTCGTCAGATCATCGGCAATCTCGCCATCCGTCAGCGGCGCACTGCCCGTCACGGGATTGCGCAGCCCCGTGAAGCGCGTCACCGTCACCGTGCCATCCGTGCCGACACCGCCGCCGACATCGATTTTGCCCTGGGCATTCTGCGGCAAATCGACATGCGGATTGCCGACATAGCCGCGTACAAAGCCCTCGGGCGTGGCATCGGCCGTGACCCGGCCGAGCGGGCCATGGCCATCAAGCGTCACAGTCAAGGCTTCCTGGTTCTTGAGATTGGCTGCGAGCAGCAGCGCGCCTGTCATCGTGCGGCCGAGCGCCGCTGCCGCAACGGCATGGCAGTCATGGCGGCGGATGGCCTCATTGACGAGATCCGTCGTGACGGCAGCATAGATGCGCACACCTTCTGCCGTCGCTTTTACAAGATGGTCTTTCATAGATAAAAAAACTCCTTTTTCGATTTTCGCTGACATTCATGCCTTTTTCGGCAGCGTCAGTTCGGCGAGTACCTCATCCGTATCGATATCATAGATGCGGATTGTCTCATCCTGCCAGACGGCGATGGTGTTGCGGCCGTCCGGGCGCTTGGAAAGTGCCGCCGAACCAGGATTCAGGAAAACGGTCTGCCCGCGCTGCTCGAGTACCGTCACATGGACATGGCCGCTGATGAAGACATCGGCCTTATAGTTCTTTGCCATGGCGTCCTTCTCGGCATCCGTCATGACGGCATCGCCATGCGTGATGATGATGCGGCGGCCCTCGTGAACGACATAGGCGTACGGCGCGAGGATCGGCGTCTTGAGGCAGCTGGCGTCAACGGCAGAATCGCAGTTGCCGCGCGCGATGACGACAGGGACAGATGAATGATTGATGCGCTCCACGAGTCCGGCGGGATTGTAATCTTCCTTCATCGGGTTGCGCGGACCATGGTAGAGTACGTCGCCGGCATGCAAGATGAGATCCGCATCGTGGAAATGCTTCTCGTAAGCCTTTGCCCAGGCCATTTCATGACCGTGCGTGTCGCTGATGATACCAATTTTCATAAGATGATCCCCTTTCGGCAGATAGCAAGATACGCCTGGCGGCACACTACTCCCCCGAGCTGTGCGCTGCCAAGCGCATGATTTTCGATGTTTTGCCAGGAAAGCAAGCGGCACTCAGCCGATCTTCCTGAGCAGATTGGCCATTTCCATGGCAGCCATCGCGCCGTCAGCACCCTTGTTGCCGGCTTTCGTGCCTGCGCGTTCGATAGCCTGCTCGATGTTCTCCGTCGTCACAACGCTGAAGATCGTCGGCACGCCCGTCTGCAGGCCGACCTGAGCCACACCCTTCGAGACCTCGTTGCAAACGTAATCGTAATGTGTCGTCGAACCGCGGATGACGGCGCCGAGGCAGATGACGGCATCGTACTTGCCTGACTCTGCCATCTTCTTGGCGACGAGCGGGATCTCAAAAGCGCCCGGTACCCAGGCCACATCGATATCCTCATCGTTCGTCTCATGACGATGCAGCGTATCGAGTGCGCCGCCCAGGAGCTTGTTCGTGATGAATTCATTGAAACGCGCGACGACGAGGCCAAACTTGAGGCCCTTGCCCGTCACAAAACCTTCCATTACATTTGCCATGGTTTTTCCTCCATTCTGTACAATCATGCCGCCTCTATACCATCATGACAATCATGCCGCCAATGCCTGTCCGGCAGCATGGCAGCATGGTCATGGGACGCCAGCCGATCACTTCAGCGTATCATCGCTGAAAAGATGGCCCATCTTGACTTTCTTGACCGTGAGATACCGCTTGTCAAACTTGTTGGCATGCACCTGCAGCGGCACGCGCCCCGTGATCTCGAGGCCATAGCCTTCAAGGCCCGCACGCTTAGCCGGGTTGTTCGTCATCAGGCGGATGCTCGTGAGGCCGAGATCCGCAAGGATCTGCGCCCCGATGCCGTAATCGCGCAGATCCGGCGCGAAGCCGAGTTCGACATTGGCTTCCACAGTGTCACGGCCCTTGTCCTGCAGCGCATAGGCGCGCATCTTGTTCGCAAGGCCGATGCCGCGGCCTTCCTGGCGCATGTAGAGGACAACGCCCTCCCCTTCGGCCTCGATTTTCTTGAGAGCCAGGGCCAGCTGATCGCCGCAGTCACAGCGCAGGGAGCCCAGTGCATCGCCCGTCAGGCATTCCGAATGGACGCGCACGAGGACATCCTTCTTGCCGCGCACCTCGCCCTTGACGATGGCGATATCGCATTTGTTGTTGAGTTCGTTCTCATATGCGTGGATGCGGAAATGGCCGTACTTGCTCGGGAAATCGACATCGGCCACTTCATGCACGAAGTTTTCCGTGCGCTTGCGGTATTCGATGAGCGACTGCACCGTGATGATGTGCAGGCCGTGCTGCTTGGCGAATTCCTTGAGGCGCGGCGTGCGCATCATATGGCCGTCATCGTCCATGATCTCGCAGCAGAGGCCCGCCGGATAGAAACCGGCGAGACGCGCGAGATCCGTCGTCGTCTCCGTATGGCCGGCACGGCGCAGCACGCCGCCCTCGACGGAGCGCAGCGGGAAGACATGCCCGGGGCGGCGGAAGCTTGCAGGCTTAGCCTTCGGGTCGAGCAGCTTCTTGATCGTATGGCAGCGCTCAAAGGCCGAGATGCCCGTTTCCGTATCGTACGCATCGATGGACACCGTGAATGCCGTCTCGTGGTTGTCCGTGTTGTTGACGACCATCTGGCCGATATTGAGTTCATCAAGGCGCTTGCCGTCAATCGGCGTGCAGATGAGGCCCTTGGCATAAGTCGCCATGAAATTGATGTCCTGCGGCGTTACCGTCTCGGCAGCGACGATGAGATCGCCTTCATTCTCGCGGTCCTCGTCATCGACGACGACGACCATCTTGCCATTCCGGATATCCTCGATGGCCTGTTCTACCGTTGCAAAATCTGACATGTATCTTCACTCCTGATTCGTTTTCTTTTCTTTGGTTGCATTGGATTGCGGGCTGCTGTCTCATGCTGCGGAACGTTTCCTTCGTGAAGCGTTCCCTCCGATTTCAGATAAAGAAGCCGTTCTTTATCAAGAAATCCTTCGTAAGGCCCTCCGGCTGTCCTGACGGCTCTGCCCCTCCAGCTGTGCCGCAGGCTCCGCTGAGCAGCTTGGCCACGTATTTGCCGATGACATCGTTCTCGATATTGATGCAATCGCCCGCCTTGCGGCTGCCGAGGTTCGTGACCTCGCGCGTGTGCGGGATGAGGCTCACCGTGAAATCCTGATCCGTGACCTCGGCCACCGTCAGGCTGATGCCATCAAGGGCCACCGAGCCCTTCTCGACAATGCCCTGCAGGATGGCAGGCTCTGCCTTCACCGTCATGAGAATGGCGTTCTTCTCGTCGCGGAAAGCGCAGATCGTGCCCGTACCGTCGATATGACCGGAGACGATATGGCCGCCGAGCCGTCCGCCAAGCTGCAGCGCGCGCTCAAGATTCACGGGGCTGCCCTGGCGCAGGCCTGCAAGCGAGGTGCGGCGCACCGTTTCCGGCATGACATCGGCCGTGAAATGGCGCGCAGCGAACGAAGTGACCGTCAGGCAGATGCCGTTGACGGCAATGCTGTCGCCCACGTGTACATCCTGGAGGACTTCTTTGGCGGCGATGGTCAAAGAACCGCCGCCGAGCCGCTGGATGCGGCCGACTTCTTCAATGATCCCTGTAAACATAAACGTCCCCCATTCATTTTCCTGCAGCCTGCGTGTAAGCGGTGACGAGGAGATCTGCGCCAAGCTGCTCGGCCTCCATATCCCGGAGTTCCACAGCATCCTTGAGTTCGGCGAACCCCTCTCCCTCCACCGGCGTCAGGGCCGTGCGCCCGCCGATGAGCTTGGGCGCGATAAAGGCATGGAGCTTGTCGACAAGACCGGCCTGCAGGAAGGAAAACCCGATGCTGCCGCCACCTTCGACGAAGATGGAGCAGATATCCTGCTGGCCGAGCTGCCGGCAGAGCAGCCGCAAATCGACCTGGGGTCCCCGCCCAGCGATGAGTACTTCCACGCCGGCTGCGCGCAGAGCTGCCACGCGTGCCTCGGGTGCAGCTTCCGTCACGGCGATGATCGTGCGCGCGGCCTTATCCGCAACGACTTTGGCCACAAGCGGCGTGCGAGCCTTGCTGTCCACGATGATGCGGACGGGATTCCTGCCCGTGCCATCCGGCAGCCGGGTCGTGAGGCTCGGGTCATCGGCAAGCACCGTACCGATGCCCACGAGGATGGCGTCGTAGCGGTCGCGATACCGGTGGACGCGCAGCCTTGCCGCTTCGCCCGTGATCCACTGCGAAGCCCCCGTGCGCGTCGCAATCTTGCCGTCAAGCGACATGGCTGTCTTGAGGACGACAAACGGCATTTTCTCCGGAATCCACTTGAGGAAGATCTCGTTGAGCTTCCGCGCTTCCTCCTCGAGTACGCCGCAGGTGACTTCGACACCTGCCTCGCGGAGGATGCGGATGCCCTTGCCCGCCACCAGAGGATTCGGATCCTGCATCGCGATGACGACGCGACGGATGCCGGCCTCGACAACCGCCTTGGCACACGGACCCGTGCGGCCGTAATGCGCACAGGGCTCGAGCGTCACATAGAGCGTCGCCCCCTTGGCCAAGTCACCTGCCATGCGCAGCGCATGGACCTCCGCATGCGGCGTGCCGGCCTTCCTGTGCCAGCCGACAGCCACGATGCGGCCATCGCGGACAATCACCGCCCCCACCATGGGATTTGGCGAAGTCCGCCCTTCGGCGTTGCGGGCAAGCTGCAGGGCCTCCCGCATGAATTCTTCATCCTGCATGCAATCACCTCAGATTCTCATGATTCGACAAAGGAACATGGATCTGTGTATGAGACGTTGAGAAAACAAAAAGCCGCTGGCAGATTCTTCTCCAGCGGCTGCTTCTACATGTGAAAAACACGTGCCTGCCTTTTCTCATCCCGACTATACGGTCGGCTCCGGAATCACACCGGATCGTGCCTGCCAGGCAGGCTCGCGGGCTATACCGCCGGTGGGGAAACGCTCCCCGCCTCAAAGACAAATCTCTGTCTTTTATATTACCACATTTGCGTGCATATGAAAAGACAAACTAGCTATCTTTTAACAAATCTTGCCGGAATCCGGCCACAAACCAGGAATACGAAACGCACCGGCGAGCGAGCAGGCCTGCCGGTGCGTCATGCGTTCCTGACACCAGATGGAACATCTCATGAGCCGATGAACCATCTGCTGACGTAGTAGGAGCGATAGGAGCAAAGCCTCATTTCCTGGCGGGGAGAGAACGACCTCCCATGCAGTGCCCGCTGCATGCCGAGCAGTTGCCGCCGCAGCAGTCCTCACGCCCAAGGCGGAAATTGCGGTAAACATGGCGCAGGGCATAATAGAGTCCTACCGCCACCAAAGCGCCTACAACAAAGGTTGCCATAAAGATCCCTCCAATCAAACCGGACATATACAGCCCGGGGCATATACTTTTCAAGAACCTGTTTCCAGCGTATCACAGCAGGCCAGCTGCTGCAAGGGCAAAGAAGTCTTTCATGGTCAGCCGGCGAAGCCAAGCAGGCTGCCGATCTGATAGACGAGCAGCGAGACGAGCCAGGCAATCGCGAACATGTAGAACGCGGAGAATGCGACCCACTTCCAGCCGCCGGCTTCCTTCTTGATCGTGCCGAGTGCCGTCACGCAAGGCGTGTAGAGCTGCGAGAAGACCATGAAAGAGAAGGCCGAGAGACTCGTGAAAGCTGTGGCCATGCCCGTCTGCATCATCGTAGATGCCGTATCGGCGGCATCTTCCGCTTCCGTCGAGACATCACCGGCACCGTAGAGGATACCGATGGTCGCAACGACCGTCTCTTTGGCCATGATGCCGGAGAGTACGGCTGCACCAGCCTCCCAGGTATCAAAACCCTGGAAGACGAAGAGTTTCGACATCCAGCTGCCGACCGTGGCGAGGATGGAATCCTCAATCTCAGCCGGGCCGCTGAAGTTGTAGTTCGACATGACCCAGAGCAGGACGGAAGCCGCGAAGATGATCGTACCGGCTTTGATGAGGTAGCCCTTGCCTTTATCCCAGGTTTCGAGGAGAACCGTCTTCATATCCGGCATGCGATACGGCGGCAGTTCCAGGAGGAACGTGGAGCCTTCCGACTTGAACATCGTGGAGCCGAGTCCTTTGGCGACGACGATGGCCATGACCATGCCGATGACATACATGGCAAAAACGACATTCGCCGCGTTATCGGGGAAGAACATGGCGGCGAACAAGGCCATGATTGGCAGCTTGGCGCCGCACGTGAGGAACGGCGTGACGAGGATGGAAACCATGCGATCCTTCTCGGAGTCGAGCGCACGCGCACCCATGATGGCCGGCACGCCGCAGCCAAAGCCCATCATGAGCGGCATGACGCCTTTGCCCGTCAGGCCGCAGCGGCGCATGATCGGATCCATGATGAAAGCGATGCGGGCCATGTAGCCCGTGCCGTCAAGGAAGGACAGGCAGAAGAACAGCACGAAGATCAGCGGCACGAACGTCAGCACCGCGCCGACGCCCGAGATGATGCCGTCACAGACGAGCGAGACCATCCAGTCGGCCACGCCGGCATCCGTCAGGAAGTCCGTCATGAAGTCGACGAAGTCCGTGTTGATGAGGTCATCGAGGAAGTCCGCAATCGGCTGGCCAATCCAGGTGAACGTGATCTGGAATACCGCATAGAGGATGAGCAGGAAAATCGGCAGAGCCAGCACGCCGTTGGCGAGATACCGGTCAATCTTCTCGGATCTCGACTGGCCGACATTGCTCGTA
>JAQYBD010000106.1 GCA_029338835.1 Selenomonadaceae bacterium | reverse complement strand
TTTAGGGCTTTCCCTGCTAAACACCCATTGTCTTAGCACTTAGGGCGAACGTTTCTGGCGTGTCACGCTTTGCCTTTCGCCAGCACTGATTCGTTTTGTTTCACCTTATGCCATCCTCACGTTTTTTCTGCTTTCGCACCACTCAGCTTGCCGTTTCCAGCTGCTGTTTCGTTGTGAGGCTCTTAGGGATTAAAAGCATTTAACACTGAGTTCGCACCAGTTTTCCTGATACGAAGGGTATTCTGTCGATAAAATTTTACAGATATTTATCCGTTTGAGTAAATATCTGGCAACAGTTTAGTTACCCATCAAAGTCCCATGAACTTCAGCACGGCATAGGCGAGAATCAGGAACAGGACCGTTGCCGTGTACATCATGCGGATGCATTCCATGATGTGCTTGGGAGCTGTGGCTTCGATGGCCTCCCCCATGTAGGCGCGGAAAGACTTCTTGCCGAAGTAGCTGTTGATGCCGCCGAGACGGATGTGCAGCGCTCCTGCCACCGTGGCCTCAGCATACCCGCCGTTCGGGCTCGGATGCTTGTCGGCATCCCGGCGCATCATCCGGAAGGCATGGCCGGCATCAAAGCCCAGCAGCGAGGCTGCCGCCACGAACAGGAGTCCCGTCAGGCGTGCCGGGATGTAGTTCAGGACATCGTCGAGTCTCGCGGCAGCCCGCCCGAAATAAAGGTATTTCTCATTCTTATAGCCCAGCATCGAATCCATGGTGTTGGCTGCACGATAGAGAAAGGCCAGCGGCACCCCGCCAATCACGAAAAAGAAAAGCGGCGAGATGATGCCGTCCACGGTGTTCTCAGCGATGGTCTCCACTGTAGCGCGGGCAATCTCGCTGTCGTCGAGCTTGTCCGTATCGCGGCCAACGATCCAGCCCACTTTCTTGCGCGCTTCCGCAAGATCCCCGGTAATCAGGAGTGCATAGATGCCCTTGCCTGCCTTGGCAAGGCTCTGCGGTGAAATCGTGAACGAAAGCAGCATTGCAGCGACCAGTTCCCTCCCCCATTCCCAAGGGATGTAATACGAGAGATAAAGCAATGCCGCAGCCGCATCATAGGTGAGGAACAGCACGATCAGCACCAGGATGGCTCCCGAGAAGAACTTCCGCCCATTGCTGTCTTCCGCCCGATAATAGAAGCGTTCAAGCAGGGATATGAGCTTGCCGATCAGTACGACAGGATGGAATTTCGTGCGGGGATCGCCGATGATCGTATCGATGACAAAGGCCAGGATTGCTACATTCATGGACGATCCCCCATGATGGCGGCGAGCTTCTCCATGTCAAGGCTTGCCGCCACCGTATCCGCCAGCCGATTATAGGCTTCTTCCTTTTCCTGCCACCGGCTGCGCTGAACGGCCAGCGGCGAGAGGCCGCGGCAGCTGCGCAGGATGTTGATGAGCTGGCGGCGGAAACCGTCGTGGTCGAATAGGCCATGGATATACGTGCCAAACACGAGCTGGTCGCTGCTCACCGCTCCATCCCAGTAGTCAGCAGGAACATCGCCCTGGCGCACGATATGGAAGGGATGCGGGATCTGTTTCAGGAATTCCGTGCGCCCCATGTGGATCTCATAGCCCGGCATATCCGTTGCCGTCAAGTGCCCATGGAAGAAATCCAAGGCCGGGCAAGCCGCTGTCACCTGGACGGTGCGCTTTTCCTGCGTGAAAGTCGTGATCATCGGCAGATAGCCCAGGCCGTCCACGGCCTCATGACCGGATTCCACATGCTCGGGATCCTCGAGTCGGCAGCCGAGCATCTGATACCCGCCGCAGATGCCGATAAGCGGGATGCCGCGATCCGTGCAGTCACGGATAGCCGCCTCCATGCCGGTCTTGCGCAGATGCAGCAGATCCTCCGTCGTATTCTTGGAGCCCGGCAGGATGATGAGGTCGGGATGACCGAGTTCTTCGGGCGTACGCACATAATCCACTTCGACATCTGGTTCTTCCGCCAGAGCATCGAAATCCGTGAAGTTTGAGAGTTTCGGCGTCTCAATGACCGCAATGCGGATTTCCGCCTCACCATGCGGCATGGCTGCCTTATCCTCCAGCGAAACCGAATCTTCATCCTCGATGCCTAGATGCTCGAGATACGGCACGATGCCAAGAACAGGCTTGCCCGTCTTCTTCTCGAGGAAATCGACGGCCGGCGTCAGGAGCGAGACATCACCGCGGAACTTGTTGATCACCAAGCCCTTGACCAGGGCGCGCTCCTCCTCATCGAGGAGTTCCAGCGTACCGACGAGCGATGCCAGCGCACCGCCGCGGTCAATATCCGCGATGAGCAGCACCGGAGCCTGCAGGTATTTAGCCACCCGCATGTTGACGATATCGTGGTCTTTGAGATTGATTTCTGCCGGACTGCCCGCCCCCTCGATGACAAGCGTATCGTATTCCTGCTGCAGGCGGCCGAGTGCGGCCTTGACCGCACCGAATGCCTGCAGAGAATAGCCCTTATGATATTCCCGCGCACTCATATTGCCGACCGGGCGGCCTTCGAGGATGACCTGGGAGCAGGAATGCCCCGTCGGTTTCAGGAGGACAGGATTCATGTCGACCATCGGCTCAAGGCCAGCAGCCTCAGCCTGGGCCACTTGCGCCCGTCCCATTTCCAGCCCCTCTTTGGTCACATAGGAATTCAGCGCCATATTCTGCGCCTTGAATGGCACGACACGGCGTCCCTCGCGGTGAAAGATGCGGCAGAGTGCCGTCGTCAGGATGCTTTTGCCGACATGAGAGCTCGTTCCCATGAGCATGATGGATTTGGACACAAAAAGTCCCCCTTTGATTCCGAACGGATTGTTCTGTTCCTATGGATGATTGGATTATTTTACGAATTGGATCATTTCAGTTGCAGCGGCAAGCCACAGATCACGGCATGGACCTCGTCTGCCGCCCGCGCCAGCTGCTGATTGGCCAGTCCTGCCAGGTCACGATAGCGTCGTGCCAGGGCATTTTCCGGTACGATGCCGGCCCCAACCTCATTCGTGACAAAAACAACGGTGACACCGGGAGGCAGCTGCCGGACTGCGGCAATGAGGCGAGCCATGGCCTGCTGCACCCGCTCGTATTCCTCCGCCTCGGTACGCTCTCCCGGTTCACACAGGAGATTGCTGAGGTAGATGGTCACACAGTCAAACAGGATGGCATCGTGGGCGCAGCCGGCCTCCTGCAGGGCTTTCTCCGCCCCAAACGGCGCCTCATACGTCTGCCAGGAGTCTGGGCGGCGCCGCCGGTGCAGCTCGACGCGATAACGCATCTCCTCGTCAAAGATCTGCGCCGTCGCAATATAGGCAATGCGTGTCCCGGCCTTGGCTATCAGATTTTCTGCAAACGAGGATTTGCCGCTCCGGGCGCCGCCCGTCACCAGGATCATCTTTCCCATTGCCGGCACGCCTCCACAAAATACTCAGCTGCTTCCGGGCAGCCGGCGAAATGCAGATGAAGATAGCTGCCCAGGGCCTGCTTATGGCATTGCCCCGCCGGATAGCGGCTGCCATTGCGCATCTTCGTGAACACGAACGGCCTGCCGTCCTCGCTGCCGTCCCCTTCTTCCTGCGAGAAATGGAACTCGTGGCCATGAATGCTCGTCCCGGCAGGGCCGAGTATTGTTGCCTGCTGCAGGACGGCATCGACATAACCGACCATCTGGAGTTTCCTGGTCATGGCTGCCTTGCCGGCGAAAACGCCGCACATCGGATAAATACGGCCGTCAAAATCCTGGAGTTCCTGCATCAAGTACATGTATCCGCCGCATTCTGCATAGATTGGCATGCCCTTTTCTGCAGCTGCGCGGATGGCGTTGCGCATGGCTTCATTGCCCGACAGCTTCTCGGCAAACATCTCCGGGAAGCCGCCGCCGATGAAGAGTCCATCGACGTCCGGCAGTGCCTTGTCATGGAGCGGGCTGAAAGGCACGAGTTCCGCACCAAGGGACTCCAGCTCCTTGAGGCTGGCCGGGTAATAAAAGGAAAAGGCTTCATCCCTGGCAATGCCGATGCGGCAGACGGTCTCAGAGGCACCACGCAGCTCTGCCGGCTGCTCACAGGTCAAGAGTTCAGGTGTCAGGCAGGCCAGATGCAGGATGGCTTCCAGATCCAGAGAACCTGCTACCGCGTTGCCAAGCGCTTCGACGATTTCCCGGTCCGTATTCTCCTCCGCGGGCAAAAGCCCCAGATGACGCTCGGGCATGTGCAGTTCTTCGTTGCGGTAAAGCGCGCCCAGGACCGGCATGTCGATTTCCTTCATGGCCTGACGGATCATGGCTTCATGTGTCTTGGAACCCAGCCGGTTGAGGATGACTCCTGCCAGTTGCACCTCCGGGTCGTAATCGCGGAAGCCCATGGCCAGTGCAGCAGCCGAAGCCCCCATCGACTTGGCATCGATGACAAGGATGACCGGGGCCTTGAGCAGCTTCGCGATCTCCGCCGTCGAACTCACACCTTCGCGGCCACCATCATAAAGGCCCATGACACCTTCGACAACCGCAATATCCGCACCTGCCGATTCCTGCGCAAACAAGGCCGGCACGCGTTCCTTCGGCACGAGCCAGGTGTCGAGATTATGCGCGGCCCGGCCGCTTGCCAGGCGATGGTATCCAGGATCGATGTAATCCGGTCCCACTTTGAAGGACTGCACGACTATGCCGCGCTGACGCAGAGCCGACAGAAGCCCTGTCGCGACCGTCGTCTTGCCCGAACCGGACTGAGCGGCCGCGATGACCAATCTGGGAAGAGAATACTCCATGAAAATCCTCCTCTTATAAGAACCAATCTGGGAAAATCTGCGGGACTCTTTCCTCAGTCCCGGCTGTTGTCGATGAGATACATCATCGCATTGACGGCTGCCGCTGCAATCGGGCTCCCGCCTTTCGTGCCTTCCACGGTGATGTAGGGAACCCGCCCGTTCTTTGCCAGGGCCGCCTTGGAATCGGCCGCGCCGACAAATCCCACGGGGATGCCGACGATGCAGGCAGGGCGCACCCCTTCTTCTTCAGCAAGGCGCAGGACTTCAAAGAGTGCTGTCGGTGCATTGCCGATGGCGACGATATTGCCATCGAGCGCATGCCCGAAGGAACGCATGGCAGCCATAGAACGGGTAATGCCAAGCTCTTTGGCCGTCGCCGCGATCTCAGGGTCTGCAATCAGGCAGTGCGCTTCGCCGCCAAAAGAAGCAAGCTTGCGCTTGTTGATGCCTGTGCGCACCATCTCCACATCCGTATAGATATCACAGCCTCCCGCCAGTGCTTTCATGCCAGCTGCAATGGCATCCTCCGACATGCGGATGATGGGAGCGTATTCCACATCACCGGCCGCATGGATGATACGCGAATAGACCTTGACGGCCTCCGGTGAAAGGTTCAGCCCCGCAAGATGCGGCGCAATGATCTCCATGCTGCGATTCTCGATAGCCATGGGTTTCTTGATAAATTCCATCAGAAGTATTCCTCCACAAATAACAACACATCGTCATAGGTGTGCGCCAGGTGATCGTATTGCAGGACCGGCCGGTCGATGACGATGACTGGCAAGTCCAGCGCGGCAGCCGCCGCGAGTTTCGTATCCGTACCGCCGATAGTCCCGCTGTTTTTCGTGATGATGACATCCGCGTGATATTTCTTGAAAAGCTCCCGGTTGAGTTCCGTGGAAAACGGCCCCTGCAAGGCCACGATCTGCCGGGGCGTAAGTCCCAGATGTTCACAGAGAGCCAGCACTTCTGCCGTGGGCAGGACCCGCGCGATGATAGTACACGATTGCAGGGGATCCGCCGTCGTGAAGCGCTGCAGGTTCCGGCTGCCCGTCGTCAGGAAGATGGTACGGCCGCGCGCTGCCGCTTCTTTCGCCGCTTCCTCATAGCTGTGTACCACCACGATATTCTCATAGGAAAGCTCAGTCAGAGAGCGTTCGTAGCGGATATAGGGAATGCCAAGCTTATGGCAAGCCGACATGGCATTCTCCGAGACATGCACGGCATACGGATGACTGGCATCGACGAAGAGGCGGATGTCGTGATCTTTCATATAGGCGGAGAGTCCTTCTTCATCCAGGGGTTCTTCGTTGATGACCAGCCTGCCGCTGCCGGACTCTGCCAGCAGCTGCTCACCATAATGGCTGACGACAGAAGCCGTTACCGCATAGCCTTTCTGCAGGAGCAGAGCCGTAAGCTCGCGGCCATCCTGTGTTCCCGCTGCCACGAAGATCATAAGCCCTGCTCCTTGTTCTCATAGCCGCGCGGCGTAATCATGTAGCCTTCCTTCACATATGTCTTGGAATTGCCGATGATGACCAGGGAGAACATGTTGATTTCCTCTTTGGTGAAATCCTCCAGTGTCGAGAGGATTTTCTTCTCTCCTGTGCGGCTGGCTGCCGTGACAATGCCGACCGGCGTATCCGGACGCTTGTGGCGCAGCATGATTTCACGGATCTCTTCGATATTCTGCACGCGCTTGCGGCTTTTCGGGTTGTAGAGAGCCACGACAAAATCGCCGGCAGCAGCCATCTCCGCACGCTTGCAGATAAGCTCCCAGGGCGTCAGGAGATCTGAGAGGCTGATGACGGCAAAATCGTGCATGAGCGGTGCGCCGAGTACCGAAGCGGCAGCATTGACAGCTGAAACGCCGGCTATGATGCCGCCGAATTCCGGACGATCCGCCTTGTCCCGCTTGAGCAGGAGTTCAAGTACCAGGCCGGCCATGCCGTAGACACCGGCATCCCCGCTCGAAACGACGACCGTATCCGCACCTTTGGCCGCCTCGTCCACAGCCATGCGGCAACGGTCGATTTCCTGCATCATCGCCGTGCCGATGACTTTTTTATCTGCCAGCATGCTTTCGATGAGGCGGATATACGTGTTATAACCAGCCACGACTCCTGCAGCTTCAATGGCCTTGCGCGCCCGTGGCGTCATATCTTCCAGACTGCCCGGCCCGATGCCGATTACTGTGATCTTGCCCATGAAAATCCTCCTAAAAACTCAAACTGTCCTGCCGAAAAGCAAAACTCTTCCTCATTATACCATAAACAGGGAACATCCCCTAGTGCCTGCGATTCACAGCCCCCAGGCAAGAGCAACAGTCACGCCTGCAAAGCGCGTCTTGAGTAGGGCGAAGCGCACGCGTCCCGTGCTGCAGCAGACGGCTGCGGCTTCACAGACATTGCCCACGCCGATTGTCTTCTTGACAAAAGGCGATTCCTGCAAACCATAAGCAGCAATGGCAGATTCCAGCTCCGCCTGCGAAAAGAAGTGAAGGGGGCGTGCCAGTTCTTCTGCTGCCTGCAAAAGGCCGGCTTCCTGTGCCTTGACGATCGTACTGCCCAATGCCGCGATACGCGCCACCGGCATGCCGATGCGCTGGCAGGCCTCCTGCAGTGCAGCCAGGATATGCGCGGCACTCATGCCCCGCTTGCAGCCCACGCCGGCAAAAAGCGGACGCTCCACCAGATAAAGCGTGCCAGGCGGCACGTCAGCGGCAGACGGCAGATCAGCAGGCGGCGCGAGGATGACAAGCGGCTGATCGCTGCCCGCAACTGCTGGCATTGCCGATTGCCAGGACAAACGATGTGCCGTGAGCCACTGCGCGTAGAAATCCCGCGTAATGAGACGGGAAGACAGCTGATAAACCGGCAGCCGTTTTACCAGCAAAGCCGTGTTGACGGCCTGGATATGCGATTTAGGCCAGGGCATGAGCCCAAGCTCCGCGGCCCAGGCATCGGGGGCCATGAGCCCCTCCACATCGGTGGCTGTCGTGATGACGGGGTCTGCGCCCAGCGCCCCTGCAAGCTGCTGCGCCAAGCTGTTGGCACCGCCCACATGCCCGGAGAGCAGGCTGATGACATGGCGTCCCTGTTCATCGAGTACCACGACGGCCGGATCTTCCAGTTTGCTCCGCAAAAGCGGCGCAATCATGCGCACGACAATGCCCGTGGCCATCACGAAGACGAGTGCCTCAAAGCGGGGAAACGCCTCTTGCACTGCAGGGCGCAGCCTGGAAAAGGGATGGATGGCCGCAGCATCCCCTATCGGAGCCATCACCTCCGGCACCGCCAGGAAGCGCTCCGGCAAGAAAAGCTCGGCTCCTTCGTCAAGGCAGGAACGCACGCGTCCGGCACAAAGAATGCCCTGCTGGGTCAGGGCAAAAACCGCCGTCCTCATTTCGAGGCCTGTCGGAACATATGCGAGAATTCCGGGGCATAAAGCCGCGACAGTTCATAATCCGAACCCAGGCAGCGGCTGACAACGATCATCGCCGTGCGGTCAATGCCCTGCCCCGCAATCGCCTGGCAGATGGTCGCCAGTGTGGCCCGCACGATTTTCTGCTCTGGCCACGAAGCTTTCTGCACGATGGCAATCGGTGTCGTCTCCTCATAGCCTCCGGCGATGAGTTCCTTGACGACATCCTCGAGCATCGTGATGGAAAGGAAGATGCACATGGTGGCTTGATGCGCCGCCAGGCTCCGGAGTTTCTCGCGTTCCGGCACCGGCGTGCGGCCTTCCTGGCGCGTGATGATGACCGTCTGAGAAATGCCCGGCAGCGTGTATTCCTGCTTCAGTGCCGCAGCCGTAGCCAGGAAGGAGCTGACACCAGGAATGACATCGTAGGCAATGCCGCGCTTGTCAAAGGCATCCATCTGTTCCTGGATAGCACCGTAGATTGCGGGGTCGCCGGTATGCAGGCGTACGGTCATCTTGCCTTCCCGTTCTGCTTCCTCGATAGCTGCCACGACCTCCGGCAGGGTCATATGAGCCGAATTGAGGATCTTGGCATCCTGGCGGCAGCAGGAAAGCAGCTGCGGATTGACCAGCGAGCCTGCGTAAATGACGACATCGGCTTCTTTCAGATAACGCTGTCCCTTGACCGTAATGAGTTCCGGATCGCCAGGACCCGCACCAACAATATGAACCATGTTATTTTGTTCCTCCTTTGACGCAAGTGATGATGTAGATTGGATTCATGGCCTTGGCCATATCGTAAGGGCCGACCCGCTGCAAGCGGCTAACCTGCACCTGGATGGCATCGTACGTGTAAATATCCTCATGGCGGCGCAGGAAAGAAATAGCCGTCATGACGGTCTGCAGCGTAATGCAGTTGAGGACGACGCGTCCGCCCGGCACGAGTTTCTCCGTCACAGTCTCCAAGATGGCATTGAGATGCTTGCCGCTGCCACCGATGAGTACGACATCCGGTGCAGGAAGCTCCTCCAGTCCATCCGGAGCCTCCCGGTGCAGCGCCTCGACATTATCCAGGCCAAATTGTTTCTTGTTTGCTTCAATCAACGCAACGGCCTCCGCATTGCGTTCCAGGGCATAGACCCTGCCCTCCCGGGCCAGTCCGGCTGCTTCAACAGAAAGGGAGCCCGTACCTGCGCCAATATCGTAAACGACATCCTGCGGATGGATATGAGCTTTCACCAGGGTCAGGATACGGATTTCCTGTTTCGTCATCGGGACGTTGCCGCGAATGAATGCGGCATCATCCATGCCAAATTCCATATAATTTCCTCCTTCCAGACCGGACAAACGGTCATGCTGATGAGTTGTCCGGTGAAACGGCAATGAGTACGACACTTGCAGCTTCTTCCTGCTCAGCTGCTTTGGCAAGTGTCGTCGCGATAATGGCTTCATCCTCATAAGAAAGCCGGGAACAAATGTAAAGCGTAGTATCGGAGGGCCAGCCGGCCGCCATCAGGATAGCAGGGATGGTATGCGAGGTATAATGCGTATCCGTCAGGAGTCCCAGGATGCGGCCGGGCCGATAGGCAAGCTGTGCATCCTGCGGACGACGTCCATGGAAGGACAGGAGGGTCGCCTCATGCCAGGGCAGCGCCAGACGTGCAAAGGCCAGCTGCATCGCACTGATTCCCGGTATGACCTGGATGCGATCAGGAGGGAAATGGCGGCGCAACGCATCGAGCAGCGAATAATAGCCCGGGTCTCCCGAGACCATGACCACGACATCATGACGGGGAAGATGCCCACCGATGAACGCCATGACGCCGGGAATATCCCGCGTGACAGCCATGGTCTGCTGACCACTGGCCGCAGGCTTGGCGAACTGGGCAAGAGCCCGGCGGCCGCCTACGAGTACCTCTGCGTCCCGTATCGCGGCCCGCGCAGCAGGAACCATATACTGCGGGTTGCCGGGGCCGATGCCCGCCACGATGATATGATGTTCTCCTGCCTTCACTGCTTTGTCCATCCGTAATCCCTCCCGATTGCCCTTGCTGTCTCATTCATGCCGAGAAGTTCCCCGGTCATGGTCATCATGGCCACGCCGACCTGCATGCGCCCGAACAGATAACGTTCCGCGCGCTGGCCGGCACGCACGGCCAGCATCTCGCAGACTTCCGGCAAACGCCCGGCCTGGCGCAAGACCTGCAAGGCATCCTCCGTGGTGTTGCTCGCGAGAATGCGCTGCACCTCCTGGCAGCCGAGCCCCGCCGCAGCACTGTATGCCGCTATCGTTTCAAGGCGCGCGTCAGCAATGCGGTTATGCGTATAAAAAATTCCCGCGGCCACCTTGACGAGCTTGCCGATATGCCCGAGGAGCAGCACGCGGGAAACCTGACGATCGGCAGCTGCTTCAAGCAGGAAACCGATGAAATTGCTGGTCTCGACAATGGCTTCCCGCGGCAGTCCCCAGGAAAGGGCCAGACGCTCGCCAATCTTGCCCGGCACAAAAACGAGATCGTGATAGCCGGCTGCCAGAGCGACGTCGATCTGCGGCACCAGGGAATTCTTGAAGCCCTCTTCTGACATGGGACGCAGGACCCCTGTCGTGCCGATCACAGAGATGCCGCCCTCAATGCCCAGCACAGGGTTGAGTGTTTTTTTTGCCAGTTCCCGTCCTGCAGGGATAGAAATTGTCACGGCAAGACCTGCACTCGTGCCGATGACATCTTCTGCAGCCCGGCGCATGAGCTTGCGCGGCCCTGGATTGATGGAAGGCTCACCGACGGGAACCGAAAGGCCGGGCTTCGTCACTGTGCCAATCCCTTCTCCTGCCGCAAAGCTCATGGGAGCCGTATCCCCGCGCAGCCGGACCGTCGTGAAGACGGAAACGCCATTCGTGATATCCGGATCATCACCGGATTCCTTGATGACCTCCGCCTGCAGCCCCAGCTCTGTCTTATGCACGTCACGCACGGGAATCGTGAGCAGCGTGCCATCCAATGCCAGCAATGTCACCGTTTGCCACTCCCGGCCCTGCGCATAGAGCAGAGCCGCTTTGACGCCCGCTGCTGCACAGGCTCCGGTCGTATAACCCCCGCGCAATATTTTCTTGCCCATCTATCTTCTCCTCATAAATCAAAACGATCGGACACCTGTGCCATGCTCAACGCAACTGGCGATTGAGGAAATCCCGTCCGAACACGGTCAGCGTATAGTAGAGACCGACAAGGAAAGGGATGTATTCTGCAATCAAGCGCCAGCAGACAGCCACAATGCCGACCGTACCAGCCGGGACCGTGTCGCTGAACAGCAGCACGAATCCGCCTTCAGCCACACCAGAGCCGCCCGGGGTCGGCGTGAAATACAGGAGCATATTCAGGAAGATCATGCGTCCCATGACCGTATACCAGTCCGCATCCATGACGCCGAGTCCCAAAAGCAGGCATGGCACGATGGCGTAGATGCAGAGCAAGTTGAGTCCCGACTCGACAAAGACCAGCAGCATGGATTTCGGCGATGCCGCCAGCAGGGCAATGGCGCTCTTGGTATCACGGTAAAAGGCAAAAACCTTGATGCGCCGTTCCCGTTTCATGTTCTTCGTCAGCCGGATGACCAGATAATCAAGATAGCCGCGCCTTGCTCCCACCACCATGATGACGATGACAACAAAGGCCGTGATCGTGATGGCCATCAGCGTATCGTTCGAGATGCCCGGCACGATGCCAGAATCATGCATGAAGATAAAAGGCATGCAAAGGATCAGGAAGAAAATGGAAAGGATGGTCCGCACGATGACCAGCACCGCAGCCTTGCCCGTCGGCACGCCCGCATGGCGCAGGAACATGAGCTGGGCCACCGCCCCACCCGTGGCTCCCGGTGTCAGGAGTGCCAGGAAGTAATTGCCGAAAATCACTTGCACCGCCTGGTAAAGCGTGATCTTCTCACCGGAGATCTTGACCAGATGCATCAGCCGGCTGCCGTCAAAGAATAGTCCCAGGGATACCGCAAACAGAGCAAGAGCAATCGACCAGCTCTTGAACCGGTTGAGATTCTTGAGCGTATTGATATCGACCGTCGTGTAGATGACCGTTCCGGAGATCACGATCACGAGCAGGATCAATATGAGAAAACGCTTGTAAAACTTATTCATGAAAACTCCATTCCTGCCAGCACATCGCCTTACGGCCGGGCGATGTACTCCTCATGAGCCGCAAAGGCATTGTGATTATGGATCGATTCATAATTCTCACAGGCCAGAGAGAACCAGGCAAGCCCCGGCAGACTGCGCAGTGCCAGCACCGTATCCCTCAGGATATCCTCTACGAACTTTGGATTCTCGTAAGCGGCTTCTGTCACGTACTTCTCATCTTCGCGCTTGAGCAACGGATAGATTGGCGACGATCCCTGAGCCTCTACGAGTTTTGCCAGATCCTCAATGAAGATGCATTCCGCGCCCTGCTGGAAGCGTACTTCCACACGGCAGATGGAACGCTGGTTATGCGCCCCGTAGGCAGAGATTTCCTTGCTGCAGGGACAAAGCGAAGTGAACGGCACATCAACGCCCAGCTGGAAGGTCATAGCTTCTCCCCGCCGTTTCACGCCCTTGAAACGGCAATCGAGATCCAGGACAGAGTGGCGCTTACTGACCGGCGCATACTTATCGATAAAATACTTGAAGGCCAATTCCACCTCTGCAGACTGGGCATCGAGTCGTGCCAGAGCCTCCTCCAGCATGGCTTCCATTTCTGGTTCTGCCAGGGGCTTCGTACTCCACGGCATGAGGATCTCGAGGAAGCGGCTCATGTGTGTCCCCTTGTATTCCATCGGCAGAGCCACGGTAAAGCAGATGCGCGCCAGCACCTGCTGGAAGCCGCCATCCTTGGTCTTGATCAAAAAGGGCAAATGCGCAACCTTGATGCCAACACGCTGGATGGCAATCCCGCGGGCATCCGCCTGATTCTGTACATCCCGCATCAGATATCCCTCGTCTCATAGGGGACCGGGTCTTCGACGCCAGCCTCCGCAAAGCCGCGCAGGCGCAACTTGCAACTGTCACACACGCCACATGCTTTCTCGCCGCCCTTGTAGCAGCTGTGCGTGAACTGGAACGGAGCGCCAAGTTTCGTGCCCAGGAGGACGATGTCCTTCTTCGAGAGATCCTGCAGCGGCGTCTCAATGGTGATTTCCTGCCCCTTGACAGCCGTAGCCGTCGTCGCATAATCGGCCAGTGCCTGGAATTTCTGTATGAATTCCGGGCGGCAGTCCGGATACCCCGAATAATCGACGGAATTGACACCAATATAGACATGCGTGGCACCAAGTACTTCTGCATACCCCATCGCATAGGAAAGAAAAATCAGGTTGCGGGCCGGCACATACGTGGGTGGGACCGACGTGCGGTTGACATCGCCCTCGGGAACCTCGATCTGAGCATCCGTCAGAGCTGAACCGCCAATGGCTTCCATGTTCGTCTCGATGATCAGATGTTTCTTGACACCATAAAAAGCGGCAATTTTTTTCGCACCCTCAAGTTCGATGCTATGACGCTGATGATAGTTGAAACTGATGGGATAGACTTCATATCCCTTGGACTTGGCCACAGCCATGCACGTACAGCTGTCCAAGCCGCCAGAAAGTAAAACGACTGCTTTTTCCATATCTGAAAAACTCCTTGCCTGGCAAAGACTGCCAGATGATTTATTGATTCATATCGGGGTGCAATCAGGCATCACCGCGGATATCCGTGATGGCCTTGGCCACATCCTCCGCACCGTAGATGGCGGAACCGGCCACGAGGATATTGGCACCGGCCTGACGGACCAGTTTGCTGGTCTCAGCATTGATGCCACCATCCACTTCGATATCGCAATCAAAGCCCATATCCTGGATGGTATGACGCAGCATATGGATCTTGTCGAGCTGAGAAGCAATGAATTTCTGCCCGCCAAAGCCCGGATTGACCGTCATGATGAGGACCATGTCCAGATCCTGCAGCAGTTCCTCGATCATAGCCAGGCTCGTTCCCGGATTCAGGGCAACGCCGGCCTTGCAGCCCGCTGCCTTGATCTGCTGGACGATACGATGGCTGTGTTTGGCAGCTTCAATATGGAACGTGATGATATCAGCGCCTGCTTCGGCAAATGCCGCAATCTGTGTCTCGGGATGCTCAACCATCAGATGGACATCGAAAACGGCCTGAGAAGTCTTGCGCAAGCTCTTGACGACCGGCGAGCCAAGCGTGATATTCGGCACGAACGTGCCATCCATGACATCGATGTGGACATACTCCGCACCGGCATCGGTCACGCGCTTGACTTCATCTGCCAGATGTGCAAAATCAGCCGACAGGATAGATGGTGCAATCTTGATCATTTGTATTCCTTCTTTCTCGCAATCACTTGATTTTCTTTGATTTCAGACAGGATGCTCAAATAGGCCTGATACCGCTCCTCTGCAATGGCTCCAGATGCCACGGCTGCTTTGACGGCACAGTCCGGCTCATGGCTATGGCTGCAGGGCTGGAAACGGCAATGCCCAAGATACGGACGGAACTCGGGGAAGCAATCAGGCAGGACGGCCGTGTCGAGTTCGGTGAGTTCCATCGCACTGAAGCCGGGCGTATCGACAACATAACCGCCTGCGTAAGGCAGCAGTTCCGCCACGCGAGTTGTATGGCGGCCGCGCTTGATCTTGTCGCTGACCTCGCCGGTCTGCAGCGCGAGCGACGGGTCGATGGCATTCATCAGAGAAGATTTTCCCACGCCGGAAGGGCCGGCAAACACGGAAGTCTCCCCGCACAAATGCTCCCGCAAAGCCGCAAGGCCTTCTCCCGTATGCGCGGATACACGCAGCACAGGATACCCGATGTCCTCATAGAGCGCGAGGAATGACGCACCGTCGCCTGCATAGAGATCCATCTTATTGATGCAGAGGATGATTTTATCGATGCCAGACCATTCAGCCAGCACCAGGAAACGGTTGAGCAGCAGCGGATGCAGATCCGGCTGAGCAGCAGCAAAGGTCAGCACGACTTGTGTGAGATTGGCGACAGCCGGACGCCGCAGCAAATTCATGCGCGGCAGCAGGCGCTCGATGACACCCGTACCATCGGGAAGGAGTTCCACTGCAACGCGATCCCCCGGCACGACACCGGTACTCTTGCGCGTTTTCTTGAACTTACCGCGCAGCTTGGAGGATATCAGCCCCTCTGAGGTAGCTACATAGAAAAAACTGTTGTATGCCTTAATGACGCGGCCTTCTAACATACTGCCTCTCTTTCTCTCATTGCCGGCACGGGTCAGCGCTCTTTGCCAGGTTCACCCTGACGCACCGGCGTTTTGCCATCACCCTGGCTTGTATTCTTGCCCGGCTCTTTATTATCCTGCTTCTGGACCTGCGTTTTGGCCTCCTGTGCGACCACCAGGCTGATGCTCGTCCCTTCCTCCACTTCACCGCTGGCCGGTGACTGGCGGATGACTGTCCCCGGAGCCTGGCGGCTGCTCTCATACGTCACGCTGCCTACCTTGAGGCCATGACTCTGCAGCACCGATTTGGCCGCCGCGAGATTGCCGCCCGTCACATCCGGGACACTGACTTTTTTCGTCTGCTTGCCTTTGCTGACTGTGATATCGACGCTCTGCCCGCGGCTGATCTTTGAGCCCGCCCGCGGATCCTGCTTGATGACGGTGCCGGCTTCTTCATCGGAATATTTCTCATAAACCGAGCCAAGCTTCAGTCCCATCTTCTTGAGCTGGGCCTCCGCATCGACCTTTGACATACCGGTGAGATCCGGCATCTCCACGTCTTCGCCGCCCTTGCTGACATAAATCGTCACCAGGCGTTCCTCCTTGACCTTCGTACCGCCTTCAGGCGTCTGCGACACGACTTGCCCCGCAGGTACATCGGCATTGTACGTTTCCGCGACATTGACGCGCAGCTTCTTATCTTCAAGGATCTGGCGGGCCAGTGTCATCTGCTTGCCCGTGACATCTGGCACCACGACTTCTGCCGTACTCCAGAATTTGCCATAACTCATGAATGCACCGACAAAGAAGCCGGTCAGCAACACGAGCAGCAATCCCACAATGAACTTTTTCGACTTGAATATGGATTTTTCCTCCTGCGGCTCGTCTTCATGATCTTCCTGTTCCCGCATGCGGCGAGGCGGCAGCGTTCCCGTATCCTGCACGCGCGGCAGTACCTGCGTGGCATCCGGATCGACCGGCAGGGCCGAAGCGGCTCCGCCTCCCGTCAAGATCATGCGCTCTGCATGCTGGATCTCCTGGACGAATTCTGCACTCGTCGGACGCAGTGCAGGGTCTTTGCTCATGGCTCTCGCCACGAGTGCCTCCACCACCGGCGGGATGGATGGATTCAGCTGGCGCACGGAGACCGGCTCATCCTGCAGATGCTTGACGGCAATGCTCACCGGCGTCTCCCCGGTGAAAGGCAACTTGCCCGTCAGCATCTCATAGAGTACGACGCCGAGCGAGTAGACATCAGACTTCGGGGTAATCATTGTCCCCTTGGCCTGTTCCGGTGAAAAATAATGCACAGACCCCACCACATTGCCGCTGTATGTCATCGTCGACTCCGTCACGGCACGCGCAATGCCGAAATCAGCCACCTTTGCATGGCCGTCCGGCATCATCAGGATGTTGTGCGGCTTGATGTCACAATGCACGAGGTTGTTGGCATGAGCATGAGCCAGCGCCTCACTGATCTCACGCGCAATGCGCAGGGATTCTCCGACAGGAAGATGACCTTCCTGCCGGATCCTGTCCTTCAGCGTGCGTCCCGGCACATATTCCATGACGATATAGTGATCGCCGTCAGCCACGCCGACGTCGTAGATGTTGACAATATTGGGATGGGAAAGGCGGGCCGCTGCCTGGGCCTCACGCTGGAACTTCTCGATGAATTCTTTGTCCTGCTTGAACTGTTCGTGCAGGATCTTGACGGCCACTGGCCGATTCAGCAACAGGTCTTTTGCTCTGTAGACATCGGCCATCCCGCCTCCGCCGATCAGCTCCTCGAGCTCATAGCGCTGATCTAAGATACGCTGTAACATATCTGTTCCCCCTACTATAGTTAATCGTCTGACTCACATCAGGCTCTGGATGATCTGACGGGCAATCGGTGCCGCTTCTGTACCGCCGCCACCGGCATTCTCGACCAAAACGGCAAAAACGATCTTGCGCGCAGGCAGTTCCGCCGAGCCGATGAACCAGGCATGATCCCTGCCAGCGGCGTTCTCCGCCGTCCCCGTCTTGCCAGTCACGCGTACGCCACTGACTTTTGCAGCTGTCCCCGTACCTTTCGTCACGACATCTTCCATATAGCTGTCAATCGTCGCAGCCATCTGCGGTGTCGTGGCCTTCAGCCAGACGGACGGCCTGGTCTCCTGGAGTACCGTGCCGCCTGGCGTCACGATCTCCTGGACAAGATACGGTTTCATGATAGTGCCGCCATGCGCAAAGGCATCGGCCAGCAGAGCCATGTGCATCGGCGTGACGAGCAGAGCGCTCTGGCCGATTGCCGTCTGAGCCTGATCCCCGGCTGACAATTTGCCGAACTCCGGAAAATGCGATTTGGTCATGAGGATTTCCTCCCCGATTTCCTTGGCAAAGCCAAAGCGTTCAAAGGCCTTTTGGAGCTTGCTGTCACCAAGGCGCATCCCGAGCGTGCCGAAAGTCACATTGCAGGATTCCGTCACCGCTTGACGCAGATTGACCCTGCCATGCACCTCACCATGACTCTCGCGTATCGTATGGCCGCCGCCGACATCAAGGACACCGTCGCAGTCAAAGATTTCCGCTTCACTGGTCGCGCCATCTGTGAGTGCTGCATCCGCAATCATCGGCTTGATGGTCGAGCCAGGCGGATAAAGACCCTGGACTGCGCGATTGAGCAGCGGACTTGCTTCCTGCTGCGAAAGGTTCTTCCAGTTGGCCTCGATATCATTCGGGTCATAGGCAGGCGAGCTGACCATGGCCAGGACAGCCCCAGTACTCGCATCGAGTACCACCACAGCCCCGCGCCTGCCGCCAAGTCCTGAAAAAGCTGCCTGCTGGGCCCGGGAATCGATGGTCAGCTTGACATCATTGCCGCGATCCGACTGCAGGAGCTGCGCCAGCGGCCCCAGGCGGCTCATGTCCCCCGTGATGCCCAGGAGCGCAGGATTGGCATGGCCTTCAATGCCGGCACTGCCGATCTGCTCTCCATTATACCCCGTTACGGCAGCCATGACATCACCAAAGGGGTAGACCCTTTTGCCGTCCGCCTCTGTCTGGGCCAAGACCTTGCCGTCTGCCGAGAGGATGGAGCCACGCACGATATCTGAGCGCGCCGCCGCACTGCGCATATTGAGCGGGTTATGAGCCAGGTCATCCGCTTCCCAGGTCGACAGGTAAATGACATAGACAGCCAGGATACCAAACAGGACCATGCAGACGGAAGCAGCACGCAGGACCTGCCGTTTGATTTTCCAATCAGCCATTCTTCTGCTCCTTTGACAGGGATATCAGCATGCCGAGCAGCAAAAAGCCCGACACCATGGAACTGCCGCCATAACTGATGAAGGGCAGCGTAATGCCCGTCAGCGGCAGGAATTTCGTCACACCGGCGATGATGATGAACGCCTGCATCAGCAGCAGTGTACTGCAGCCAGCAGCCAGCAGCAGGTCTTTTTCCCGCTGACAGGCAAGTGCAATGCAGATGCCGCGCCAGAACGCCAGCAAATAGCAGGCCATCAGCATCAGTGAAGCAATCAGTCCCATTTCTTCGGCAATGGCCGCAAAAATGAAATCCGTATGCACTTCCGGGATGAAGCCGGGATGCCCGAAGCCAAAGCCAGTTCCCCAGATGCCGCCGGTACCGAAGGAAAAGAGCGACTGCACGATCTGGTAGGCCATGCCATTGGGATCCTGCCAGGGATTCAGCCAGATATCAAAGCGCACGCGCACATGACCAAAGGCCAGATAGCAGATGACAGCCGCGATCCCCATGAATGTCAAGGCCAGGAAAACATACGAACGGCTTCCCGTCGCCATGTACGTCATGAGTACGGCAATACCAAAGAATAAAAGGGCCGAGCCAAGGTCGCGTTCCACGACAAACATCAGTACAGCCATCCCCCAGATGAAGATGAGCGGTGCGATGAAACGCAGCGGCGGCAAGCGCAGGAACAGGATGCGCCGAGCCGGCATGGTCAGGACGCGGCGATGGTCAGAAAGGTATGCTGCCAGGAACAGGACGATGAGGATCTTGCCGAACTCCGACGGCTGCACAGAGAACGGACCAAGCACAAGCCAATTCCGGCTGCCGCCGATCTCTGTGCCGAAAAGGAGCGGCAAGAACAGGACGATGACGCAGCAAATCCCCAGGATATAAGGGTATTCCAGCAAACGGTGGACACGGCCCCATAAACGCACCAGCACCACCATCAGGAACATGGCAATCAGCAGCCAGCGCAGCTGAGGCACGAGCAGAGACGGCTTCAGGCGCGCGATTTCCACGACGCCGACACTAGCCAGTGTCATGACAATGGGAAAGAGGCATGCATCCATCTTGTGACGCACAAGAATGGCCTGGATCACCAGGGAAACGATGATGACGGCAGCCAGCCAGGGCAGGTAGGAAAGTCCAAGGATCATATCGGGCGTGACACGTCCCACAGCGGGATGTGCTTTCAGATACAGCACCCCCAGCCCGGCAATGAGGATCCCGGCAGGTGCCAGCAGCAGGCTCCAATTCTTCATGATGCATGCACCACCACGATTGCCGTCACATTATCACGTCCTCCTGAGGCGAGGGCAGCATCGACGAGTGCCTGCGCTGCATTGCCTTCCTGACGGCTGAGGATAGCGATCATCTCAGCTTCCGGCACCATATTCATGAGACCATCTGTCGCCAGCAGCAACACATCGCCCGGCTCAATGGCAAAGCGCCCCGTATCCACGAGGATGTCATTCTCTACGCCTACGGCACGCGTCAGGACATTCTTCCGCGGGTGAATGCGGGCCTCTTCCTCCGTGAGTTCCCCCCTGGCCACCAGATCTTCGACGTAGGAATGGTCGCGCGTAACCTGATGCAGCGCGCCGCCATGAAGCAGGTAAAGGCGGCTGTCTCCGACATGCGCCCACCAAGCCTGGTCGCCATCAAGATGCAGGATGGTCGCCGTTGTTCCCATCCCCTGGCAGTCCGGCCGTTCCGCCACAGTCTGCAGGATGGCTCGGTTCGCCGCATGGATGGCAGCAGAAAGATCCGCCTCGCCGAGGGCTGCGCGGCCTGCCAGTTCCTGCCGCACGACATCCACGAGGATATGGCTGGCCACTTCACCGGCAGCATGACCGCCCATGCCATCTGCCACCACGTAGACAGACGGCTCAAAGATAGCCGCACGGTCTTCGTTTATAGGGCGTACGCATCCGACATCTGTCGCTTCATAAACTCTATTCAAACTACTCACCTCTCGAACTGAAGCGTGACCAGACCAATGCGTATCTTGTCACCTGGGCGCACATAGGCTTTGCCCTCCAGTATCTTGCCATTCACATAGGTATGATTGACGCTGCCGAGATCTTCAATGACATATTGATTGCCATGACGATAGATGACAGCATGATGATGGGACACATACCCTTCGGGAATGATGATATGATTATCGGGACCGCGGCCGATGGCAATCTGCTCGCCAAAGGCAAAACGCTTCCCCTTGAGTTCTTGTTCCGGTGCCTCCCGTACAGACAGGACAGCTTCAAGAGGACTCGTCTCCGGTGGACGCAGGGCCTTTTCCCTGGTGCGCACCGCGCCGAAGAGAGACTTCGACAACTTGACGGTAAACCACAGGAGCCACAAGAGCATGCCGTATTCCAGCACGACGCGTACACCTTTCAGGAACCAAGCCGTTACAGGCACTTAAATCACCTCATATCGCAGGATCGTAACACCGATCCGTATCGTATCCCCATGCTGCAGACGGCAGGTCGCAATGCGCTCCCCCTCTACGAAAGTACCGTTCGTACTCTGGGCATCATGCAATTCATGGCGATGATGCTCGTAAGAAATCCAGGCATGGAGACGGGACGCCTTCGCATCCGTCAGGATGAATTCATTCTTATCGCGGCGACCAATGTAAATCTGCTTCTCACCAAGCTCCAGATAGGCATCGCGGTCCGGCCCCTCCACTACAGTCAAGGAGGCCAGCGGATGGAAAGCAGGCAGAGAAAGCGGCCTGGACTCATCAAGGCGCGGGCGTTCAAGCACCAGGGTATTATCCGGCTCCTCGACCTCGTCTTCCCTTGAACAGCGCAGCTTGTACATGCCACGCGAGAGCTTCCGGCTCTGCTTCATGCGGATGGTGAGCTTGCCCTCCATAGTGCAGTCCTGCAGGATGACCTGACGGCCTGCCGTTGTGCAGAGCGCATCGATGATGCGCTGCGCGCAAAGACGATGGTAATCATCGGGGCACAGATAAAAATCAAAGACATTGCCGACGGGAGTACCAGCCCCGCTCGCCTGGCGCGCCACTTCCTTCTCTATACCATTCATGAGTTCCGCCACTTCCAGGTTGCTGCTGAAGCGTTTATTGAAAAATCCTTCGATGTGATTGGTCAAATAGGATTCCCATGTACCAAGTCCCATACTAAGGCTCCTTTCCTTGCTTTTCTATCTGTTCATTATAGCAGAAAAGCCAAGGGATTTATAGACACTTGTCAGTCCTTGATATGCTTATTGCGCAATTGACCACATGCAGCCTGTATATCTGTTCCCATCTCACGCCGCACCGTCACATTGATATGATGCTCCTGCAGGTACTGCTCAAACCAGCGGATACGGCCAGCGGAAGGGCGCATGAGCTGACGTTCGACCACCGGATTGATGGGAATGAGATTGACGCTGGCAAGCTGGCCGCGCAGGAGTGCCACGAGTTCTCGCGCCTGCGCCTCACCATCATTCAACTGATCGATGAGGATGTATTCGTACGTCACGCGGCGTTTCGTCACTTCCGCATAATGGCAGGCCGCCTGCACGACATCTTTCATAGGATACTTGCGATTGATAGGCATGAGCCTGGAACGGAGTACATCATTGGGCGCATGCAATGACACGGACAGCGAGATTGGCAGGCCCTCCTCCGCCAGGCGATACATGTTGGGAACGATTCCCGAAGTGGAAAGCGTGATATTGCGGTACCCCATGCCGAGTACGTATGGTTCATGCAGCAAGCGGATAAAGGCAAGGACGTGTTCGTAGTTCATCAAAGGCTCTCCCGACCCCATGATGACGACGGTATCGACCTTGCCCTGCTGTTCTGCCCGCAGCATATCCTCAATGACGATGGCCTGAGAGAGGATTTCTCCTGTGGACAGATTGCGGGCCATGCCGTGCAGAGTCGATGCACAGAAGGCACAGCCCATATTGCAGCCCGCCTGTGTCGAGACGCAGATGCTGTTGCCGTATGGCTGGCGCATCAGCACCGTTTCCACGGCTGTACCGTCTGCAAATTCCAGCAGGAACTTGGTCGTACGGCCATCGGCAGAATCCAGCCGATCCTTCTCGCGCGGGCGGCCAATGACGAATGAAGATGCCAGATCTGACCGCAGTTTCTTCGGCAGGTTCGTCATATCCTCAAAAGAACGCGCGCCTTTCCGGTACATCCACTCGGCAATCTGGCGCGCGCGGTAAGCCGGCAGCTGGAACGGTGCCAGCTCTGCCTGCAGCTCTTTTATGGTAAGTCCAAAAATATTATTCACGTCGTATCTTCCTTTACCCTTTCCGCTTCATGCGGCAGATGAAAAAGCCGTCCGTGCCGTCCACCTGCGGCATGAGCTGCACCATCTTCGCCTGCCGGTGAATGCTTGGCAATGGCAGGAACCGCCCGGTCGTCTGCAGTTCAAACTCAGGATGTTCCTCCAGAAAGCGGCTCACGACGGCCTGGTTTTCACTCAATTCGATGGTGCAGGTACTGTAAACCAGGATCCCTCCCGGCTTGACAGCACGAGATGCCCTGGTGAGGATTTCCAGCTGCAGCTTCGGCAGAGCCTCGATCTCCTGCTGTGTCTTACGCCAACGGGCATCCGGCTTGCGGCGCAAGACGCCGAGCCCCGAACACGGGGCATCGATAAGTACACGATCCGCCATGCCCTCATAATAGTCACCGGCTTCTCTGGCATCGAGACGCTGCGTCTCGATGATGTGGATGCCCAAGCGGCTGGCATTGTCCGCAATCCGCTGCAGCTTGTGATCGTAAATATCGCCGGCTACGATACGTCCCCGATCCTGCATCAGGGCTGCCATATGCGTTGTCTTGCCGCCGGGAGCCGCACAGCAATCCAGGATGAATTCTCCAGGCTGCGGGTCAACGACATGTGCGACCAGCATGGAGCTTTCATCCTGGACCTGGCAAAGGCCTTCCTGCAGCGGCTTGAGTTCGTCAAGTGCGCCATGCTTCGTGATGAGCAGTCCCTCCGGAGCCCAGTCAGAGCAGCGGACTTCTGCACCTGCCTCCGCCAAAGCCTGCTGCAGCTGTTCGCGATCCGTGCGCAGCGTATTGGCACGTACGGACAGGATTGGCTGTTCATTGTCAAAGGCGCAGATCTTTTCTGCAGCTTCAAAGCCGAAAGTCCTGACCCAATGACGCACCAGCCATTCCGGATGCTGGCTGCGCAGTGCCAATCCCTCCGTGGCATGCCCCTTCCCTTCTGGGAAAGCAGCACGCTGCGGCTCGCGAACCGCCGTCCGCAGCACGCCATTGACAAATCCCGAAAGCCCCTTCATGCCCATGCCTTTGGCCAGCTCCACCGAGGTATTGCAGACGGCCGATGCAGGGACTTTATCAAGGTAAAAGAGCTGGTAAAGACCGAGATGCAGGATCTCCCGCACCAACGGCTGGATCTTGCGGACGGGGCGTTTCACATAGCGGCGCAGGATCCAGTCCAGCGTACCGCCAGCTTTCACCGCTCCATAGACGAGTTCCGTAACGAAACGGCGGTCTTGTTCCGAAAGTTTGCTCCGGCGCAGCGCTTTGGCGAGCGCCACATTGGCATAGGCACCGTTTTCATGCACTTCATATAAGATGCGGACTGCTGTCTCGCGCGCGTTATCCATCATGTCTCTTACTTCTCCTGTCCTTTCTCCGCAGCTGCCTGCGCCTGCTTGTCCAGCTTTCTTTCTTCAGTCTTTTCCTGCGGGATAATGATTTTTTCAAGCTGAGCCCGCACCTCGTCCATATCGACATGCGTGTTGTAGCAGGGACCATTGGGCCTGATATTGAGTACGCCTACGGCCGGCAGAGGATAAACATCCTGGATGCCGCTCATGAGATCCCGTTCGCAGGCAATGGCCAGCACGGCCTTTGGACGCGTCTTGTAGACGATCTGCCGAGCCAGCGTGCCACCCGTCGCCACAAAAAAATGGAACCCCATTTCATGCGACAGCGTCACGAGCGCTCCGATGTCGCAGCGACCGCAACGCTTGCAATTCTCAGGGTCCCGCGTAATCTTGTGCGGACACGAAGCCAGCTGCAGGCAATGTGGCGTCACGACAAGCAGCCGGTCTGCCGGCACACGGATGCCCATGCGGTTAAAGAGCAGATTGCTCACGGCGATGAATGATCCCTCCAGGCGACGTCGTGAAATGCCAAAAAGCTTTCCGAGGCGCACGGCCACAGGGAAAAGCATGTTGATGAGTTCATACGTCTGCCGCTGCAGGAACGGCACATAAGGGAGTCCCGCCACTGCCAGCACCATATTGAAGATGCCGAGGAATGACACGACGACGAGTACCGTCACGATTGCACCAAGGATCCACGGCAGGGCTGGCTGGATCGAGGCCAGGCCTGGCACACCGATGTACCAGATAAGATAGAGGATTGCAGCCATCAGCACGGTCGTCAGCGAAAGCATGCCAATGAAAAGCCGCTTTTTCGGCCTTCCCGGAAAAGCAGCCTGTCGTTTATTCTGTACCATGGTCATCAATCCTCAAAACGCGCCGGCAGGGAAAACGCATGTCCGTTCAGATAATCGACCGCACGCATGCGCTTCTTGCCCGGAGCCTGCAGCTCCAGGATTTCCAGCACACCATCGCCTGTTGCCACCAGGAGTCCCTGTTTCTTATCCGCCAGGAGGATTGTCCCCGGAAGTTCAGCAGAACGCTCCGACGTCATCCTGGTACGCCATATCTTAAACTTCTTGCCTGATAAAAACGTGTAAGCTCCCGGCCAGGAATCCAGCCCACGCACGAGATTGTGGATATGAGCTGCCGCATCGTGCCAGTGGATATGCCCCGTCTCTTTCGTGAGCATCGGTGCATAGTTGGACTCCCCGGTCTGCGGGGTGCGCTGCAGCGTGCCGTCCGAGAGTCTTGCCAGCGTATCCATGAGGACCTTGGCACCGAGCTGCATCAGTCCATCATGGACCTCCTCCAGCGTCGTATCCGGACCGATGGGGAATTCTGCTTTGAGCAGCATATCCCCCGTATCCAGCCCGGCATCCATGAACATGGTCGTCACTCCCGTCTTCGTCTCGCCATCGATGACACACCACTGCATCGGTGCCGCACCGCGATAACGCGGCAGCAGGGAGCCATGCACGTTGATGCAGCCGTACGGCGGGATATCGAGGATACGCTGAGACAAGATCTGGCCAAAAGCCACGACCACCATGAGATCCGGATGCTGTTCCTCCAGGAACGCTGTGAAGGCCTCATCCTTGATCCTGGACGGCTGCCAGACCGTCAGGCCATGAGCCACCGCCCAGGCCTTGACCGGTGACGGCACGAGCTTCTGGCCGCGCCCGCGCGGCTTGTCCGGCTGTGTCACGACGCCGATGACTTCACACGATCCATATAGAGCAGCCAGGCACGGCACGGCAAATTCCGGCGTCCCCATGAAAATCACACGAAATCTTTTCACCCTTGGTTCCCCCTATGCAGACTCTTGGCGATATCGATGAACAGCTGGCCATCGAGATGATCGAGTTCATGCTGGATGCAGCGAGCCAGGAGGCCTGTCGCTGTGATGTGCTGTTTCTTGCCCCTGCGGTCCAAGAACTCGACCTTGACTCTTGCCGAGCGTTCCACTTCGCCATAAATCCCCGGAATAGAAAGACAACCCTCTGTATCAACCTCTTCCCCCTCGCGGAAGGTGATGACAGGATTGATGAGTTCGATGAGCCCATGTTCTTCCTGGCAATCGATGACTACGACACGGATGGCGCGCCCTACCTGCGGTGCTGCCAGGCCAACACCATCATTCTTGTACATGGTCTCAGCCATGTCATCGAGCAGCTGGCGCAGCTCCTTGTTGACCCGTTCGACAGGCGTGCAGATCTCTTTGAGGACCGGAGCCCCTGCCTTGACTATTTCCATAACTGACATATTGATGTATTTCCTTACCTTTCCAATCTTTCCAATCTTTTCAATCTTTCCATAGTTCCCATTTTCAAGTTTCCGCCAGACCACTCCCATATGCATACGTAATGGAAGTTTTCTGGCGGAAACATCATAAACAACAAATATTAAATTTTCTTGAGTTCGCCGGCCTTGACCATGATGGCCAGCGTCACTTCAGCAGCTTTCTTCAAGGATTCCAGCGGCAGGTACTCAAAACGGCCGTGGAAGTTCGCACCGCCCGTGAAGATATTCGGGCAAGGCAGGCCGCAGAACGAGAGGCGCGCACCGTCCGTGCCGCCGCGGATGGGCTGGACGTTCGGCTTCACACCAACTTCTTCCATGGCTGCGCGAGCCAGATCCACGATGTACATATTGCCATCGGCAATCTTCTCGAGCATGTTATGGTAAATATCACGATGCTCAACCTCAACGGTACCTGCGCCATACTTCTCGTTCAGGAAGGCGGCCATCTTGTCAAGGAACGCCTTGCGTGCTGCAAAACGCTCTTTGTCATGGTCGCGGATCAGCATGCCCATGGTGACTTCTTCGACACCGCCATGGATCTTATGCACATGATAGAACCCCTCATGCCCTTCCGTGTACTCGGGTTTCTCCCCGGCCGGCAGCATGGCCTGCCACTCAGCGGCAATCGCCACGGCGTTTTTCATCTTGCCTTTGCCGGAACCTGTATGGACGCTGCGGCCATGGATGTGGATGGTCGGATTCGCAGCATTGAAATTCTCGTATTCCAGGCCGCCAAGTTCGCCGCCATCGATCGTGTAAGCAAAATCTGCGCCGAATTTCTTGACATCAAAGCGCAGCGCACTGCGGCCGATCTCCTCATCAGGCGTGAAGCCCAGGCGGATCTTGCCATGCTTGATTTCCGGATGCTGCAGCAAGTATTCCGCCGCACTGACGATGGAAGTGATGCCGGCCTTATCGTCCGCCCCGAGGAGCGTCGTGCCATCCGTCATCATGATATCCTGACCCTTGTACTTCTCGATTTCCGGGAAATCCTTGACAGAAAAGACAATCTGCTTTTCCGGGTTCAGCAGGATATCGCCACCTTCATAGTGGATGATCTGCTCATGGATATCAGCGCCCGAAGCATCGGGGCTCGTATCCATATGTGCGATGAAGCCTGCTACCGGTGCCTGCTCCACGCCATTGGCCGGCAGAGTCGCCATGATATAGCCATGTTCATCGAGCGTGACTTCCTCAAGCCCCAGGGTCTTGAGTTCCTCGGCCAAATGCTTTGCCAGGATCATCTGCTTTGCAGTAGAAGGGCACGTCTCGCTGTTTTCATCCGATTGCGTATCAAAGGAGATGTAGTCGCGGAACCGCTTCACCAAAGTTTCCATTTCGATTTCCATTGCCATTGAAACCACCTCGCACTGTTATTTTGTTACCATCTCATCTCAACCCTGTCCACTAGACGAATACAAAACCGATTCATCTACCATCAAGGTTCAGTATATAATTATAACAAAAGAATACAAAAACGACAAGCTATTCTGTCATTTCAAATCCATCATCAAGTCTCCATGACTGAGACGAGATTGCCGAAAAACGGCGTATTCTGTACAGTTGTAAAGGTATCGCAGCCATCGAGAACAGGCAGATCCTGTTCCGGATGATAATGACGTCATACCTGCAGATGGATAAAAAATGCAAAGCAGGCATGGCATCAATGTACTTCCCACAGGAGACATTCAGCAACAGGCCGATGCCAAGATGACCGTGGCAAAGAAATCGTCCGACTGGATAAAACATACCGCAACGCAGCGATGACCCACTGACTGCAGCATATCCAATCCTTGCCTACAGGCCGTTCAGACTCGCAGCGCAGCAGGGTCTAGTCCATAGATGCGCACAGCATTGTCGAAGAAGACTTCCTGCCAATGTTCTTCCGGTATGATTTCCTTCGTGAAGGCAATGTAATCCCCGAGATTGGCAAGCGGCCAATCCGTGCCGAACAGGAAGCGGTCGTAACAATCCAGGTACTCCAGCCAGCCTTTCAGCCGACTGATATAGAACTGTTTCTTCTGCAGGAAAGCCTCGAAATCAGGGATCTTGCCTTCCAGTAAGCCGGAAAGATCCGCTGCCACATTGGGATTCTTCTCGATGACTGCCGCTGCATCCGTGAACCATGGCTCACCAAAATGACACATGACGAACTGAACCTCACGGAAGCGTGTTGCTGCTTCATCCATGACCAGCGGATGACTGTATTTGAGCAAAGCCTGATCCGTTGCCGTCAGACCCGTATGGACAGCCACCGGCTTCTTGTATTTCACAGCCAGCTCATAGATGGGCGCCAGGCGTTCATCGTAAATATAGAACGAACTGTATCCTGGATAGAGCTTGATGCCCCGGCAGCAATCGCGCTGCAAATGCTGCTCCAGGAAAGGCAGCTGTGCCTTAAGATGCGCAAAATCAAAGACCCTGCTGTCCAGCCCCACGCAATACGACAGGAATGGCGGATACTCCGGCGTCACATCCTCCACGGGCAGATTGCCCATGACAATGCCATGGACAAGCCCGTGAGCGCGGTACTGTTCCAGCAGGTGTTCCGCACTGTTCTCATGCTGAGCCGCTTTCGCGATCTGGTCAAAATAAGCATCTGTACCAAAGTGCAGATGTGCATCGATGATCTTCATGATAATCCCTCTATCTCAAAGGCGGGCAAAGGCTCCACAGGCCAGATCCGCCATGTAGCGGGCCGCAGGACCTAAAGCCGCCGGATCCACGTGGAACTTCGGATTGTGATTGGCCGGAGATTTGCCCGTGCCGACCAGCACGAAAGCCCCGGGAATCTCCTCTTGATAATAGGCAAAGTCTTCACCGGCCAGATTGACAGGTGCCGGCTCGACGGTCAGTCCTGCCTTGCGTGCCTCCTCTGCCGCGAACTCTGTCCAGGACGGCGTGTTGTTCGTAGCTGGCGGGCCTGCGTACCATGTGAGTTCTGCATGTCCGCCAAAGGATGCAGCCTGTCCCTCGGCCAATCCATAAATGCGCTTCTTGATGAGCTTGCGGTCATCCGCCGTCAGGCAGCGCACTGTCCCTTCCAGCCAGGAAGATTCCGGGATGACGTTCCAGGTATTGCCGCTCTCGATATGCGTAATCGAGATGAGCCCCGGATGGGCAGGATCAATATTGCGCGCCACGATGCTCTGTGCTGCCGTGACGAAACTCGCTGCCATGACGATGGGATCAATGCCGCGTTCAGGATGTGCAGCATGCGTCCCCTTGCCATGGAACGTCACCGTGAATTTATCCACCGAAGCGGTCACCGCCCCCGCGCGGATGCCCAGTGTGCCGACATCGTAAAGAGGTGAGGTATGCAGGCCGAAGATGGCCTGTACTTCTTTGAGTACCCCCGTCTCCATCACTTTGCGCGCCCCACCGGGAGCTTCCTCCGCCGGCTGGAAAATCAGATAGACCGTACCGGGCAGCTCCGCTTCCTGCTCCTTGAGCAGATATGCCGCGCCGAGTACCGTGCTGATATGGAAATCATGGCCGCAGGCATGCATGCGTCCTTCATGCTCGGAAGCATAGGAAAGTCCGGAGGCTTCATGGATGGGCAGTCCGTCTATGTCGCAGCGCAAGGCAACATACGGTGCCTTGCCCGTCCCCACTTCTGCCACCAGGCCGGTCTGGAGTGGTAAATCGAGGATCTTGATATCCGCAGCTTGCAGATCCTGACGCAAGCGCTTCGTCGTCTCGACTTCTTCGTAGGAAAGTTCCGGATGCCGGTGGAACCAGTAAAATTCTTCAGTGATCTTATCTATGATCTCATTCTGCTGCATGGGAATCCCTCACTTTATCGTGTTTTATTAACATAGTTTACTAGTATGTTTAACAGATATTTTAATATATCCAAAACGCACTGTCAATAAGCATAGATAGCGAAAAGGAGTTGCGGGCGCAAGCCAAACGGCTCGTCGCCACAACTCCTTTGTTCCGGCATCAGGGGATGCGATTATTCTGCAATGGGTTTCATCGTCGGGAAGAGCAGGACATCGCGGATGGACGGAGCATCCGTCAGCAGCATGACCAGGCGGTCAATGCCGATGCCCACACCGCCCGTCGGCGGCAGGCCGTATTCCATGGCCGTGATGTAATCGCGATCCATGACATGTGCCTCATCATCGCCAGCTTCACGCTGTTTAAGCTGATCGAGGAAACGGCCTTCCTGATCGATCGGGTCATTGAGTTCTGTGAAGCCATTGGCCAATTCACGGCCATAGATGAAGAATTCAAAACGATCCGTGATGCGCGGGTCTTCCGGATTGCGCTTGGCAAGCGGCGAGATTTCTGTCGGATGGCCCGTGATGAACGTCGGCTGCATGAGGGTCTCTTCGACTTTTTCCTCGAAAGCCTGATTGAGGATGCCGCCGATGCCGTGGCGCGGCTCGTACGGAACGCCGATCTCATCGGCCAGCTTGCGGGCCTCTTCGACCGTCTCGCAGGCAAGGAAATCCTTGCCCGTCGCTTCCTTGACAGCGTCGTTCATGCTGATGCGCTTGACCTTCGAAAGGTCGATCTCGACGCCCTGGTAGTTGATGACAGGCGTGCCGAGTACGGATTTGGCCGCATTGACAACAATGCCTTCCGTGATATCCATCATGTCCGTATAGTCTGCATACGCCTGATAGAATTCGATTGTCGTGAATTCCGGATTGTGGCGCACATCCATGCCCTCGTTGCGGAAGACACGGCCCATCTCATACACGCGGTCAAAGCCGCCGATGACGAGGCGCTTGAGGTTGAGTTCCGTTGCGATGCGCAGGTAAAGGTCGATGTCGAGCGCATTGTGATGCGTGACAAACGGACGCGCTGCAGCACCGCCGGCAATCGTCGAGAGTACTGGCGTCTCGACCTCGAGGTAATCGCGGTCATCGAGGTACGTACGGATGGACTGGATGATCTTCGTACGCTTGCGGAAGGTATCGCGTACCTCCTGGTTCATGATGAGATCGAGATAGCGCTGACGATAGCGGATATCCACATCCTGCAGGCCATGGAACTTCTCCGGAAGCGGACGCAAGGACTTGGAGAGCAGGTCAAAATCTTCAACGCGAACCGTCACCTCGCCGCGATGCGTCTTGAATACGACACCGCGGATGCCGACGATATCGCCGATATCGAGTTTCCGGAACTGATTCTTATACTTATCCTCACCGAGTACATCGATCTTGAAATAGACCTGGATATTGCCCGTGCGGTCGTTGAGCGTGCAGAACGATGCCTTGCCGTGGCCGCGAATGGCCATCAAACGCCCGGCTATGCGGACTTCATCGCCTTCTTCATCACCTTCGAGATGCGCGTACTTCTCCTTGATGGGCGCCGCATAATCCGTGACCTCATAACGATGTCCGAACGGCGGTACACCCATGGCGCGGAACTCTTCCATCTTCTCGCGGCGGACCTTCATCATCTCATTGAGGTCCTCCACAGGAGCCTGCTGCCCCTTCTTCTGCTTATCTGCCATGCTTGCTTTACTCCAATCTCTGCGGGAACTTAGCCCTTGATGTCGATAATCTCGTACTTGATGATGCCGGCCGGTGCATGAACATCGACGACACTGCCCTTCTTCTGGCCGAGCAATGCCTGGCCGAGCGGCGACTCGTTGGAAATCTTGCCTTCATCCGGATCTGCTTCCGTTGAACCGACGAGCATGAACGTATCCTCATCATCGAACTCAAGATCCTTGACCGTTACACTGCTGCCCATCTGGACGACATCACCGGCACCAGCTTTGATGATATGCGAATTGCGGATCTTTGCCTCGAGATCCTGGATCTCACCTTCGAGGAATGCCTGCTCATTCTTCGCATCATCGTACTCGGAGTTCTCCGAAAGGTCGCCGAGGGCAATTGCTGCCTTCAGGCGCTGTGCAATCTCGATACGCTTGACGCTCTTGAGATAATTCAGTTTTTCTACGAGTTTATTATAGCCGTCCTCGGTCAGCATGACCTTCTTGTCTGCCATGATAAAACGCCCCTTTTTATGTTCAGTTTAACTTATTCATTATACGTTTCTTTGCCGCAGCTGTCAATCAAGGCCAGTTTGGCCGCGCGGGACAGATGCTTGATGCCAGCCTCGCGCGAGAGTGCCTCTTCCTTGGTCGCAAAGCACTCAAAATAGACAAGGCGTACCGGCCGGCGCGCACGCGTGTACTTCGCTCCGCGCCCCGCATTGTGAGCCGCCACGCGTCGCTTGAGGTCATTCGTCCACCCCGTATAGAGGCTGCCATCCGCGCATTCGACCATATACGTATACGCCGTCGGCACGGTTCATTCCGCTTCCTGGATCTTGATGGTCTTGATGACGACATCCTCCAGCGGGCGGTCCGCAAAGTCCGTTTCAACATGGCCAATCTTGCGGACAACGTCCATGCCCTTCACGACCTTGCCGAAGATCGTATGATGGCCATCGAGCCAAGGCGTCTTGTCGAGCGTGATGAAGAACTGGCTGCCGCCCGTATGCGGTCTGCCCGTATTGGCCATAGCCAGGATGCCTTCTCCCGTGAAGCGCAGGCTGTTGACGAATTCGTCCTCGATCGTATAGCCCGGGCCACCCGTACCGGTTCCCGTCGGGTCACCGCCCTGGATCATGAAGCCATCGATGACGCGATGGAAGATGACGCCATCATAAAAGCCCTTCTGGGCAAGGTCAATGAAATTCTTCGTCGTGATCGGCGTCTTGTCCTCGAAAAGCTCGATCTCAAAATTCCCCTGGTTCGTCTCAAATACTGCAATGCGATTTGCCATGTGTTTCTCTCCTCCGTTGGCTGATGATGTTGCGTTACTGTTTCCTGCCGCCAGGCATCCTCCCGTCAAGAGAAGCGTCAATGCCAGCAGCATCATAAGCATCTTCTTCATTTTACCCCATCTCCTCCTGTCATTTCAATAGCCTGCCAGCGCGCAGGACATTCTTTTCTCCCGGTTCGCGCGGCGACCATACCGGCACTTCATGGCCCGGCCGGAAAAAGCCGGCAGGCGGTTGCCAGGCCGGATAGCCCACTGAGTGCATCGTCACCAGAGCCTTGATATCCGTTGCCGCACAGAACTCCCTGGCACCTTTGTCCAGCTGTTTGCCGAGACGTCCGTCCACAGGGAAGAACGCGACATCGGCCTGCAGCCCCTGCAGTTTCTTCATCTGCTTGCGAAAAGCATTCTCGGCCAGCTTCCTCGTCTCGCTGTCTTCGCCATCCCAATCCCACCAATTGAAATCTCCGGCATGGAAGATGCGGCAGCCTTCATGCTTCAAGGTCACGAGAAAGGATACTCCCGCATCCGTCGAATCAAACGATTCCACAGACAGATCCTCATCCTCCCAATGGCTGTAAGTGGAAAGGAACTGCACCTTATCCTGTGGGAATGCGCGCACTCCTTTCGTATGGCGGATATCATAGCCAAAAATATATTGAGTCGCCGCATCCTCATAAAGACCGATATGCGGATCAAAATGGTCGAAATGCGCATGAGAGGCAAAAA
Organism: Selenomonadaceae bacterium; assembly: GCA_029338835.1. Lineage (GTDB taxonomy): Bacteria > Bacillota > Negativicutes > Selenomonadales > Selenomonadaceae > Mitsuokella. The sequence continues at coordinate 48,544 of JAQYBD010000106.1, read as the reverse complement.
TATAGAGCTGGTCATAATCATCCGCTGCCACAGCCTTGTCCACGGCATGCCCTGGATCCCTGTAATCATCAAAGACCAGCAGCGTACGTCCCGCACGCACGAGAAAGCCGCTGTTCAACAGATAAGTCATCGTAATATCCATCTTGACAGTATCACCTCATTTATCTTCATCATCCTGCTGCCAGCCATGCAGCCAGTCGTTTTCATTATAATATATGTGCAAAAAGATTGCACGGACAATGTTCCGGATTCCTGCAGCTTTTTCCACAACCTGTCTGTACCGGGATAAAAGACATTTGACAACCAGGACACTTTACAGTATTATAAATATGTAAAATATATCTGTAAAGTATGTTTTTAGTTTTGACAACGAAAGCAAAGAATAGGAGAGCCCATCATGTCAGAAGAAACCTTTTCCCATAACCACGATGGCCACACGCATCATCATGGACAGGAACACCACCATCACCACCATCATCACCATGATGATGATCCGCTGCAGCCTGGCGAGCATCCGGACTGGCGCACGCACGTCCATGCACCAGGAGAGCATCATGAAGTCGGCGTCAATGATTACATGGAAGCCATCGCAGCCTATCGCAAGACTTTCGTCTCAAAGGACGATGTCCTGGAAAAAACACCGGATCCGGCTGTACGTGAGATGCTGCGCTACATGGGACAGATTGGCCAGGAGACCATCTTTGACCGGTTTGACCAGCAAAAGCCGCAGTGTACGTTTGGCCTTGCCGGCGTCTGCTGCAAGAACTGCAATATGGGTCCATGCAAGATCACGAAGAAGAGTCCGCGCGGGGTCTGCGGTGCCGATGCCGACCTCATCGTCGCCCGCAATCTGCTGCGCAGTGCTGCAGCAGGTGTTGCCCAGCACGGCGCACATGCCCGCGAAGTCCTGCTCTCGATGAAATTCGTTGCCGAAGGCCGCCTGAAGCTGCCCATCCTCGGCGAAAAGAAGCTGCGCACCGTCTGCCAGGCTTTCGGGCTTGAGACGGAAAGCAAGAGCGCCCAGGAACTCACCGGCCAGCTCGCGGATATCCTGCTCGAAGACCTCAGCCGTGCCGTCCCCGATGACTACAAGACCATCCGTGTCATGGCACCAAAGGAACGCCAGGACGTATGGGACAAGCTCGATATCATCCCCATCAGCGCCTATAATGAAGTATTCGACGCCTACCACCGCACGGGCATCGGCACGGATGGCGATTGGGAAAGCCTCATGCAGGAATTCCTGCGCTGCGGCCTGGCTTTCTGTTTCACGGGTGTCATGGCTGCGAACATCGGCACCGATGTCCTCTTTGGCAATGGACATCGCGCCACCTCGAAAATCAACATCGGCGCACTCAAGAAGGGCTGGGTCAACATTGCCGTACACGGTCATCTGCCGACCCTCGTCAGCGAGATTGTCCGCGTCGGCCGCACGCCGGAAATGATTGCCCTCGCCAAGCAGCACGGTGCCGAAGGCATCCAGTTCTATGGTGTCTGCTGTTCCTGCCTTGCCGCCATGTACCGTTATGAGAATGTCATCCCGCTTTCCAATGCGGTCGGTGCAGAACTCGTTCTCGGCACCGGGGCGCTCGACCTCTGGTGTGCCGACGTCCAGGATGTCTACCCCTCCATCATGGATGTGGCACGCTGCTTCAAGACGACCGTCATCACGACGAGTGACAACGCCCGTCTGCCAGGTGCCGAACACTACGCATACGACCATCACCATGCCAATGTCGAAGATACGGAAAAACTGGCCCGCAAGATCATTACGCGTGCAATCGAAAGCTATGCCGAACGCCGCGATATCCCTGTACACATCCCGCAGTACGAAGTCACGGCTGAAGTCGGCTTCACTGGGGAAAATGTTGCCGAACAGTTCCACGGCTTCCGCGATCTCTATGACGCACTCAAGGACGGACGCATTCGCGGCATCTGCAACATTGTCGGCTGCTCCAATCCACGCGTCATCTATGAACGCGCTACTTTGGATGTCGCCAAGACCCTCCTCAAGAACAACATCCTGATCCTGACCAACGGCTGTGCATCCTTCCCTCTGCTCAAGATGGGGCTTTGCAGCAAGAAAGGGCGCAACGAAGCCGGTGCATCCCTCAAAGCTTTCCTCGAAGAACACGACCTGCCCCCCGTCTGGCACGTCGGCGAATGCGTCGACAACACGCGTTCTTCTGCCATCCTCGGCGGTATTGCAGCGGTGGCCGGCATCGCCATCAAGGACATGCCCTACGCCTTCTCTAGCCCCGAATGGTCCAACGAGAAAGGACTCGATGCCTCGCTGGCTTTCCGTCTCTTCGGCATCGACTCCTATCATTGCGTCGAACCACCGGTACAGGGTTCCACGAACGTCGAGAACTTCCTCAAACACGATACGAAAGCCACGCTCGGTGCCGTCATGCATGTCAATACCGACCCCATCGCCCTGGGCAAAGAAATCGTAGCCGATATGGAAGCACAGCGTCAGAAACTGGGCTGGAAGTAAATCACCTGGCCTAAAAAACGGTATCCCGTCTGCACTCAATGCACGCGACGGGATACCGTTATATTTTTGCATTCATGTCCCAGAAAACTGGCAATCACATCTATCCTCCAATGGCAAGCTGACAGGCGCTGCATTTTATTTTATACTTGAAATACAAGAAAATTTGCTGCCCACGCACAGAAAGGAATATGCACGATGCAGAAAATAACACGCCCAGCCTTCATCCTCTTGCTTTTCTCGGTATTCATCCTTATTTTTTCCAGTGAACGCCACATTCTTGCCCAGGCAGCCTGGCGTCTTGACGCAGACCCTGCCGCCATCATGCCGCATCATTTCCGCATCGACAAAGAACTGCAAATTGCCGGTGGCAGCCAGCCTGTCCCCGCTGCACTGAGATCGTTGCCCGAAGCGCTTGGATGCAAGGATGGCACCTCACTCTGGATCATCGATCTGCGGCAGGAATCTCACGGCTTCCTCAATGGTGCCGCTGTAAGCTGGCATACGGAAAAAAATGCAGCCAATCGCGGCCTTCAAGCTGCCGAAGTGGAAAGACGTGAACGGCAGCAGCTCGCTGCCGTGCTGCACACCGAAGTCATCGCCACGCCCATGGGCAATGCCGACCAAAAAGCCATCGCAGCCCCTTTTGCTGCAACCGTCAGCGACTGGGCAACGGAACGCCATCTCGCGCGTACTTTTGGCTACGGCTACCAACGCTTTGCCGCCACGGATATGAGCTGGCCCGAACCGCAGGCCATCGATGATTTCGTCGCCTTTTACCGCAGCCTGCCCCAGAAGCACGGCTGGCTCTTCTTCCACTGCCAAGCCGGCCAGGGCCGTACGACCACTTTCATGACCCTGTACGAGCTGCTCGAGATTCCCGGCATATCGGCAGCAGAGGCAGCAGCCCACCAGAAAGCCCTCGGCGGTGCTGACCTCGTGCAGACCGGCTATCTGCCAGAGCTCGAGCAATTCAGCATGTACATCAAAGATACACGCGGCCAGGATTTTGTGGTGAGCTGGAGTCAATGGCTGACGCAGCACTCCACTCCCTCACGCTGAGAACAAAGCTTTTCCTGTCGCTCCTGTTTCTCATGTTTCCGTTTCTCCCGCCGCTCTTTGAAGAAACGTTTCATGATGCCCGCGCATTCCTCCTGCAGGATACCGGCCGTCATCTCCGGACGATGATTGAGCATCGGATTGCCTGGGATATTGAATACCGATTCACAAGCTCCGGCTCTGGCATCGGTACTGCCGTAAACCACGCGATCCACTCGGCTCATGACAATGGCACCGGCACACATCGGACACGGCTCAATCGTCACATACAAAGTGAGTCCTGAAAGGCGCCAGCGGCTGAGTTTCTCACAGGCCTCGCGAATGGCAATCATTTCAGCATGCGCTGTGGCATCCCGCCAGATCTCGCGCATATTATGTCCGCGTGCCACGACTTCTCCAGACGCATCCACCAGCACCGCACCAATCGGGACCTCACCGAGATCGTATGCCTTCTGAGCCTCCTCAAGCGCCATCCTCATATAATCCGCATCTTCTCGCATGGCAATCCCCCGTTCTCAAATACAGATTTCGTCTTTATTATAGCATAGGGCCGGTCATCCACAAAACACCATAAAAGCAGCAAAAATCGGCACACGAATCCATGCGCCGATTTTTGTTGTTTCGCCATAGATGGGTAACTAAACTGATTTTGTAAAATATAATTTTTAAAAATTTTATTTACGGTTCTCGGGAAAATTTGCTATAATAAAAAAACAAATGCATGATATAAATAAAAGGTTTCTTATCATGAATCGCAGAAAGGATATCATATGACTCAAAAACACGAAGATGATTTGCTCTTGCTTGATAAGCAGCTCTGCTTTCCCATATATGCCTGTGCCCGCAAAATCGTGGCGGCTTATCATCCCTTCCTCAAGGCCATCGGCTTGACCTATACGCAGTATGTGACCATGATGGTACTCTGGGAAAAAAAGGAAATATCAGTGCGGGATCTCGGGCATCGCCTCTATCTTGATTCCGGCACTTTGACACCCGTACTCAAGAAACTCGAACAACTCGGCTACATCGAACGCCGACGCAGTACGGAAGATGAGCGCGTCGTAAATGCCATTTTGACAAAAGCCGGCCTGAAGCTCAAAGAGCAGGCCAGGAATGTACCGAAACAGATGGGCTGTCATCTGGCCGAAGAAGGTGTCATACTGGCGCCGGACGAGATTGAAACCATGAAAGCAGAACTTTATAAGATCCTGCAGGGATTGCGCTGAAACACAGTCTTCCTGCAGATGCAAAAGGCCCTTCCGGCAAGAACCGGTCGGGCCTTTGCTATGCCAAAATTCATTTTGCGTCCATGGAGCCTGATACAAGAAAAGCCCCCGCCGAAGCAGGGACTTTTATCATGCCAGTGACAGACTGACCAAAAAGCGATTATTTGAGGGCATCGCCGAGTTTTGCGTTCGTGTTGCGAGCAGCCTGAACGCTCTCTTCGAATTTAGCCTTCTCTTCGCCATCGAGCTTGATCTCGACGATCTTCTCGAGACCGTTCTTACCGAGGATGCACGGTACGCCGATGCAGAGATCCTTCTCGCCATACTCGCCTTCGAGGTATACGCAGCACGGGATGAGCTTCTTGGCATCGAGAGCAATAGCCTCGACCATGGCAGCAGCAGCAGCACCCGGTGCAATCCATGCGGACGTACCAAGGAGCTTCGTCAGCGTAGCACCGCCAACCTTCGTATTGGCAACAACATCATCAAGAGCTTCCTTGCTGAGGAGCTGCGTTACAGGGATGCCGCGCAGCGTAGCATAGCTGACGAGCGGGACCATCGTCTTGTCGCTGTGGCCGCCGATGACCATGCCATCGACATCAGCCGGCGTAGCCGGATAGCCGGCTTTCGTCAGAGCCTGTGCGAGGAAATAACGGAAACGGCTGCTGTCGAGCATGCCGCCCTGGCCAAGGATGCGGTTGCGCGGAAGCTTCGTGTCTTTCAGCGTCAGGAACGTCATGGCATCCATCGGGTTGGAAATGATGATGAAGTAAGCGTTCGGAGAATATTTGAGAGCCTGGTCGACAACACTCTTAACGATCTTGGCGTTGACACCAATGAGGTCTTCACGGCTCATGCCCGGTTTACGCGGCATGCCAGAGGTTACAACGATGACGTCAGAGCCAGCCGTCGGAGCATAGCCTTCCGGGTCGTTCGGCAGAGCCGTGACACCCGTTACCGTCGTATCAAAGTTCAGCATATGTGCCGTCTGCATGATATCCATGGCCTTGCCCTGAGGAACACCCTCTTTGATATCAACCAGAACAACCTCGCTGCAGAACTTCTTCGTGGCAAGCACGTTTGCGACTGTTGCACCAACATTACCTGCGCCAACAACTGTTACCTTCATAATAAATTGCCTCCTTATGACTTGAAAGCGTTCTTCTGCGCACAAAGGCAGGAACCCGCTTCCGGAATGCCCACACGTTATGCATCAGATTTATGATTCATTACGTGTAAATTATAACAAAATGATTGTCAAAAATCAATGGATTTTGTGTACATTTTATCATTCCATTATCCATACTTATTGGAATGCTTATCTATACCAAAAAGACAATGGCGACAAAAAAGGGAGCCGTCCTGGCTCCCCGCCCTCTCTCAGGGAGACGGGCTATCGTCAGGACTGCTCCTCGAACATATCCTTGCCTACGCCGCAAAGCGGGCAAACGAAATCATCCGGCAGATCTGCAAACGGTACACCCGGTGCGAGATCATAATCCGGATCGCCTTTCGCTTCGTCGTAAATCCAGCCACAAACAGTGCAAACCCAAACTTTCATGATTCAGCCTCCTTGTCATTACGATATCTACCAATAGAAATTCTCATCATATTGATGAAGCGTGAAAATGTTTTCAGCAGCCTCAGATGCCAAAAACATGAACATCCTGAAGAATTTCACAAGTATTAATTCGCCTCATCCACCTGCTTTTCCTGCTCCTGTCCAGAAATTTTCTTGCAGGCCGCACGGACTCCGGTAAGGTATGCATCAGGAATGAAGATATTATTATCGATGCCCGTCCCCAGTCCGATCTCCGGTCGGTTGGAACCATGGAAATCCGTGCCGCCCGTCGGCAGCAGTTTGTATTTCTCAATCATATAGCCTGCAAAAGCGGCGTCTTCTGCCGTGTAATTCGGATACCAGCGTTCCATACCGTCAAGCCCGAGCTGATGGAGATGCAGGATGGCCGTTTCCTGCTCCAGCCGCGAAAAGCCTTTGAAGCCAATCTTCTTATGGAAATGAGCCAGCGAGGTCACACCGCCTGCCTTATGGATGACAGGAAGAGCCTCATCTGCCGTGATATTGACCTCCAGATCCAAGAGCCGCACGGCCGGATCGAGATAATTGTCCCAGAGCGGCTGCGCATGGTCGTAAAGATGCAGGGAAACAAGATAACGCATGATGGCATAACGGTCGAGTACTTTGCCATAAGCAAACGGCTTGACTTTCTCCAGTGAGATGTCGATGCCCTGCTGCGCAATATACTGGATGATCTCAGGGATCTTGGCTTCTTTCGTCGCCCGCATGCGGCGATAGAACGATTGGAAATCCGGCTGTTCTGGATCAAAGCCCAGACAGACGATATGGAGTTTGCGGTTCTCAAATTCAACGGTAAGTTCCATGCCGGGAATAAAATCCACACCTTCCCGACGTGCTGCTTCTGCAGCCTCTTCATCACCGGCGATATTGTCATGATCCGTCAGGGAAAATGCTGCCAGGCCTCGCTCCCGGGCCAGCTTTGCCAGCCCTGCCGGTGTATAACTGCCATCCGATACCAGGGAATGGACATGGAGATCGATTCGTTTCTCGCGCTGTTTCATAGAAAAATCCTTTCTCTAGGGAAAACCTGTCTCCATTATACACGTTTTTCTGGAAGAATGCAGGGTCCCTGTCGATATGATTTCTCCTCCCCTAAACGAACATCAATCAGCCGATCTTCCACTTGCGCTGAGCGGAAACATGGCGTGAAAAGCCCATATCCTCTTTGCTCATGCCCAGGGCAAAGCCGATGAGCTGCTGCAAATGCAGTACGGGAATTTCCGCTTGCGATTGAACGGCATCGCGCCCTTCCGGTTCATACATGTCAAGCTGCATCTGGCAGAGCGGGCATGGCGTCACAATGACATCGGCACCGGCTTTATCCGCACTCTGCACGATCTGCCCTGTGCGCACGAGTACATCGTGTTCTGCAGCCAGTTGCGCATGGAAGCCGCAGCAGAGACGATTGGCATCAAACCAGACGGGTTCCGCACCGAAGCGCCGTACCAATCGTTCGAAATAGTCCGGATGCTTGCCATCCCCATGATCCATGATTTCCTGCGGACGCAGGATATGGCAGCCATAGTAGGAAGCGACACGGATGCCGTGCAGGGCATCCGTGACCCTGCCATCCAGCAGCTCCGGATGTTCATCGAGTACCCAGAGGAAATGCGTGATCTTGCTCGTTCCCTGATATGGATACGGATGGCCGGCTTCCTGCAGGAGGCCATTGACCTGTTCCTTGAGTTTCTCATCGTGATCCAGACGGTATTTTGCCGTCCGGAGCTGCAGTGTGCAGGTATTGCAGACGGTCATGATATCGAGACCCATGTGTTCGGCCAGCGAGATATTGCGGGCATTGACGGCCAGGGCAGCCAGATCATTGACCCCTTGAGCGTGCGACGCTCCGCAGCAGGTCCAATTCGGTATTTCCGTCAGCTGGATGCCAAGAGCTTCACAAACCTTATGAAGCGATTGTTCTGCCTCAGCTGCAGCTCCCTTTAAGACGCAGCCTGGGAATAATGCAAATTCCATGGTCTTGTTCCTCTCTTTCTCATTCCTCTTGCGATGCAGATTCTGCCGCTTTCACGAGTTTGCGGACCGTATCGATTTCCGGATTGACCGGATGCGTCTCGAGTGGATTCATCTTGCCGACATGCATGAGACGCAGGGCCATGGGTGCGCGCAGGGATGCCAGGAAAAAACCTTCCGATTTGATGTTGAGCTTCGATTCATCGAGCGTTCCGAATTCCTGGATATCATCATAGATTGCTTTGGCATGTCTGGCTCCGACATTGTCGTCCAGACCATGCCGGAAGGTCTCCGCCTTGAGTTTCTCGATGGCACCGGCGGGATCCAGCCCTTTGGGGCATTTCGCTGTGCATTCCTGGCAATTGAAGCAGCGCCAGAGTCCGGCAGCGATGACCGCCTTGAGATGCTCCTCCGGGCTGCGCTCCCGGCTGTCTGCCACCAATTTCTCTGCTTTGACAAAAGCAAACGGATCCAGGAAATCCTTTTGGTTCAACGTATTCTTATTGCACTCCGAAACACAAGAACCGCAAAGGATGCAGCCTGCGTATTTCTTGTATTTGTCAAAATCAGCTGGAGACTGCTTGCAGCCTGTTTCTGCCGTGAATTCCTGCTTGGGCGCCAGGACTGGGCGCACTTTCTTCAGTCGCGCATATTTAGGATCCCAGTCAACAATGAGGTCCCGGATCACGCGGAAATTCCCCAACGGTTCAATGGTCAGCGTATCCGTTTCATAACGTTCCAGGAGTTTCTCCACAAGGATCTCACAGGCGAGCTCTGCATTGCCGTTGACGCGTACGGCACAGGCCCCGCAGATGCTCGAACGGCAGGAACAGGTAAAGGAGAGCGTCGGATCCTGATGTTCCTTGATTTCTGTCAAGGCTTCGAGGATGGTCATGCCCGTCTTGACCGTGACCATGTAATCCTGGATCCATTTGCGCCCCTCAACAAAACGGTGGATTCTGAGTTTGGCGTCCATATCAGTACTTCCTTTCTTTCGGCGGATACTTGGTGATGACAACATCCTTGTATTCCGTGTGCCAGCCATTTTCATCCTTGAAGATCAAGGTGTGCTTGAGGAAATCCTTATCGTTGCGCTGCGGATAATCGCGGCGTGAATGACCGCCGCGGCTCTCCTTGCGGGCAATGGCACCCTGTACGATGGCATGAGAAACCTGCAGCAGATTCCCGAGTTCTACATACTGTTCAAAGGCCGTATTGTAGACGTGTGAGGTATCTCCGACGTATACGGACTGATATGCCTGCTCCAATGCCTGCAACTCCTGAGCAGCCTCCTGCAGATGCTGCTCATCGCGATAAACACCGACCTTGAACCACATGGTATTGACCATGGCATCGCGCAGTTCCGGCACCGTGTAGTTGCCGAGATGTGCCCGATGCGTAACTTCATCAAAATGATTGAGCCATTTCTGGCAGTCTGCCTGCAGCCCCTGCTGGGAACCGGCATACGAATGAGCTTTGGCATAAGCCGCAGCACCATCGCCAGCCGTATGTCCGAATACCAGGACTTCCGAGAGGGAATTGGCACCCAGCCGATTAGCGCCATGGATCGAGACACAGCTGCATTCACCGGCCACATAAATGCCCGGCACACGCGATTCTCCCGTATGGAAATCGGCCATCTCGAGGCCGCCCATGGAATAATGGCAGGTGGGACTGATGAGTACCGGTTCCTTCGTGATGTCGACGCCGGCAAAACGGCGTGCAAGATCATAAACCTGCCCCAGGCGCTCATGGATGCGTGCCGGCGGGATCTTCGTGAAATCGAGGTATACACCGGCATGAATACCTTCGCCGATACCGCGCCCCTCCTCGATCTCCGTCGCAATCCCCCGGGCAACGATATCGCGCGTTGCCAGCTCCATGCGTTCCGGTGCATACTTCTTCATGAAGCGCTCCCCGTTCTTGTTGATCAGCAAGGCACCTTCTGCACGACTGGATTCTGACAGCAGGACACCATTGACGGCCAGGCCAGTCGGATGGAACTGTACCATTTCCGGATCTTTGAACGGGATGCCCGCCTTCATGCCGGCTACGATGCCGTCGCCGGTGGAACTGTACGGATTAGAGGTACGGATCCAGTAGGCACGCCCGTAGCCGCCTGTCGCAATCAGGACTGTCTTGGCAGGGATACCCAGGATATTGCCCGTCCGCATGTCCATGGCGATAACGCCATTGAGCTGCTTCTTGTCCTCACCGCCCATCGAGATTTCCAACATCTGGCATTCTGAGATGAAATCGATATCGTGCGCCAGGCACTGCTCGAACAGTGTATGCACCATCGCATGGCCGGCACGGTCCTCGAAATACGCCGCACGCGCATGCGACGAACCGCCCATCTTGCGCTGATGGAACGAGCCATCCGCCTGCCGGTTGTACGGATATCCCATATAATCCATTTCGTAGATGTTTGCTCCGGCCCGTTCGGCAAAGTATTCTACGGCATCCTGGTCACTGAGATAATCGCCGCCCTTGACCGTATCAAATACATGCGATTCTACGGAATCAGCCGGATCCGTAACGCCTGTGACGCCGTTCATGCCACCCTGAGCCATGGTGGAAGCCGAACGCGTCGGGATGAGCTTCGTCATCACGGCTACCTTCAACTCCTTATTTTCGGCCGCAGCCAGCGCGGCACGCATCCCGGCACCGCCGCTGCCAATGATCAGCACATCATACGTCACATTGCCCTGTTGTACCTTTTCCGGGATATTGCGGCCATTCCAGGTAAAATAGCTGCCGGCTGCCAACACGACGCCGGCTGCAGCCGCCCCCTTGATGAAGGTACGCCTTGAAATCTCTTTTGACATGGCTCTTCCTCCTAAACTCCCCACTGCAAGATAAACGCCTTGCATCCCTCTTGAAATCTGTTTGCTTGATGCTATTTTATCATTAAGGAAAACTATCGAAAAATACAACATGCTTATAAGGAGTATTGGAAAATCCAATACCCCTAAAGAATAACCATATATAAGTAAAAACACGGATCGATCGCGAGACAATGAGGCGAAAATCAAATCATTCCTTCATGATTCCTGCAAACGACGAATGAATTCCCGCGCCGCATGAGAAAGCGGCTGGCGTCTGCCGTATGCCGCCACAAGATGGCGTGGCTCCACGTATTCGGACAGCGAAAAATATAAAAGCTGCCCCCCGCCCATCGGAGTCTCTGTCATCATATCCGTGGCCAGGGTCGCCCCCATGCCCAGAGAAGCCAGCCGCATGGCACCGATGATGGAATCGGCCACAAAGACCTCTTGAGGCTGCGTATCGTTCTGGCTGCAGAGCTTCTGGTACACGGCGGCCATCTGGCGACTCGCCTTCAAAGGAATGAACGGCAGGCCCTGGAGTTCTGCAAAGGAAATCACAGGCCACGGCAGCGGCTGGATCCCATGATACGGAACAGCCAGAGGATGATCCAGCGGGACCGCCAGGCAGACATGTTCATCCAGCAGGGAAAGGAAAGAAAATTCCCGTTCCGGCAAGGGCGCGTAAAGCAGGGCAAAATCCACCTTGCCCTGCCGGACGTACTCCCGGAGCTGCACGACACTGCCTTCGAGGACATTCAGCTCGATGCCCGGGAACATGCGATGGAACGAAACGAGCTGTGGTGCGAGATAACAGAACGAACGCGTATGCGAACTGCCGATGATCAGCCTACCCGTCTGCAGCGACGACAGATCCTCGACGGCTTTTTTCATCTCTCTTGCCACGGCAGCCAGGCGGCGGGCTTCCCGCACATAGATACGCCCGGCTGGTGTGAGCGCGAGCGGCGTCTGGCTGCGGTCGAAAAGCGGCTGTCCCAGTTCCCCTTCAATCTTCTTGATGCATTGCGAAAGCGAAGGCTGAGAAAGGAAGAGGTGACGAGCCGCTGCCGAAAACGTCCCGTCTTCCACGACCTGCAGGACACTGCGCCATTCATGTTCATCAATCATATGCACACCTCCATGCCAATAGCCCCGGCGATTTCCTGTGACTCACAAAGTCAGGTGCCCGCCGCGCCATTCCTTCCTGGTCTGGAAGAACTGATAGACCGCCTCGGCAGCAGGCCTGTTCATGCCATCCACAGCAGCCAGCTCCTCAACATCTGCCTCCTTGATGCGCGCCAAAGAGCCAAAATGTGACCGCAGCGCCTGACGCCTCTTTGGACCGATGCCGACAATATGATCCAGGATGGAAACGAGATTGCGCTTGCCGCGCAGTTTGCGATGGTATGTGATGGCAAAACGATGCGCCTCATCACGGATACGCTGGATGAGATAGAGTGCCTGACTATGGCGCGGCAGGACAACAGGCTCGGGATTCCCCTCGGTGAATACGAGTTCAAACTGTTTTGCCAGCCCCACGACCGGCACATCCTTATGACCGGCACCGCGGATGATCTCAAGTGCCGATGAAAGCTGCCCCTTGCCGCCATCAATGACGATGAGGTCCGGGAGTTCATCCTCCGGCAAGCCGACATAACGCCGCGTCGTCACCTCACGCATCGAGAGGAAATCATCCGGCTTGCCCTCCGTACTGCGGATCTTGAAGCGGCGATAAGCTGATTTCTTCGGCAGGCCGCCCTCAAAGACAACCATGGACGCTACCGTCTCTGAGCCCTGGATATGTGAGATATCGAAACATTCCATGCGATGAGGCGGCGTCTTGAGACCGAGATACCGGCCAAGTTCTTCCACCGCTCCGAGCGTCTGTTCATTGGCCCGCTTGATGCGTGCAGCCTCATCCGCTAGATATTTTTCAGCATTGCTGGCAGCCATCGCCACGATATCATGCTTCGTGCCGCGCTGCGGGCAAAGCAGGTTGACTTTCCCCTGCTGCTTCTTCTCCTGCAGGAATGCTTCGAGGAGTTCCCGCTCTGCCTCCGGCAAGGCCATCGGCAACAGGACTTCCTGCGGGATGAACGTCGCACGATGGTAATACTGCTGCAGGAAGGCCGTGAGGATGTCCTCGTCGCTCTCTTCCTCGCTGCCCTGCAGCAGGAAATGCTCACGCCCGATCATCTTGCCGGCTCGGATGAAAAAGATCTGCACACAGACGCCAATTTCCGAACGAGCCATGCCGACCGCATCCTGGTTGCCGGCTCCCGTGACAATATTCTGCTTCTCTGCCACCTTCTTCACAGCCTGAAGCTGATCGCGCAGGCGCGCGGCCACTTCAAAATGATACGCTTCCGCAGCCTTCGCCATGCGCTGCGCGAGTTCGCGCTCCACATCCTCTGTACGTCCTTCCAGGAAGAGCAGCACGGCGCGAATCATCGCATCGTATTCTTCCTTCGTGACCTTGCCCGCACACGGCGCCAGGCAGCGGCGGATGTGATACTCCAGGCACGGGCGCTCCTGCAGATGGCGGCAGGTGCGCAGCGGGAACAAGCGGCGCAGGAGTTTCAAGCTCTCATGCACAGCCGTGACATTCGTATATGGACCGAAATAACGCGCGCCATCCTTCTGTACTCGATGGGTCAGGAAAACACGCGGATATTCCTCCCCCACTGTGACCTTGACATACGGATAGCTCTTATCGTCCTTGAGACTGATGTTGTAACGCGGACGATGCTTCTTGATGAGATTGCATTCGAGGATCAAGGCCTCGACTTCCGTATGCGTCATGATAATCTCAAAATCGGCTACATGAGAGACCATGGCCCGGACCTTCGGCGTATGGCTGCGATTGTTCTGGAAATACTGACGCACGCGATTCTTGAGGACCACGGCTTTCCCCACATAGATGATGTGGCCGTGTTCATCTTTCATGATATAAACGCCGGGACTCTCCGGCAGCAATTTGAGCTTCTCCGCTACGATATCTGTCATCCTCATCCTCCACAAACAAATGATGCCTTTATTATACATCGAAAGCCCGCCGCCTGCCATCATGGCTTTGTATACATGTATTAATTATTCTTTCATGCTATTGATACAATTCTTCATGGTTATTATTGCAATTCTTAGACGCATATGCTAGAATCTATTCATGTTCGAAAATTAGCAGCAGGTTATAGAATCTGATGTTTTACGAATGACGATGAAATAAGACGAAATATAGATATATTGTAAACTGAAGGGGGTTCTTCCATGTTCAAACGCATCCTGATCGCCAATCGCGGTGAAATCGCAGTGCGCATCATCCGTGCCTGCCAGGAACTCGATATTGAGACGATTGCCATTTACTCCGAAGCCGATGCCAATGCGCTGCACGTACAGCTGGCGGATCATAAAGTCTGTGTCGGCGGCGCAGACGCCTCGGACAGCTACCTCAACAAGACAGCCATCCTGCGCGCGGCCATCGATATGGATGCCGATGCCATCCATCCCGGCTATGGCTTCCTCTCCGAAGACGCCGATTTCGCAGAGCAGGTCACGAGCATCGGCTTGACCTGGATTGGACCGATGCCGGAGACCATCCGCCTTGTCGGCGACAAGGATGTGGCACGTGCCTCCATCGCCCCATCGGGCATCCCCATGGCCAAGGGCAGCGACCCGCTCCACGACAAGGAAGAGGCTATCGAAGCGGCCGCTGAAGTTGGCTACCCCGTCATCCTGAAGCCGGTTGCGGGCGGCGGCGGCAAAGGCATGTGCGTGGCACACGACGAAAAAGACCTGCGCAATATCCTTGATTACCTCGTCGATGTCACGAAAACCAAGTATTATTTCGAGCATTATATCGAACGCTCCCGCCACATCGAAGTGCAAATCGTCGCCGATAATTACGGCGAAGTGATCCATCTTGGCGAACGCGAATGCTCCATCCAGCGCCGCAACCAGAAACTGCTCGAAGAATCGCCATCCATCGCACTGACACAGGACATGCGTGAACGTGTCGGCAACCTGGCGGTCAAAGCGGCCAAGAGTGTCCATTACTCCAATATCGGCACGGTGGAATTCCTGCTCGACCTCTCAAACAATGAATTCTATTTCATGGAAATCAATCCGCGCATCCAGGTAGAACACGGCATCACCGAAGCCGTCACTGGCATCGATCTCGTGCGTACCCAGATCCGTATTGCCTCGGGAGATCCCCTGGACATTGCTCAGGATGATATCCATTTCAAAGGCCATGCCATTGAATGCCGCATCAACGCGGAAGACCCGGAAAATAACTTCATGCCGTCGCCGGGACAGATCCACTTCATGCACGAACCGAGCGGGCCGCGTGTCCGTTTCGACAGCGGCGTAACCGCCGGTCTTGCCATTGAGCCATACTACGATTCCATGATTGCCAAGATCATCGTGCATGGCCGTACACGCGGCGATGCCATCAAGATCATGCAGCGTGCCCTCAATGAATTCCGCATCGACGGCGTCAAGACCACGGTCTCCCTGCACAAGAAGATCCTCAAGGATATCTGCTTCCGCACGGGCAACATCGATACTCAGTTCATCAAGAACCGCATCCGTTCTTATGAACAGGAACCCAAGAACCTCAAGGATATGAGCAAGGAAGAACTGGCCAATTCCATCAGTGCCAGCATGTACTACGCCTGATATCCCGAATCTTCTGCAAGGCCCCGTAAACCAATCGGTTTATGGGGCCTTTTGCTGCCCGTAGTATATATCGCTCCCGCAATACCTGTTTCGCGCACCGTCATCCCCAGACTCACAGGAAAATTCTTCTCGTCCCAATGCGCCAAAACAAATATGATTGATAAGAAAAAATTGACAAAACGCGTAAAATGCGATACAATGACATCATCATTTAAAAAGAAATAGTTTTATGAAAACTGTTTCTCAAATTAAACAAGAAAGGAGGGAAACACCTTGAACATCAGGGATATCGCCGAAATGGCCGGGGTATCACCAGCCACTGTCTCAAAAGTCATTCACCATAAGGACAAGGGCATCCGGGACAGTACCCGGCAAAAAGTCCTGGCAATCATCGAAAAATATCAGTATCGCCCCTACCAGGAAATCCTGCAGGAACACGCACGGCAAAGCAGGATCGTGGGAATCGTGACCGATATCGACAATACAGACAGCATGTGTTTCCTGTCAGCTCTGACAAAAGAATTTGCCAAGAGCGGCTATGCTCTGCTGGTCCTGCCCTACGCCTCGGATGCGCAAGCATACCTCATGGATACCATCAAGCAACAGCATGCAGAAGCGATCCTGGCTCTGACCAAGGACCCACCCCGATCGCTCACAGCAGCAGCCTCCAGTCTCCCCATTTTCTGGCCGACAAGCCAAAAAAGTCCCGCAGCGATCCCCCTGCCCTCCATCAAAGAAGAGGCCGCTTATCACATGATAAACTATCTCCTCTCGCTCGGCCATCGTCATATCCTGGGAATCAGTAAAGACGGGAGTAGGCTCTGGCCCAAAGGATACGAGCGGGCGTTGCAAGAGGCCCAGCTGCCTGCTGGAAAGGTCCTTGATGCGGAAGTGCTGGACGCACCGCCGTCCTTCTGGCTGCCGAAAGAATGCACGGCCATCCTCTGTTCGGATTGGGAGACTGCAGCTCTTACGCAGGAAGAGCTGCGCAGCCATGGAGTGCGTATACCACAGGATGTCTCACTGGCCTGTCTCGGCAGCAAAGAGGATCCAGGTGATTTCTCCAGCAGGATTACCACGGCCTGGATCAATTGGCCGCTCTATGCAGCAGAGATAAGCAGCCAGATCCTTAACCGACTCGATGCGCACGCAAAAGCCGCACCGCCGGATGATGATCTGCGGATAAAGATCTTGCCGCGCGGCAGTACCCAGCCCCCGCCTCAGAAAGGGATGGGCCAAAAACTCATTGTCGTCGGCGGAATCAACATGGATTGCAATCTCTTCCTTCCCCATCTGCCTGTGACAGGAGAAAACCTGACCGCAGAAAAAATCATGCAGTCGCCAGGCGGCAAGGGAGCTAACCAGGCAGTGGGTGCCGCAAGGCTTGGAGCAGAGACCTATCTCATCGGCATGATGGGAAAGGATGCCGCAGCTCAGACGATTTTCAGGGAACTGCAAAAAAATCACGTCCACCGGGCTGGTGTTTTATCCGACGCGTCCCGGGATACCGGCACAGCTTACATCAATATCACGTCAAAGGGGGAAAGCAGTATCGTGATTTATCCTGGGGCCAATGGACTGCTGAGCCGCAAGCACATCACAGCACAGGAAAAATATTTTGCGGATGCACATTACTGCCTGCTGTCTACTGAGATCCCCATGCCTGCCATCGAAGAAACCCTGCGGATTTGCCGGCACAGGCATATCCCCGTTTTCGTAAAACCGGCCAACATCCATCATCTTCCGGCCGCACTCCTGCCTCAGATTGCCTATCTCCTTCCCAGCCGCCGGGAAATCGAAGTCCTGTGTCCAGGATCCTCCTCACTGGAGGAAAAAGCACGATACTTCCTGCAATCCGGCGTCAAGAACGTCATCATCACCCTCGGTGCCGATGGCTGCCTGCTCTGCAATCAGGAGATACAACAGTATTTCCCTGCCATGGACATCCAGGCAGTCGATACCACAGGCGGAGCCGATGCTTTCATCAGCGCTCTGGCTGTTTATCTCAGCGAAGGCCTGCCCATAGAAACGGCAATCGGCTTTGGCACCTATAGTGCCGGCCTCTGCATTGCCGGGCCAGGCGTCCAGCCCTCGCTGCCCCAGCGCAGCCTGCTGGAATCCTATCGCGAAGAAATCCAGATGCGCTTTGTAAAAAAGGAGGAATAGCTCATGAATCATGTATTGGTCATCGGCAGTCTCAATATGGACTTCGATGTCTATACCAGTCATCGGCCGGAACCGGGAGAAACTGTCATGGGGAAAAGCATGAAGATGGTTCCGGGCGGCAAGGGCGCCAACCAGGCGTATGCACTGGCCAGGATGAACGTGAAGACCGCGATGATTGGAGCCGTTGGCGATGACCCGTTTGGCCAGATGCTGATCCACAATCTCCAAACAGCCGGCGTGGATACCAGCAGCATCCGCCTATCCAGCCAGGAAACTGGCAAGGCCTTCATTGAAATCGATGAGCAGGGCCAAAATTACATCACTGTCATCGCCGGTGCCAATCACGACCTGGACGAAACACTGCTGCTCGATCATCTGGACCTTTTTGAACAGGCGGATGCAATTGTCATGCAGCTGGAAATCCCTTTGCCGATTGTCTGCCAGGCAGCAAAGCTCTGTCGACAGAAAGGGAAACTCCTCATCCTGGATCCGGCTCCGGCCGTCAAGGACCTGCCGGCTGACCTCTTTCCACTCGTCGATATTGCCAAACCGAACGAGACGGAGTTATCCATCTTGACGGGGATGCCCACAAACACCCGGGAAGAAATCGTAAGTGCTGCCAAAAAGCTCCACGCAATGGGCGTCAAGAACGTCATGGTGACACTTGGAGGCAAAGGCACGCTGCTCGTCCAGGACAGCGGCATACGGGAATTCCCGGCGTATCCGGTAAAAGCCGTTGACACCACGGCTGCTGGTGACTGTTTTCTCGCATCCTTCCTCAGCCAGTTCGACGGCCAGGATTTTTCTGCAGCCATCGACTTCGGCGCCAAGGCAGCCGCCATTGCCGTGACGCGTCCAGGCGCACAGTCATCCATTCCCTCATATGAAGAAGTTTGCCGGTTTTCTCCTCAATCCAGATGAAGCACACCGTATGATTTATGGAGGCGATTTACATGTTCGATTGGCTGTTGATCGGGCTCACGGTCATCTTTGCCGTGATTGTAGCAAAACTGATCTTGAAGCGTTATAATGCCATTTTCGTATTTTTCGCATCAGGACTCATCATCCTGATGTCAGCCAGCCTGCTTACCGGCACGCCCATCTTGGGCAAAGATACGCTGGGCAATGTCTTCTTAGATGCTTTCGGCTTCATTACAAAAACATTCAAATCCAATGTCGCTGGCGTCGGTGCCATCATCATGGTCGTCACCGGCTACGCCACTTATATGAAACACATCCAGGCTTCGACAAAACTGGCTTTCATGGCCAGCCGCGTACTTGGCGGAATCAGGAATAAATACATGATCCTCAGCGTCTTTTTCCTGATTGGCATGGCGTTGAAGCTCGTGCTGACCAGCCAGGCCAGCCTGGCCGTCCTGATGCTGGCAACCGTCTTTCCTGTCCTGCAGGCACTCGGTATCCGCACCATCACCAGCGCATCGGTACTGGCGCTGCTCTGCCTGGACTACGGTCCCAATGACGGCAGTACGATCTTTATGTCAACGGTAGCAGATATGAATGTTGTCGACCTTTTCCTCCAGTACCAATGGAAAGTGGCCATCTGCATCATCCTGGTCACCGCCGTGCTGATTCCTTTCTATTACCGCTATATGGACGCACGGGATGCCGCCCGCGCCGCCAACCAGGAAAACAATGCGGTAAAGAAAGACATCGAAGTACTGGACGATCCCGATGTACCTGCTTTCTATGTCCTGCTGCCGCTCGTTCCTCTGATCATCGTCTTTGCTGATTACTTCATCCCTTCCACGAAGATTGATGTCATCAGTGCCAACTTCATCGGCTTTGCTCTGACGTTCCTCATCGAATATCTGCGCCGCCAGGATCGCAGTGCCATCCCGAACGATATGGTTGTCATCCTGCAGGCCATGGGCAAGGCATTTGTATCAGTCGTTTCCATCATCATCTCCGCCTCGGTCTTTGCCCAAGGCATCAAGATCCTGGGAGGCATCTCCGTATTCACCAGTATGATTGCGGATATGCAGGGTGCTGTCCTGATCATCATGATTGTTCTCACCGGCATCACCTACGGCTTTGCCATCATCATGGGCAGCGGTGCTGCTCCGTTCTTCGCCTTTGGGCCTCTGACCCCAGCGATTGCAGCCAAGCTCGGCGTACCGACGCTGACCCTGCTGCTGCCGATGGAACTGGCCACTTCCATCGGGCGCGCTTCCTCACCGGTTTGCGGTGCCCTGATTGCCATCGCAGGAACGGCAGGCATTGAACCCATCATGCTGGCCAAGCGTACAGCTCCCTTGCTGTTCATTATGCTTCTCGTCGATATTGCGGCTTCTTACGTATTCACGATGTAAGACTCCCCGTATCATTGCCGTCATTCCTCTTTCCATTACTTGATGAAAGGTAGATGTGTCATGAAAAAAAAGGTGATTCTCGATTGTGATCCAGGCTCCGATGATGCCGTTGCCATCCTGCTCGCACTGTTTTCCGATAAGATCGATCTGCAGGCGATCACGACAGTCAACGGCAACCGCATCGTTCCCAAAACAACGGAAAATGCCCTGCGTGTAGTACAGTTCATGAACTCCAAAGTCCCCGTCTACCGCGGCTGTGAAAATCCTATTATCTGCAACGAGATCCCAACGCGCAAACCAGACCTGCCACGAGTAACGCGCAACGACTGTCATGGGGATTTCCTGCCGCTGCCCGAAGCAAAGATCAAGCCGCAGCCAGAACATGCCGTCTTCTATCTGGTAAAAAAGCTCATGGAGAGCGAAGGCGATATCTATGTGGCGGCTGTCGGTCCGCTGACCAATATTGCCATGGCCCTGCGCATCGAACCACGCATCGCAGATAAAATCAAACAACTGGTCATCATGGGTGGTGGTCACACGGGAGCAAATGCCAGCTCGGCAGCCGAATTCAATTTCTACGCTGACCCGGAGGCGGCCAAGATTGTCATGGATTCGCCAATCCCCAAGGTCATCCTGCCACTCGATGCTACCTGGCGCGCCTGCATCACAGAAGATCAAGTCAAAGAACTTTCTGACCTGGGAACACCGGCAGCAAAATTCACATCCGTCATGGTGCAAAAACGTATCGACAATCTGAAAGTCAATGATGTATCGCAGCACAACTACGACCTTCGTCATACACCGGGAACCGTTGGCAGCGTCGTCCTGTACCGGTACGACAATGACCGCGCGCCTATCCACGATGCCCTGACCATTGCCTATCTCATCGATGAATCTGTCGTCACAGAATATGTGGACGCCAATGTCGATATCGATATCTCTGGGGGGATCTGTGATGGCCGCATGGTCGCAGACGTACACAATACCAAGAAAGGTAAAGATCCCATTACCGCAAAAGTCGCATTGAATGCGGATGGCGAAAAATTTGCTCAGATGCTGTTCACGAACTTTGCCAAAAAAGATATCGATAATATTTGATCGCACACAAAAAGTCCCCGCAACCCCAAAATTGAGTTGCGGGGACTTTTTGCTGTTGGAACAGACTGGCGGCATTATTCTTCTTCGGGATATTTCATGCCCCAGTCCTGACGGATTTTCGTCATGATATCCATGACGTCAATGGTATAGTCAAGGTGCATGGTATTTTCAATGCCACGCACGGCCTGTTCCATGTCACGCACTTCATAGGTCAGCGCAGCTGCCGTGTTGCCTGCCGTTACTTCTTCCTTATGGCCGTCTTCCGTCCAGGTGATGACGGCTTTGTCCCCACGCGGATACTCGTAAAGTTCAATATATGCTTTATCGAAAGATATCGTGCCGCGTTTCGGCTGCTTGGCGTGCAGCGAAAGGATGACGGTTGCCATCTCCTCCTGCGCATTCTTCAAAAGGATGCTGGCCTGCTCGTCGACGCCGGTCGGCGCATACTTGACCTGAGAAAGAATCTCATGCGGGCACGAACTCATGAACCAGCGCACAAAGGACAGTGCATAAACACCGATATCCAGCATGGCGCCGCCTGCCAGGCTGCGATTGAAGAAGCGGTTCTTCATATTATAGTCTTTGTAGCTGCCGAAATTCATCTGCAGCAGGCGCAGAGGACCAAACTCGCCCTTATCCATGCGTTCTTTGAGTACCCGATAGATGGGCATGTGATAGATGGTCTGTGCTTCTGCCAGCACGACATGGTGTTTCTCAGCGAGCTGCACAGCCTCGGCCAGCTCCTTTGCATTCAGTGTGATGGATTTTTCGCAAAGCACATGCTTGCCGGCAGCCAGAGCCTGGCGCAGATATTGGATATGCGTGTTATGCGGCGTCGAGATATAGACGATATCCACATCATCATCGGCAAAGATTTCCTCCGGCGTATGATAAACCTTGGGAATGCCGTACTCTGCAGCAAAGGCCAGACCTTTCTCGTACGTCCGGTTGCCCACGCTATAGAGATTCCCTCCAAGTTCCTGCATTGCCTCCGCCAGCTGATGCCCGATGACACCGCAGCCAAGCGTCGCCCAACGATAATTTACTGCCATGGTATTACCTCCTGTCCTGCATCCTTAAGGATCACCAGGCATTTGCTAGTCCGGTCACCAGCTGCTGCCAGCCCTCTTTCCAGGGCGCGCTGCCCTGGCAGGAATCCGGGCGCCCGCCACCGCGTCCCTGCAGGCAGTCATTGATGGCCTTGATCCTTTGCTGGCAATTCACTTCAGCTGCCGTAGAGGACACGATATAATTGATGCGTTCACCATGATGGTAAAAGACAGCCGCTATGGTATTTTCCCGCTCCAGCATCTTCCTGGCCAGTACCTTGGCCTGCTGCGGTGTCAACTCATCACGGACGAAGATGAGTTTGCGATGGCCTTCTTGGTCAAAAGACGGCTTCATGTCCAGTTCACGGAGTTCATGATCCAGCAGCCTGTCAGTAAGAGCCGTGATCTGTGCATGAAGTTCCTTCTTTTCTGCCAGCAAACGCGCAACACTTGATGCAATCTCTTCCTCTTTGACGGAAAGCTGATTCGACACATCCTGCGCTGCCTGCAGCCAAACATCTATCTTCTGCAAGGCTTCACGCCCACAGAGGAAGCTGATACGGGAACCGCCCTTGTGCCGCTCGACCTTGAGGATCTTGACCAGACCCACCATACCGGTTGTCGGCGGATGGGTACCGCAGCAGGTACAGGAGTCGTTGCCCTCGACGGAAACGATGCGCAGCAGGCCTTTGAGCTTGTCATTGAATTTGCGCAGCGGGCGCTCGGCAGCGCGTTCCGCCGGCATGACTTCCACATGGATGGGTCGGTCTTCTTCAATGGCCTGGTTCGTCATGGCTTCTGCAGCCATGGCTTCTTCCCGGGTCACTTCGCGATTGAGGTCAATGGACACCATATCGGGATGCATGTGAAAGCCCACATTATCTGCTCCACAGAGTTTCCAGAATGCATAGGAAAGCATGTGTTCACCACAGTGCTGCTGCATATGGTCAAAGCGGACCGGCCAGTTGAGCTG
Organism: Selenomonadaceae bacterium; assembly: GCA_029338835.1. Lineage (GTDB taxonomy): Bacteria > Bacillota > Negativicutes > Selenomonadales > Selenomonadaceae > Mitsuokella. The sequence goes on along the minus strand of JAQYBD010000106.1, from coordinate 25,076 downwards.
GCAGGTCACGAGCGTCCCCACTTCCAGCGGCTGCTTCGTCTCATGGTAAACCAGACCATCGTGTTCCGAAACATGCACCACTTCCATCTGGGTATTCCCACGCTTGAATACACCACAGTCGCTGAGCTGACCGCCGCCCTCCGGGAAAAAGACCGTCTGGTCAAGGACGATGCGAAAGCCATCCTTGCAGGGATTGCAAGCCTGCACCGTTGCTTCGCAAGACCGCCGCATGACATCTTCCTCAAACAATTTTTTTGTTTTCAATGCCAACACTCCTTCCTTATCATATTCAACAGCGGCTCTGGCTTTCCTGCCCGCTGCTTTCACCTTTCCCCAAGCAAACCAGACGCTGGTAGATGGCCTGAGTAGACTGCGGCCGCAAGATAGCCAAATCATGATGGGCAGCCAGATTAGAAAGGATATATTCGACAAACGCCTGCATATGCTCCGTCATGCCGACACCCTGCTGCTGCTTTTTCTGCCACCAGGCATACTCCCCTTCATAGGTAAAGGACGAACGCCCATAAGCACGTCCAGCTCCCAAAAAATCACAGATCATCTCCACAGCATACGGATATGTCATATCAGTCGGATGTGCCCCATGGTCAAAATCATCGAACCAGGCTTCGTAATGATGCAGATTGCGGCCATGATGATGCAACCAGGCCAGCGAACGGCCGTGATTGGCCTCCTTGCAGCTCTTGATGGGGGAACATTTGCCATTGTAATAGCGCACGCTCTCACAGAATTCCATTGGTGAGAATTTTGACCAGTCATGCATGAATCCCTGCCAAGGAATCCCCGCATGGCAGCAATAATAAAAAACCCAGGCCTTATGACGCAGAATCATCGCCGTATGGCCGAATAAACGATGCCAGAAATCCATTGCCATCCATCCCTTAAAATCCTATGAATCGATTTACATCTTTCTGCTTGCCAAGGACCAGGATGGTATCTTCCGCTCGCAGCAACGTCTGCGGCGTGATCTCCACCGTGAGGCTGCCCCTGACCTTGACACCGATGACATTGACATGGTAATTACGGCGGATATCCAGCTCACCAATGGTATGACCGGCCCAGACCTCCGGCATGGAAATCTCATAAACGGCATATCCCGGGCTCAACTCAAAATAATCCAGCAGGTGATTCGAACCATAGCGGATAGCCGTCCAGAGTGCCAGCTGCTTTTCCGGATAAACCACTTCATCCGCACCGTTGCGGCGTAAAAATCGCTCATGAATGCTGCTTGATGCGCGGGCAACAATGTAACGTGCCCCGAGTTCACTGAGCTGCAGTGTCGTTTCCAGGGAACTCTGGAAATCATCGCCAATGGCAACAATGCAGGTATCAAAATTGCTGACCCCCAGCGACTCCAGGAAATGCCGGTCTGTCGTATCCGCGATCAGTGCATTGTTCGTATAGGCCAGCACTTGATTGACCAGCTCTTCATTCTTGTCAATCGCCAGGATCTCATGCTGCATCTCATGGAGCTTGCGGGCTACATGGCGGCCGTAACGACCCAGCCCGATCAATAATATGGATTTCATGAACTCACCTCATTACGTATGGGAACCATCAGCCAATCGTGACCTTGCCCTCGGGCAGACGGCGCGCAGCAGCACTTTTCCTGCTGTGCAGGGCATAAATCATGGTCAGCGCTCCCACGCGGCCAAAATACATCAAAAACATCAAAAGGACCTGTGATACGGGCGACAATTTTTCCGTAAGGCCAATGGAAAGGCCTACTGTGCCAATCGCTGAAGAAGTTTCCAGCATGCAATCCAGGATGCTCGCATGATCAAAGGCACTGATGAAAAGACTCGTCCCCATGAACAGGAACAGATACATCATGAAGATTGCCAAGGCATGCTGCAGCGCTTCCATCGGCATGCGGCGCGAGAGGCACTCAACATCCCGTTTCATGGACAGCGCAGACAACATGGCCATGAAAAGCGTAAAGGCCGTCGTAACCTTGATGCCGCCAGCTGTAGACCCTGGAGCGCCGCCTGTCAGCATCAGGAGTACCATCAAACAGCGCCCTGCCTCGCTGAGGTCTTCGATATCCATCGTATTGAATCCAGCCGTACGTGTCGTGACGGATTGAAACAGGGACTGCCAGAAACGCGTAAATCCATCCGTACCGATGAGTTCCTGAGTAAAGAAAAAGAGTGCCGGCAAAAGGATGAGTATCAGCGTCATCAGGATGATGATGCGTGTCTGGAAGGTCCACCGGCTGGTATGGTGGCGGTGGGTGATGAGATCCGCCCAGGTCACGAAGCCCAGTCCACCTGCCACAATCAGTCCCATGATCGTGAGATTCACCAGCGGATCTGACGCATAAGCCATCAATGAACCGCCGCCGCGGCTGCTCATGAGATCAAAGCCCGCATTGCAGAAAGCGGAGATGGAATGAAAGAAAGCCATCCAGATTCCCTGAGGAAGGCCGTAGTCGCGGATAAAGACCGGCATCAAAAGGAATGCTCCAAGCAATTCACTCCCTACCGTAAACTTCAGGATAAAGCGCAAAAGACGGACGATGCCGCCGAGCTGCTGTGCTGACAGAGCTTCCTGCATCGTATTGCGCTGCATGAGTCCGACCCGCTGTCCGGAAGCCATGGTAATGGCCACGGCCATGGTCACGACGCCAAGGCCGCCGATCTGGATCAGGACCAGAATGACCAGTTGGCCAAAAAAGGACCAATAGGCCGCCGTATCTTCCACGGTAAGGCCAGTAACACAGGAAGCAGAAACTGCAGTAAAAGCAGCAGATAAGAGGCCCGCCCCCTGCCCATCATTCGTTGCCCAGGGTGTCATGAGCAATAAGGTTCCCGTGGCAATGAGAAGAGCAAAACTAAGGCCAATGACCTGAAAAGAGGACAGCCTGCGCAGGCAATGCATGATATCCATATTCCTCCATAGTATTTTTCTTGAAATGACAAACGCCGACAGCACTTCTCCATGCTGTCGGCGAATCTTGCACTTGGTGCGGATGAAGGGGCTTGAACCCATACGCCTTGCGGCACTGGATCCTAAATCCAGCGCGTCTGCCAATTCCGCCACATCCGCATACGGACATTATAATATAACCGTCTTGCCACTGTCAACCACGCTGAGAAGCATGTATCGGGCGTCAAAACCGCACCAGCACGCCCTCAAAGATGCCCACGAGCCAGGAACCAAGCGAGAATCCCGGCTCGACCGGATTCGCGATGAGGTCGACACTGCCGACTTCTTCGCCATCGTAAGACAGGATGAGCCTGCCGACAGCTTCACCGGGTTCAACCGGTGCAGAGATGACCTTCGGCAGATCATAAGAGATCGTATAGTGTTCAGCAGATTCACCGGGCAGCAGCGGATAATAGATATCACCGGCCGGTATCACCTTGGTCCGGGAATGAACGCCGCCCTTGACCCAGACGTGCCGCTTGCATTCCGAGGCAGTCGGCCCTGCCGCCATAGTCGTTGCCGCAAAGCCGTAATCCAGGATGCGGCGCATATCAGCAAACCGTGCCTCCTCATCGGCAGAATGCATGACCACGGCAATGAGCCTGACATCGCCGCGTTCCGCCGCTGCGGCCAGGCAGCCGCCGGCGGCCTTTGTCCAGCCGGTCTTGATGCCCGTGATGCCGTCATAGTGCCCCAAGAGTTCATTCGTATTCTCCACGAGCAACTGCTTGCCTGCGGGTTCCTCCCAGCGGATCTGGCGCTGCTGCTGACGCACGATATCACGGAATACCGGATTGCGCATGGCATACTGTGCCAGTCGTGCCATATCGTGCGGCGTCGAATAGTGATCCTCGTCCGTCAGTCCGTTCGGATTCGCAAAATGCGTCCCGTGCATGCCGAGTTCTGCCGCTTTCTCATTCATGCGTGCCACGAAAGCCGGTACACTGCCATCCGCCGCCTCGGCAATGGCTACAGCTGCCCCATTGTCCGAGGCCATCATCATGCCGCGCACGATTTCCTCGAAACGCATCGTATCTCCAGCAGCAATCTGCAAAGGCGTATCTTCGGTCTGGGACGCCAGCGGCGAAATCTTCACCAGGCTGTCCGGACTCAAGCTGCCGAGACTCAAGAGACAGGTCATCATCTTGGTCATGCTGGCCGGATAATGGCGTTCCTCCCCATGCTTTGACCAGAGTACGCGTCCCGTCTGTGCATCGATCAAGATGGCCGCATCGGCTGTAACCTCAGGTTCTGCCGCCTGCACCAGGGATGCCGGCAAGAGCAGGAACAAAAAGAAAAGAACGCACCAGCGGAGCTGCCGGATACAGCCCGTCATATCATACAGTCGAGGCATTAAAAACCCTCCCAAGATCCAGATTCTCTCACAAGAAAAACCTTCCCCAGCGGAGGAAGGCTTTCTGCGGATGATTCTATTATAACACGTCATGCCGCTCTGTCTATGCCTTTGGCATGGCCAATCGCAGCGCATCGCCAATGGTTTCCGCACCATACAACGCAATACCATGGATGGTGTCCTTGAGCTGGCGGTAATTCTTCATGGGCAGGACGACATGCTGGAAGCCCAGTCGCTTGGCTTCATGGATGCGCAGATCCGCCTGGCTGACAGCCCGCACTTCGCCGGAAAGCCCAACTTCACCGAATACGATGGTCTTGGGGCGCAGCAGCCGATTGGCAAAACTCGAGGCCATGGCCACACAGAGCCCAAGATCGGCAGCCGGCTCATCGATGCGGATGCCGCCGGCCACCTTGATGTAGACATCACAGGCACCGATGGAAAGATGGACGCGTTTCTCGAGTACAGCCAGCAAAAGCTGGATCCGTTTAATATCGACGGAATCTGCCGTGCGGCGCGGCGGCACATATGGCGTCGGAGCCACCAGCGCCTGGAGTTCCACGAGCAGCGGCCGTGTACCTTCAACGGTGGGCACGATGACGGTGCCGGAATCCTGTTCCCGGTCAGACAAAAAGAGTTTGGACGCGTCAGGGACATCGACAAGTCCCACCTCGCGCATCTCGAAGAGCCCGAGTTCATTCGTGCTGCCAAAACGATTCTTGACCGCACGCAGCACGCGGTATTCCGCATTGCGTTCCCCTTCGAAATAAAGCACCGTATCGACGATATGTTCAAGAACACGCGGGCCCGCGAGCGTGCCGTCCTTCGTGACATGGCCGATGATGAAGGCCGCGATGCCATTCGTCTTGGCGATGCGCAGCAAATCAACGGAGCATTCCCGCACCTGGGAAACGGAGCCCGGCGCACTCTGTACATCAGGCTTGAAGATGGTCTGGATTGAATCGATGACCAGTAGTTCCGGCTTTTCCGCCAGGATATGCTGCTCAATCGTCTCGAGATTCGTCTCGCTGACGACGAAAAGAGAATCGGCCAGGGCATGCAGGCGATCCGCGCGCATGCGCACCTGGCGCGTGCTTTCCTCGCCAGTCACATAAAGGACCTTGCGCCCGCCCCGCGCCACCTCTGCACAGACGCGCAGCGTCAGGCTCGACTTGCCGACGCCTGGATCGCCGACGATGAGTACCATGGAACCGGGAATGACACCGCCGCCGAGTACGCGATCCAGTTCTCCGGAGCCTGTCGCAAAGCGTGGCAGATCCTCGATGCGTACGTCAGCGATGGGCTGCGGCTTGCGAGCATCGGAAAGCCCCAGGCGCAGCCCCCCCGCTGCCGGTTCCGGCGTCACAGTCTCCTCGACCATGGTATTCCAGGCGCCACAGCCCGGGCAGCGGCCAAGCCATTTGGGCGTATCATAGCCACATTCCTGGCAGACGTAGACGGTTTTCTTCTTCTTGGGCAATCGTGACACCTCACTTATCTTTTGCCAGCAGTTTCCTCAGCAGACGGATGGTCCAGCGGCCCAGCCAGACAACCGCCCAGGCAAGATTCTGGCAAAAATTCCAGAAACGCGCTCCACGGCTTTCCGGCAACAGCTTATTCCTTGGCATCGTCATTTCCCGCTGTCCGGACAGCTTCCTCCTTGGCCGCTTTTTCTTCCTTGCGCGCAAAGGTCAGTTCCGCCCCGCTCTTGCGCACGAGAATGGTGTCTCCGGAACGGAATTCGCGTGCCAGCAGGCGTTCCGCAATCGGATCTTCAATGAGCTTCTGGATGGCACGTTTCAGAGGACGGGCGCCGTATTTGAAATCTGTCCCTTGTTCCACGAGCTTATTCTTGGCTGCAGGACTGATATCAAGATGGATTTCCTTTTCCTGCAAACGGCTGCGGACATCCCGCAGCAGGATATCCACAATGCGTTCCAATTCCACACGTCCCAGCGGATGGAAAACGATGAGTTCATCGATGCGGTTGAGGAATTCTGGCTTGAATACATGGCGGATGGACTGCAGCACACGCTTCTTTCCTGCCTCTTCTTCAGAAACATCGTTCTGTTCACCGACAGCAAAGCCCAAAGAATTTCCCGTATGACGCAGGAGATCTGCACCTGCATTGCTCGTCATGATGATGACGGTATTGCGGAAATCTACAGTCCTGCCCTTGCCGTCCGTCAGGCGGCCATCATCAAGAACCTGAAGCAGGATGTTGAACACATCGGGATGTGCTTTCTCAATCTCATCGAGCAAGATGATGGAATACGGTTTGCGGCGCACAGCATCCGTGAGCTGGCCGCCTTCCTCATACCCCACGTAGCCTGGAGGCGCACCGACCATGCGGGAAACAGCATACTTCTCCATGTACTCGGACATATCGAAGCGAATGATGGCATCTTCTGTGCCGAACAGATTCTCAGACAACGCTTTCGCCAGTTCTGTCTTGCCGACACCTGTCGGCCCCAGGAACAGGAATGAACCAATGGGGCGCTTGGGATCCTTGAGCCCTGCCCGTGCGCGGCGCACAGCTTTGGCTACGGCTTCCACCGCTTCCTGCTGTCCGACAACACGGCGCGAAAGATTCTTTTCCATGTGCAACAGGCGGTCGGATTCCTTTGCGGCCAGCTGGCGCACGGGCACGCCCGTCCACTGCGCCACGACATCAGCGATATCATCCGCCCGCACAACGATGCGGCTTGTCCCCCGCTTTTCGAGTTTGCGCTTGGCTTCGTCAAGCTCATCCTTCACGAGCTGCGCTTCATCGCGGATGCGCGCAGCACGCTCATAATCCTGCGCGGCAATCGCCGCTTCCTTATCGACCTGCAGTTTCTCGAGTTTGGCCCGCACATCCTTCAAGCGGTCTGGTTGTGCCACCTGCTTCATGCGCACCTTGGATGCAGCTTCATCCATGAGATCGATGGCCTTATCCGGCAGGAACCGATCCGTGATATAACGCTGCGAGAGACGGACTGCCGCATCAATGGCCTCATCCTCAATATGCGCCCGGTGGAAATCTTCATATTTTGGGCGCAGGCCATACAGGATTTCCTTCGCATCTTCTTCATCGGGCTCTTCGACCATGATGGTCTGGAAACGACGCGAAAGAGCTGCATCCTTCTCCAGATGCTTCTTGTATTCGTCCAGCGTCGTCGCACCGATGATCTGGATCTCGCCGCGTGAAAGGGCCGGTTTCAGGATATTGGCCGCATCGAGTGCGCCCTCTGCTGCACCGGCACCGATGAGCGTGTGCATCTCGTCGATGAACAGGATGATGCTGCCATCCTTGCGGATTTCGTCGATGAGCCCTTTCAGCCGTTCTTCGAACTCCCCGCGGTATTTCGCACCAGCCACCAACGAGGCCATGGAGAGCGAAATAACCTTCTTGTCGCGCAGCATATAAGGAACCGAGCCTTCCACAATGCGCTGGGCCAGTCCTTCAGCGATGGCCGTCTTGCCGACGCCCGGTTCACCAATGAGGATAGGGTTGTTCTTCGTGCGACGCGAAAGGATCTGGACCACGCGCTGGATTTCCTGGTTGCGCCCGATCACGGGATCCATATGGCCTTCTTTGGCTACATCGTTAAGGTTACGGCCGAAACGCTCCACCATCATGGCAGGACTCTTGCGGTTGCGCGTCTCGCCACGACCTGCCGAAGCCTCGCCGTCTCCTTCCGGATGCGGACGGTCAATGCGAGCCAGCACCTCATCCTGCAGGGCATCAAAATCGGTACCCAAGCTCATGAGCAGTTCCGTAGCCGCACCTTCTGTTTCCTCAATCAGCGCCAACAGGATGTGTTCCGTGCCGATGTAATTATGAGAAAGACTCTGCGCCTCCTCTACGGCCGTTTCCATGACCCGCTTGGCCCTCGGAGTATAATAGGGATTATCCGATGGATAATCCGTCTCACTGGACACCATCGCTTCGACTTTCTGCATGACGGCATCAAAGGTCACCCCGACGGCAGATAAAGCCGCAAAAGCGACGCTGCCTTCCTCATGCAGGAGTCCCAGCAATATATGCTCCGTGCCGATATAATCCTGTTCGAGCTTGCGTGATACATACTGCGCGAACTCGACGGCATTGATGGCACGGCTGGTAAAATGATTGCGATAATTCATTTTGGAGCCTCCTGGCTGCAGGCATGCGCCAAGAGTGCCTGGCGCACATGATTTGCCCGCAGCCTGTCTATTTCGTGTTTTGATAGATTTTCATTTTCTGCGACATTCTGCAGATAACTCGTACGGCTGCTGATGAGGATTTCTGCAAAACAATCGGCAGATACTTCATTGATGAGCTTGAGGTCAATCCCCAGGCGAACCTTCGAAAGGAGTTCCAGGACTTCCTGCTCCGACAGAAGACGCGCATAGCGCAGGATGCCATAGGCACGCCACACCTCATCTTCCAGGCGTTCCTTCATGTAGAGGGCCAGCGCCTTGCGTGCCTGGCGCTCATGGGAAACAATTTCCAGCACAGCCGTCTTGAGGTTCTCGATGAGTTCGTTCTCCGAGAATCCCAGCGTCAACTGATTGGATATCTGGAACAGATTGCCCACACGATCCTTCTCGTCTCCGTAGACGCTGCGGATGGCCAGGCCAAGCTGCGGCGAGATGTTGACGATACTCTCGATATTGTGCGTAAAGACCAGTCCCGGCAGATGCAGCAGCACCGAAGCACGCAGGCCCGTGCCAAGATTCGTCGGACACGAAGTCAGATACCCCATCTTTTCATCAAAGGCAATATCGAGCTTGTCTTCAATCATATCATCGATATGCGAAGCCTTGGCAAATGGCGTATCGAGATCCAGGCCCGGTGCCATGCACTGGATGCGCAGATGATCTTCTTCATTGATCATGATGCTCGTGCGGCAGTCCTCCGTGATGAAAGCCACGCGATGCTGTGGATTCTGTATGAAGTTATTGCTAATCAGCTGTTTCTCGACCAGGACGTCGCGCTGCAGCGGGCTCAGGCGTTCCATATCGAGCAAGTCAAAATCCTGCTGCAAGTCGGAAGCAATGCCCGGCAGGATCTTTTCCACCTGCAGGCGCACTTCGGCAAGCTGATTGAAATCCGCTCGATTTGGGAACGGGACCTGGCGGAAATTGCGAGCCAGACGGATGCGGCTGGCCAGGACGACATCGCTGTCCTTGCCCGATGCAGCCAGCCAGGAAAGACGGCTGTCGCGCAAAAGCGTATTAACGGACATCTGCAGCTCCTCCTTCCTTCTCTTCCAGTTCCTTCTCCAGGAGCCGCACGCGGTCACGCAGCTCTGCTGCCTTTTCATATTCTTCCTGCGCGACACACTCTTTGAGTGTCCGGCGCAGCGTCTCGATCTCATGCTTCATTTCCAGGCGTCCGCCACTCCGGTGCGGGATCTTGCCGCTGTGCGTACTCGATCCATGGATGCGGCGCAGCAGAGGTTCCAGCTGACGGCGGAACGTGCTGTAGCAGACGCTGCAGCCAATCTTGCCCGTCTGCTGGAAATCGCGATAGCTCATGCCGCAATTGGGACAGACCATCTCTGTGACCTGTTCCTTGCTGCGTCCCGCCGTACCGGTATCGGCACTGAAGACGCCCTTCAAGAAATCATTCATGGAGACGTTTTTCTTGCGCTGCGGCTCCACGAGGAATTCGCTGTAATTTGCTGCACAATCCTCGCAAAGATTTTTCTCGACACGGCCATTCGGACCGATCTGTGTAATATGGACAACGGCCCGGTTGCGGCCGCAATCATCGCATAACATCATGCGTTCCCCCTTTGCCAAGTACTCCCTCCACTGTCATGCCCTGCCGGAAATGACAGACTACGAGAAATTCTCCACCGTCATCAGCATAGCCTTGAGCAGATGGACACGCTCTTTAGCGGACATGCCCTCCGACTGATAAACGGATGTCACGACCTGCATCATCAAAGCTGCTTCACGGTTCGTGACCATCTCATGCTGCAGGAGATAACGGATCATGGACTGAACGGTCTGATAGTCCGTATCTTCCTTGATCTTGTCCATCATATCCTGATAGACAAGATTCTTCAGCGGCACCTGCACAACGCGGATATAGCCGCCGAGGCCACGGCGTGACTCTACGACAAAGCCCTTTGCCGGTGTGAAACGTGTGGACAGCACATAACTGATCTGGGACGGAGCACAGGAAATCTCGTCTGCGATATCCGTACGCCGCAGCTCCACTTTGCCATCCTGCTTCGTAGCAAGCTGGCGCAAGATATAAGCTTCAATCAAATCTGCGATATTACTCACGATAATCACCTTCACTTGCAATTGACTATTTGACTATTATTTCTTCTATTATATTTGATTTTTTGACTTTCTGCAAGTGGAAAATGAGGGCAAAAAAGCCGTATGAACAACGAGAAGCTGCTCATACGGCGGAAAATCACTGAAGTGCCTCTTTGAGGACTTCCATATTCTTTTTCATGGCATCAATATAGGCATTCATGGCCTGCTCATTCGCTTCCCCTGTCACCACAGGATCGAGCTGGTAGAGTTTTGCGCCCGTCTCAGCTGCAATCGTCTTGGCAGCAGAGGGAGAATACTGCGGCTCCGCGAAGAGTACCTTGACTGGCAGGGCATTCACCTGCTGGATTGTCTCCTCCAGTTCCTGCGGCGTCGGCTCTGTTCCCGGCTCGCGCTCAATCACGCTGACCACGTTGAGCTTGAATTCCTTTGCCAGGTATGGGAACGCTTCATGGAACGTCACGATATCCTTGTGCGGCAGATTGTCGAGTTCCTCATGCATCTGCGTGCGGAGCTTATCGAGCTTCGTCACATAATCCAGTGCATTCTTGCGATAGGCATCGGCATGCGCCGGATCCGCCTCACAGAGCTGGCTCGTGATGGCTTTCACCTGCTCGATGCTGTAGGTCACGCTGAGCCAGACATGCGGATTCTCCTCATCGCCATCCTTGAGCAGATGGATTTCATCCGATTTAGAGGCATCAATGATCTTGAGATTCTTCTGCTGCTTGATGACCTTGTCGAGGAAACTCTCCATCCCCGCGCCATTGACGACGAACGCATCGGCCTGCTCGAGCGTCTTCATGTCTTCTGTCGTCAGCTGATAATCGTGGAGGCAGCCGGTCTGCGGTTTCGTCATATTGACGACCTCGACCCCATCGACGCCTTTCGTGATATTGATGACATCGATGTACATCGGATAAAATGACGTAACGATACGGAACGCTTTCTTATCGCGGCTCCCCTGCTTCGTGCTGCCGCAGCCCGCCACCAGGAAAACGAGCATCAGGCAGAGGATCAGGCTTATGATTTTTTTCAAAAAAATTCTCCCTTCTTCTTTAAAAGAGGAGCGCCGGCACCCTGCGTGCCTGCGCTCTTGAAATTCTATCTCAATTATATTTTTATTGTAGCAGCTTTGTCAAGCGTTTCGCGCGCTTCCTGGATGATCCGTTCAAGGATGACAGCCGCCGGTTCAATGGCAGTAAGCGGTGTGAGACTCTGTCCCGCCTGCATCATGCCATGCTCCACATCGCCGTCAACGGCTGCTAGGCGGTTCGTGCCGGTGGCCATCTTGAGCAGGGTTTCCTTGTCCGTCTTGCCCGCCAGTTCCAGCTCAACGAAATGCTCCGAGAACGGATTGCGCAGGCCACGCACGGCACCGCCGATCGTCAGGCCCGTCACGATGCTGTCGGTATCCGTCGCCTCGAGCAGCTTCTGTTTCATATGCGGATGTGCCGGGCATTCTTCGGCCACGAGGAATCGCGTCCCCATCTGGATACCAGCTGCGCCCATCAGGAGTGCTGCGGCCAAGCCACGTCCATCAGCAAAACCGCCAGCCATGATGACCGGGATATGGATTTCCGGAATGACCTGCGTCATGAGCGGCAGCGTGCAAAGCGTGCCGATATGGCCGCCGGCTTCCATGCCCTCGACCACGATGGCATCCGCGCCTTTTGCTTCCACGCGCTTTGCCAGGCGCAGATTCGGCACGACAGGGATGACACGGATACCGGCCTCATGCAGTCTGTCAAAATACGGCACAGGATTGCCCGCCCCTAGTGTCACGAAAGCCGGTTTCTCCCGGCAGATGACATCAACGATTTCCTCACGGTTCGGAGCCATCAGCATGACATTGACGCCAAAAGGTTTATCGGTGAGTGTCCGGCAGCGACGAATCTCACTCTCCGTATACTCCGTCGTGCGCCCTCCTGTCGAGATGATACCGGCACCGCCCGCATTCGATACCGCTGCCGCCAGACCAGCATCGGAAATCCAGGCCATGCCGCCCTGGATGATTGGATAGCGGATTCCTAAGAGTTCTGTCAAACCAGTTGCCATGATATACCTCCTTTTGAAAAGAAAATAAAAGGCTGCCAGCACCCAGCAGTTGCTCGATGCGGCAGCCCCATCCTATAGCGATCAGCCGAGGATCACGAGAGAATCATGCACTTTGACGCTCTGGCCAGCCGAAACATTGAACGTCTTGACCGTGCCGTCTGCATCAGCCGTGATCTCATTCTGCATCTTCATAGCCTCGAGGATCAGCAGGACATCGCCAGCCTTGACAGCCTGGCCTTCCTGAGCGACGAGCTTGACGATCTTGCCCGGCATCGGTGCATCGATGGAATGCTCACCAGCACCAGCGGCAACAGCAGCCTTAGCCGGAGCAGCCGGTGCAGCCGGAGCTTTCGGAGCCGGTGCAGCCTTCGGGGCAGCAGCTTTCGGGGCAGCAGCCGATGCAGCTTTTACTTCTTCTACTTCTACTTCGTAGGACGTGCCATTTACCGTGATATTGAACTTTTTCATTGAAATTTCCTCCAAGTTATCTGTAATCCATCATGGATAACGCATCCATCTCAGCGACGGCCGCCACGAGCCGCCATGGCCCAGGCATTGCTCGTACGCTTGATGCGAACGGCGATGACACGGTTTCCGGTCATCATCTGGACAGCAGCCGAAATCGCAGCAACGACTTCCGGGCTGACCTTTTTTGCGTCAATCTTCAAGTTGCTCACCCCTCAATCAAAGCGGAATATTGCCATGCTTCTTGGCAGGGCCGACCTCGCGCTTGCTTGCAAGGGCATTGAGAGCCGTGATGATGCTCGGGCGCGTCTCTTTCGGCTCGATGACCATATCGACATAGCCGCGCTCTGCAGCAACGTACGGGGTAGCAAAGTTCTCGACGTATTCCTTCGTCTTAGCTTCTTTGTCCGGATCCTTGCGGAAGATGATGTTTGCGGCACCAGCCGGACCCATGACAGCGATCTCAGCCGTCGGCCAAGCCATGACCTGATCTGCACCGAGTTCACGGCAGCACATAGCGATGTAAGAACCGCCGTATGCCTTACGCGTGATGACCGTGACCTTGGGAACCGTCGCCTCGCTGTATGCATAGAGCATCTTTGCGCCGTGGCGGATGATGCCGTTATGCTCCTGATCGACACCCGGCAGGAAGCCCGGAACATCAACGAGGTTGACGAGCGGGATGTTGAACGCATCGCAGAAGCGGATGAAGCGGGATGCCTTATCAGATGCATCGACATCGAGGCAGCCTGCCATGACATTCGGCTGGTTGGCGATGATGCCGACGCTGCGGCCATCAAAACGCGCGAAGCAGCAGATGATGTTCGTGGCAAAATGCTCATGGACTTCGTAGAATTCACCGTTATCGACGAGCGAACGGATGACATCCTTCATATCGTACGGCATGTTCGGATTGTCCGGGATGATGGTGTTGAGGCTCTCATCCTGGCGATCCGGGTCATCGCCCGTCTCAACGATCGGTGCATCTTCCATATTGTTGCTCGGCAGGAAGGACAGCAGGTAGCGGATCTGCTTGATGCAGTCTTCCTCGTTATCTGCAGCGAAATGAGCAACACCGCTTCTCGTATTGTGCGTCATGGCACCGCCGAGCTGCTCAGCCGTGACTTCCTCTGCCGTAACGGATTTGATGACGGCCGGACCCGTGATGAACATCTGGCTCGTGTTCTTGACCATGTAGATGAAGTCCGTGATGGCCGGGCTGTAAACAGCACCACCGGCGCACGGTCCCATGATGACCGAGATCTGCGGGATGACACCCGAAGAAGCCGTGTTGCGATAGAAGATGCCGCCGAAACCGGAAAGAGCATCGACTGCTTCCTGGATACGCGCACCGCCGGAATCGTTGATGCCGATGCAGGGAGCGCCCATCTTGAGGGCCAGATCCTGGACCTTCCAGATCTTGTGCGCATGTTTCTCGCCGAGGGAGCCGCCGGAAACGGTGAAGTCCTGTGCATAAGCATAGACGAGACGGCCGTCAACCGTGCCGTAACCCGTGACAACGCCCTCACCCGGCATTTCCTTTTTCTCCATGCCGAAATTCGTGCAGCGATGTTTCATGAACATATCGAGTTCGACGAAGGTACCTTCATCGAACAGCATGTTGATGCGTTCACGGGCCGTCAGTTTGCCCTTCTCATGCTGCTTGTCAATGCGTGCCTGACCGCCACCCAGTCTGATGTGCTCTTTTTTTGCATGCATCAGGGCGATCTTTTCCTGAACAGTAGCCATTATATACCTCCTATGTAAAGCATATCGCTTTGTTCTTGCAAGTTCTATTTTGCACGATTTACGTGAAAAATGCAAGGATTTATCACCAAGTGATAAATCTTAGTCACGCTGGCAGAGTTCGAGGAGAACGCCATGGGAAGCTTTCGGATGAACAAAGGCAATCTTTGCACCGCCTGCACCCTTGCGCGGTTTCTCATCAATCAGGCGTACGCCCTTCTCTTTGAGGTCTGCCAGAGCAGCCTCGAGGTCATCGACGCGCAGAGCGATGTGCTGGATACCGCCGCGGCCCTTGTTCTTCTCAATGAATTTTGCAATCGGGGATTCCTCGTCCGTAGCAGCCAGCAGTTCAATCTCGCTGCCATTCGGCGTCGGGAAGAAGCCCGTCGTGACCTTCTGCTCTGCTACCGTTTCCTCACCGTTTGCCGGCAGGCCCAGAGCTTCCGACCAGAATGCGCCAACCTCTTTGAGGTCTGCGACAGCAATACCGATATGATCGACACCTAAAACCTTGAACATAGTAGTTCCCTCCAATTCATTCCTTACCTTGCTTTATTTCAGCATTTCCTGAAGCAGTTCCCCGACTACGGAGTACGGGTCTGTCTCATGGTTCTTGATTTTCTCAACGTAGCCGTCGATGCGTCCCGTTGCGACAATGCGTTTCTTGACATAGCGCCCGATATCGCTTTCAAGGATATCGAGCATCTCATCGCGCGTACGCTTTGTGCGGCGCCAGGCGAGTTCACCATCCGTCTCGATATGGACACGATGTTTGTGGATACTTTCCAGCAGCACATCAATGCCCTCATTCTGGTTTGCGACCACCTTGTCGATGGACGGGCGCCAGCCTGTCGTCGGTGCCATGATAGCAGCCGACAGATGATGGAACTGATCCTGCAGGGCTTTCTTCGTCTCGTCCGAAGTCATCATGCTGTTCGCATCGAGGTCCAGCATCATGTTGAGTTCTCGCACGAGCTTGTCCGCACCATCATGATCAGCCTTGTTGACGCAGAAGACATCGCCGATCTCAAGGATACCGGCCTTGATGGCCTGGATGTCATCGCCCATGCCCGGGATCAAGACAACCACGGTAGTATCTGCCGCTTTGACGATATCGACCTCAGATTGACCGACGCCGACCGTTTCGACAATGATGATATCCTTGCCAAAGGCATCCATGGCCTTGACGGCATCTGCCGTCTTATGGGAAAGACCGCCCAGGCTGCCACGCGTCCCCATGCTGCGGATGAATACGCCTTCATCCAGCGTCAAACTGTTCATGCGGATACGATCGCCCAGGATGGCGCCGCCCGTAAAGGGGCTCGTCGGATCCACGGCGATGATGCCTACCGTCTTGCCTTGTGATCGGTAAGCCTTGGCGATTTTGTCCGTCAACGTACTCTTGCCGGCACCTGGAGGCCCGGTAATGCCCAGGACATAAGCATGACCCGTATGCGGATAAATCTCTTTCATGATTTCGGTCGCTTCGTCATATTCATTCTCGATAGCCGTGATGGCACGAGAAAGTGCCAGACGATTCCCCGCCAAGAGTTCCTTTGCTATATCCAAGACTCCACCACCTTTCTCTTTTTGAACGTCAACCACCTATATGCGATTTGTTGACAAACGTTGGCAATAAAATAGTGTTGGCAGCAAGGGGCCAAGATTCCCTCAGGCCCCAGGCTCCCAACACTTTTGCTTACGCTTTTACATGCTCTTGGATGAACTTGACAACATCGCCCGTCGGCGTGCCCGGCGTGAATACCTCAGCAATACCAGCCTCTTTGAGAGCCGGGATATCGGTCTCAGGGATAACGCCGCCGCCGATGATCAGGACATCATTCATGCCCTCTTTGCGGACGAGGTCAACGACTTTCGGGAAGAGATGTCCATGCGCACCCGAGAGAATGCTCATGGCAATGACATTGACATCTTCCTGCAGAGCAGCTTCAGCAATCTGTTCCGGCGTCTGGCGCAGGCCCGTGTAGATAACCTCAAAGCCAGCATCGCGCAGAGCGCGGGCAACGACTTTTGCTCCGCGGTCATGACCATCAAGACCCGGTTTAGCAACTAATACTCTGATCTTCTTTTCCATTTCGATTCCTCCAAACTATCGCACGAAACGATATGTATATGCAAGATTCCTGCAGCAGATGACAGCTCTTAGAGGCTGACGTGTGCTTCGTACTCGCCGAATACTTCACGCATGACATTGCAGATTTCGCCGAGCGTTGCATACGTCTTGACAGCAGCCAGGATATGCGGCATGAGGTTCTCCTTCTCATCCTCGCAGGCAGCCTTGAGGTCAGCCAGAGCAGCTTTGACTGCTTCATTGTCGCGTTTTGCCTTCATGGCTTCGACTTTAGCCTTCTGGCGCTCGCCGACAGCTTCATCAACCTTCAGCAGGTCTTTTGGAGGTTCTTCATTTTCCATCTGGAACTTGTTGACACCGACAATCGTACGAGCGCCGGATTCAACATCCATCTGCCACTTGTAGGCACTATCCTGGATTTCCTTCTGGATATAGCCCTTCTCGATAGCAGCAACAGCACCGCCCATCTCATCGATCTTCTTGATGTAGTCCCAAGCCTCAGCTTCGATCTTATTCGTCATAGCCTCGACATAGTAGGAACCAGCCAGCGGATCGATGACGTCAGCCAGGCCGCTTTCATAAGCAACGATCTGCTGCGTGCGCAGAGCAATCGTAACGGATTCCTGCGTCGGCAGAGCAAGTGCCTCATCGCGGGAGTTCGTGTGCAGGGACTGCGTGCCACCCATGACAGCAGCGGCCGTCTGCAGTGCAACGCGGACGATGTTGTTGTTCGGCTGCTGAGCCGTCAGCATGGAACCAGCCGTCTGCGTATGGAAGCGCAGTTTCATGGACTTGTCTTTCTGAGCATGGAAGCGCTCTTTCATGACCTTGGCCCAGATGCGGCGGGAAGCACGGAACTTCGCAACTTCCTCGAGGACGTTGTTGTGTGCATTCCAGAAGAAGGAGAGACGGCCAGCGAAATCATCGATGTGGAGGCCAGCCTTGAGTGCTGCTTCGCAGTAAGCGATACCATCAGCAATCGTGAAAGCGATTTCCTGTGCAGCCGTCGAACCAGCCTCACGGATATGGTAACCGGAAATGGAGATCGTATTCCATTTCGGTACGTACTTCGAGCAATATTCAAAGATGTTCGTGATCAGACGCATCGAAGGACGCGGCGGGAAGATGTACGTGCCACGAGCCGCATACTCCTTGAGGATATCGTTCTGGATCGTGCCGCGCAGCTGATCAGCCGGAACACCCTGCTTCTCAGCAACAGCGATGTACATGGCGAGCAGGACCGAAGCCGGTGCATTGATCGTCATGGAAGTGGAAACCTTGCCCAGATCAATCTTGTCGAACAGCGTCTCCATATCAGCCAGCGAATCGATGGCAACACCGACTTTACCGACTTCGCCTTCCGAAATCGGATCCGTGGAATCGTAACCGATCTGCGTCGGCAGGTCGAATGCGCAGGAAAGGCCCGTTGCGCCGTTCTCGATCAGCATGCGATAACGCTTGTTGGATTCCTCAGCCGTCGAGAAACCTGCATACATGCGCATCGTCCAGAAACGGCCGCGATACATCGTCGGCTGTACGCCGCGCGTATACGGATAAACGCCCGGGAAGCTGAGTTCCTCTGCATAGTCCTCATCTTTGATATCGAGCGGCGTATAGAGGCGCTGCTCCGGAAGATGCGGACGCTCCGGGAAGCGGGCGATTGCTTTTTCAACGCTGGCTTTGTATTTGTCAAGCTCAGCCTGGATCTTATCATTGCTCATAATGGAAAATCCTCCTGACTTCATTCAGTTCATTCTCTATATATTTTATGTTGAGATGAAGACTTATTTCATCGAGCCATCCTTCAGGAACTTCTCATGGAACGAGAATGCTTCCTCGAGGATATGCGGCGTATGATTGTGTTTGGTAGCGGCATCGGCGCGCTGGAAGTAATCGAGCAGGCGATCACGGTAATCCGGATGCGCACAGTTGTTGATGATCTCAAGCGCACGCTCGCGCGGAGCTTTGCCGCGCAGATCGGCAATGCCCTGCTCCGTGATGATGATATCGACATCGTGTTCCGTGTGGTCGATATGCGAGCAGAACGGTACAACGGAAGAAATCTTGCCGTCTTTTGCGACCGAAGGCGTGTAGAAGATCGTCAGGTATGCGTTGCGTGCGAAATCGCCGCTGCCGCCGATACCGTTCATCATCTTCGTACCCGTGATGTGCGTGGAGTTGACGTTGCCATAGATATCGACTTCGATAGCCGTATTCATGGCGATGACGCCGAGACGATGGACAACTTCCGGGCTGTTCGAAACTTCTTCCGGACGCAGCAGCAGGTATTTCTTGTACTTGGCCACATCCTTGTAGAAGCGTGCGAGACCCTCCGGAGACGGGGAGAACGCCGTACCGGAAGCAAAGTTCAGCTTGCCTGCATCAATGAGATCCAGCATGCCATCCTGGATGACTTCCGTATATACCGTCAGATCCTTGAGATCCGAATCAACGAAGCCGGCGATGACAGCATTGGCGACGTTGCCGACACCGGACTGCAGCGGCAGCAGGTTCTTCGGCATGCGTCCAGCTTCAATCTCCTTCTGCAGGAAATCCAGCGTGAAAGCCGACATCTTCTTGGAATTCTCATCGATGGCCGACAGCGAACGCGTGTGATCCTTGACATCGCAAGGCACGATGTATTTGATCTTCTCCGGCGTACACGGGATATACGGCGTGCCGACACGGTCATCAGCCTTGACGATCGGGATTGGCAGGCGGTTTGGCGGATCCAGCGGGATGTAGACATCATGCATGCCTTCGAGCTCGAGCGGCTGGGAAACATTGACTTCTACGATAACCGTATCTGCCGACTGCACATACGAAGCAGCATTGCCGAGCGAAGTCGTCGGAATGATGTTGCCTTCTTCCGTGATTGCGCAAGCCTCAACGATGGCTACATCGATCTTGCCGAGGTAGCCGCAACGGCTCAGCTGTGCGGATTCAGAAAGATGAAGATCAAGATAATCAACCGAACCATCATTGATCTCGCTGCGGAGCACTTTATCGGTCTGATATGGCAAACGCTTCTTGATGCCATGGACCGAAGCCAGGACATCATCAAGTTCCGGCCCCGTCGATGCACCTGTCCACAAATTAATCGTAAACGGCTCTTTCTTCATGCGCTCTGCCAGAGCAACCGGCACAGCTTTCGGATAAGCAGAAGCCGTGAATCCGCTTGTCGCAACATTCATGCCAGGTTTGATGAACGCGGCGGCTTCTTCGGCTGTCACGATCTTCTCCTGGAGCGATTTGTTACGCACGCGATCGAGAATATCAATCATCGGAAAACCTCCCCCATCGATATCAGGATTCCCCTTCAAAAAAACGGTAAAAGCATGGATACGATACAGCAACGCTCTGCACCCTGGTCATTCCACAAACACGAGTTTGAGAAAATTATAACGCAAGGTTATCATAACAATAGTCTATAATCATAGATTATTGTATTGTTATGTATCAATTATGCCCTATGCCTAAGAATACCACGAAAAAGACGTGCCGTCAATACAGTCCGATTGATGGCACGTCCATAACTACGTGACGATATTCACTTTCTCGTGATGTGGTAAGAAAGGCTGCTGAGCCCGATGGACAGATCCTCATTGACAATATGCATCGTATCGGGGACCTTCATCTTGATGGGAGCAAAATTCCAGATGCCCTTGACGCCGGCATCGACCAGCTGGTCGGCCACGCCCTGCGCAAAAGCCGCTGGAACGGCGATGATGCCGATCTGGATATTGCGTTCCTTGACCACTGCTTTCAGATGCTTGATGTCATCCACTTTGACATGGTTGACAATCGTGCCGATAACATTCGGGTCCTGATCAAAAAGAGCCACAAGGTTGAAGCCGAGTGTCACGAAATTCTGGTAGTTGGCCAGAGCCGCACCGAGGTGGCCAAGGCCAACGATGGCGATGTTCCAATGGTTGTTGAGTCCCAGGATCTCCCCTACGTTGCGCTTGAGTTCGTTGACGTAGTAGCCGACTCCCTTTTTGCCAAACTGGCCGAAGGATGCAAGATCCTTGCGGATCTGCTCCGGGGTGATGCCGAGACGTCGCCCGAGTTCCTCGGAAGAAATGATATCCCGCCCCTCATCCTGGACGAGCCGCAGGGTACGGAAATATAACGGCAAGCGGTCAATTGTCGCTTTTGATATGCTTGTCTGTTCCTTCATGCGAATCTGCCTCCTGTTTGTCTTGATCATGGCTTGCTTGCTGCTTTAAAGGCAGGTCTGCATCGTTATCATTATCGGCATCAGCCTGCGGATCAAGGTTTTTCCCTGCTTCGCCGACTTTTGCCTCTTTGTCTGCAGGCTCTGCATCTGCAGGTGCTGCAGTTCCGTCATCCATGTCCTGCACCTGCGCAGGAGCAGCTTTGACCGGAGTCTCTGTATTTTCCCCGGGGGAAGCGGCAGGCTCTTCCGTCGCTTCCTCCTCGGACGCCTCTTCCGCCTCGTTTTTTCTGGCAGGCTCCCCCGCCTGTTCTTCCCCTGCCGTCATCTCCGGCGCAGGAGAATGGTTCGGCAGAGCCGTTGCTTCCTTGACGAGTTCAGCGATATCATCGGCGGAAAGAGTCATGCTGCCCGGATGCTCTGTCTCCTCCACCTGCTCTGGCTGTTTTTTCGGTGTTTTTTCCGTGACTTCCGGAGTTTCTGGCACAGGTGCCTCTGTTTTTTCGGCAGAGGGCGTAGTTTTTTCTGTATTTTCCTCTTTTTCCGCCATAGATTTTTCCCCGGTATCCTTCTGCTGCCAGAGGATGGACGCCTTGGAAACCACGGCACGCATCGTCTCCCGCGGCAAATGGAAACAGCAGCTGCTGCCGGCTGGATCCGGCTGACTCAGGAAAGACAACGCTCCTACGAATGCCGCCATCATCCAGAGAACCATCGACGACGGGATATTGAAGAGCAGGTCATCGGTCAGGCCATTGAGTGCCACCGACAAGACAGCCAGTCCCAAGCCAAGGGACAAACCGCGCAGCAAACGCTGTTCCTCTGTTTTCTCCGCTCCGGCAAAAGGCAAGTGCAGAGCCAGGAACATCGTGCCGAAAAAGAACCAGAAAAACGCCACTGCTCCCGGGATGCCGATCTCTGCCATGTAGTTCAGATAGATATTGTGGGCATGGACAATGAGAACATCTGCCCCCTGCAGGTAAAAATCGTATTCCGGATAAACCAGCCAATACGCGCCCCAGCCGATGCCCAGGAACGGGTGGTCCTGTATCATCGCCACCGTGCTTTCCCAGAATGCCAGACGCATCTCCGTCGAAGTATCCACTTTCGTGAAGACCGAGGTCAGCCGCTCATAGAGGACGGGATCCACGGCGAGCAGGAGCGCCCCCACGATCAGGCAGGCAAGCAGCACGCGACGGTCCTTCAGCGCCCCGTAGCCAGCCAGGATGACCGCGATCACCAGGCAGGCACCACGCGCATACGTCATGGCCAGGCAGGCCGCAGCCGCCAGCATGAAAGCGCCGAACATCATGCGTTTCCGGCGCGTACCGGCATGCATGAACAGGCCGAAAGCCAGGCAGATGACGATATCAAGATACCCAGCAAGGATATTGGGGTTCTCCCAGGTCGAGAATACGCGCTTGCGCAGTTCCGGGAAGGCATCGCCATCGACCCATTTCATCGAGCTGATATCGATGCCGAACAGGAACTGATAATATCCATAAAGGATGACCAGGACGGCAGAGACACCTGCCACGCGCAAGATGGTCTTCATCTGCTGCGCCTGACGGACATTCTGCCCGACCAGGAGATAGGTCAGTACATAGACCCCGACGAGATTGTAATAATTGTAGAAACTGAAGGCCC
The DNA here is from genome assembly GCA_029338835.1 of Selenomonadaceae bacterium. Lineage (GTDB taxonomy): Bacteria > Bacillota > Negativicutes > Selenomonadales > Selenomonadaceae > Mitsuokella. The sequence goes on along the minus strand of JAQYBD010000106.1, from coordinate 2,330 downwards.
GATTGGGCGAAGCCAGCACCGAGAGCGCGCTGATGACCACAAAGAGTATCGCCGGCACATCAAAGGGCAGGTGACGGAAAGAGAACGACTCATCTTTCCAGAGACGAAGCCCCGTGGCAAGGCTCGCAACCAGAAGGGCAAATGTCGCTGCCCCCGGTGAGAGCGGCAGCAGGAAAACCTCGGCCAGCAGGCCGTACCAGGCAATGACCCTCAGACGGCGTCGGCGGCGTTCCTGCAGGATGGCACGGCGTTTCTGACGGATGTGTGCAGATGTCTGATTCTCCTCCATGACCTCATTCCTTTCGTGCGAGCAGCATCTGGCGCACCCCGCCGACCAGGTACAGAGACCCGGCAATGACGAGGAGGCGCTCCTTATTCGCGAGTTCCAACGCACGCCGCAGAGCCTCGCGATTGTCCGCAAAGGCCTCGACATGCTGGACATAAGGCGCCACGCGACGCAGCAAATCGTCCGCCGTATCGGCGCGCTCAGACTGCGGCATGGTTACCACGACCGTATCCGTGGGGCGCAGCAGGATATCGAGCATCGCATCAATGTCCTTGTCTTTGAGGATGCCAAGCAGCAGGACACGCGGCTCGGCTGGGAAAATATCATCCAAGCTGTCGCGCAGCACGCGCATGCCTGCCGGATTGTGCGCGCCATCGATGAGGACCTTCTGTCCGGCAAGCTCGATGAGTTCAAAACGAGCCGGCCAGCTCACCAGCCGCAGGGCCTCGCGCACGCATGTCATGGTGATGCGTTCATCTATGTTGTGCAGCAGCATGCTGGTCATGACCGCCAGCGAGCTATTCTCCACCTGATGACGTCCCAGCAGATGGAGTTCATACGGCTCTTTGACGACGCCCAGGAGTTCTGAGGTGAATTCGAGAGTCTGGGTGCGTCCATCGCAGGAAAGGAAACGCGAAGCAAAATCCTCACCAGCCACAAAGATATCCGCATTCTTCTCCTCTGCGCGCTTGCGGATGATGGCAAGCGGTTCATCGGCAGCGGCCGTGACCACGGGCACACCTTCTTTGATGATGCCCGCCTTATTCTCCGCAATGCTGCTTATCGTACCGCCGAGCTTGTCGGCATGCTCGAACGTGACATTCGTGATGACCGACACCTCCGGCGTAATGACATTCGTCGAATCGAGCGTACCGCCGAGTCCTACCTCAATGACCGCGTATTCGACCTGGCACTTGGCAAAATAGTAAAAACCCAGTGCCGTCAGGACCTCGAATTGCGTCGGGCATTCATCGCCCTCCGCCACCATCTGCTCCGCCTTTTCGCGGATGAGCGCGATCCCATCCGCAAACTCCTGCTCACTGATGGCCTGACCATCGACCCGGATGCGTTCCGTATACGAAACGAGATGCGGCGAGCTGTAGAAGCCCGTATGGATGCCGCTGCGGCGCAGGATTCCTTCAAGCATGGCAGAGACAGAGCCTTTGCCATTCGTCCCCGTCACATGGATGGTACGGTAACGGTCCTGCGGTTCACCGAGGAGTTCCAAAAGCCTGGTAATGCGGCTGAGTCCGAGCCGGATGCCAAAAATCTTCAGCCCTTCCAGATAGGAAATGGCTTCCTGATAATTCATATCACGTCGCTCCGTTTCTCAAAGCTTGGCGAGGTCCTGGATGCGGCCCTCCACCGCCTGTTTCTTCTCCTCATAACCTGCAAGCTTCTCGCGCTCCTTGGCGACGACAGCCTCCGGAGCTTTCTTGAGGAAGCCCTCATTGCTGAGCTTGCCGGAAAGGCGCCCTATCTCTTTCTCGAGCTTGTCGAGTTCCTTCTGCAGGCGGGCCGTCTCCTTCTCAACATCGATGAGACCCTTGAGCGGCAGATAGATCTCGACACCGCCGACGACGCCAGCCATGGCGTTCTCCGGCTTCTCGGCATCATCTGCAAGCAGCGTGACCGGTTCAGCAGCAGCCAAGGCCTTGAGATAGCCCTCGTTCTCCGCGAAGACCGGACGCAGGCTGCTCTCCGTGAAGTGGAGCATGACCTCGCTCTTGTGTCCCGGAGCTGCACCGACCTCGGCGCGCAGGTTGCGGACCGTCTTGATGGTCTCCATGATGGCCGTCATATGAGCCTCAGCAGCCTCATTGACCAGTTTGCCGTTATCCGTCGGCCAATCAGCGATCATGATGCTCTTGAATTTCTCATCATGCGGCACCTTCTGCCAGATTTCCTCCGTGAGGAACGGCATGAACGGATGCAGCAGGCGCAGCGTATGCTCGAGGACATACGAGAGGACATAGAGTGCCGTATTCTTGGCGCGCTCGTTCTCCTTGTCGTAGAGGCGTGCCTTCGTGAGTTCGATATACCA
>JAQYBD010000105.1 GCA_029338835.1 Selenomonadaceae bacterium | reverse complement strand
CCCGCAAGGCAGCAATGGCAGCGGCTTTCCCCGCCGGTGTCTGTAACTGCGTAGTGTTTTCAATACCCTGGGGTGCAATTTCCTGGAAGAACGCATCGCCCAGCACGTTCCGCAGCGACGGCGGCGTCGTCCCCGTCAGATTCAGTACACCGACATGAGCCCCAAGCGATCGGGCAACTGCAGCCACACACGTCCCTGCCCCTAAGACAGGGATTGTTACCGCGGCTCTTGCCTCCGCCACCCCTGGATCAGCCGCACAACTGATCAGCAGGGCTTTTGCGCCACGCTCTTCCAGTTCTTTTGCCAAAGCAACAATCTTCGGGATTGCTTGGGCTTTGGTCGCTTCATCATGGACACCCTGATACTGCTCCGGGATACAGCGACTGATGGTCGGAATATGATAGAACGAAGTGATGGCATTGCCATGCATATCGACAAATCCCTGATCGTTGTGCGTCAGGACTCGTATGATACCTAGCATCTCATTTCCCTCCCTGGCATAAACGTCATAAAAATACGGTAAAATGTACATTGTGAACATTCACTGTGTACATTTTACCGTATAAATGCCAGTCATTATAGGGATAACTTAAATAAAAAAACATATGGTTTTTGTGCAGGTTGAACAAAAATCAAGAATAATGCAGCTTCCTCCCTTTCAGGAGCAGCCACAAGAATACGCGCGTCTCCGGGTCATCGAGATCTCGTCCCAGCAATTTTTGGATCTGTTGCAGCCGATAGCGTAACGTATTCCGGTGAATGAATAAAGTTGCAGCCGTTTGCGAGCGGTTCCCCTGGCATTCCAGATAGGTCTGCAAGGTCAGTAAATACGCCTCGGCATGCCTGGATTGGAAGATGCCGCGAAACGTATCCTCAAATATCGCTTTATGATCAATTTGTTCCAGGATGAGATACAACTCGGCATCTTTTTCCGATAGCGTATGGCCAGGACCATACAGTCTCCGGCTCAGATAGATCAAATGATTTGCCGTTTTGTATGCTTGCGGGATTTCTTCTATCTCATGAATGGCCTCGCTGAGACCAATCGTGACCGTCAGGGCTGGCTCCAGATGAAGGATTTGTTCCCGGATTTCCGGTATGATTTTCTTCCAGTCAATCGCGTGAGCCGAACATAATAAAATGATCTTGTCATTCTGTTGTGCGGTCAGGAAATTGCGGTTCCCGGCCTGCGTCTGCAGGATCAACCGCTGGATGCAGCGAAACAGGTCGCGCCGCAGCGTCACGGCCTGCCGCTCCGATACCTGTTTCTGCAAAAGATACGAAGCAAAGTTGTCTACGTTGAAGATGGCCAGTTCCTTTTCCCCTTCCAAGGAGAACCCGAATTCCTGGGCCCGCAGCTGTACCAGATCATAATTGGCGAATCGTCCGCTGATCAAATCATCCAGCAGATCTCTGCGTTCATTCCAGCCAGATTCTGCGGCCAGCCGATAGCTCATGAGCTGCAGGGCTACGATCACACTGGCATGGCGCACCGCCACGATTTCTCGTTTCGATAAGGCTCCCTGCGATTGGATGGCCAGATAACCATAGGTAACATTTTTCACCTGGATGGGGAACAGCTGCCACCCCACCAACTGTTGGATTGCCTGTTGCGTCAGGACATAGGGATAGATGCGTGCTTTCTTGTGGATCAATTTCTCGATTGCCTGGGAAATCTCTTCCGCACTGTTGGTCTCCAACGCAATCTTCGTCAAGGTCTCATAAACAGCCTCGGAATATTCCAGATCCTGCGCCTGTTCGTTGACGATGCGCTGCATGATGGGATACGTGATGTCAATGAAGGGGATGTTATTGGGCAGCGAAAGAAGCGGCAGATTCAGCTGATTGGCCAGCTCGACCATCTCATGAGGGATGTCGCCAATGAACCGGCCGAATTTTATGGCCAGCGCAGCGCCTCCCACCTTGGCCAATGATTGCACCAGTGCCAGCTGCCTGGATAAATCCCCACGGATGGAATATCCAGTCGTAATGAGGAATTCTTTGGGACGAAGCCATTCATTGGAATCCGGCGTTTCCGATATATCGACACACCCGATTTCCTGGTCAAGGCCGGAACGGCCTGCCAGCAGTTCAGCATCTTTCAAAGGATCCATCTGTAACGCATCCTGTACGGTAAACATCAAGCATCGCTCCTACTCTGTCTTTTCTGCATTCTTTATGTGGCAGTCCCCTGCCCTTCCTTTTTCCGGCACACTCCTGGCTGCTGGAGGAAAACGTCCCTCACGGCGGCAGGAGCCGTCATGAGGGGCGTTCGTTTCTGGTATCGCTGCTGTCTTATCGCAGCGTCACAGCTTCCGTTTTACATTTTCTGATGCGCGCGGCGGGCGATGACGTCGAGCTGCTGCTGGCGCGTCAGGTCGATGAATTTCACGGCGTAGCCGGAGACGCGGATGGTGAAGTTCGCGTATTCCGGTTTTTCCGGGTGTTCCATGCAGTCGATGAGCTTATCGACGCCGAAGACGTTGACGTTCAGGTGATGCGCCCCCTGGTTGAAGTAGCCGTCCATGACGCGCATAAGCGTCGCGACGCGGTCGTCTTCGGTATGGCCGAGGGTCTCTGGTGCGATGGTCTGGGTGTTCGAGATGCCGTCGAGTGCGTATTCGTACGGCAGTTTCGCGACGGAGTTCAGAGAAGCCAGGAGGCCGTTCTGCTCGGCACCGTAGGACGGGTTGGCACCCGGCGCGAACGGCGTATAGGCTTTACGGCCATCGGGCAGGGCACCCGTGGCACTGCCGTACACAACGTTCGACGTGATGGTCAGGATGGAGGTCGTGGCTTCAGAATCCCGGTACGTATGATGCTTGCGCAGCTTTGTCATGAAGGTCTTGAGCAGCCAGACGGCCATCTCGTCGGCACGCGGATCGTCGTTGCCGTATTTCGGGAAATCGCCCTCCACCTTGTAGTCGATGACGAGACCCGATTCGTCGCGGATTGTCGAGACCTTGGCGTACTTGATGGCGCAGAGGGAGTCGACGACATGCGAGAAGCCGGCGATGCCCGTCGCAAACGTGCGGCGCACATCGGTGTCGATGAGAGCCATCTCCGCAGCTTCGTAGTAGTATTTATCGTGCATGTACTGGATGAGATTCAGGATGTTCACATAGAGCCCGGCCAGCCAGTCCATCATCTGGTCGAAACGGTGCAGGACCTCATCGTAGTCGAGGACTTCGGAAGTGATGGGTACGTACTCAGGGCCCACCTGCATGTGCTTGCCGTCTTTCGTCAGGAACTTCTCGTCCTTGCCGCCGTTGATGGCGTAGAGCAGGCATTTCGCGAGGTTGGCGCGCGCGCCGAAAAACTGCATCTCCTTGCCCGTCTGCGTCGCGGAAACGCAGCAGCAGATGCTGTAGTCATCGCCCCAGACCGGCTTCATGACATCGTCGTTCTCGTACTGGATGGAAGACGTCGTGATGGAGATGCGGGCGGCGTACTTCTTGAAGTTCGCGGGCAGTGCGGAAGAATAGAGTACAGTCAGGTTCGGCTCCGGGGAGGGGCCCATGTTCTCGAGCGTATGGAGAAAACGATAATCATTGCGCGTGACCATGTGGCGGCCGTCCATGCCGATGCCGGCCATCTCGAGCGTCGCCCAGACCGGGTCGCCGGAGAACAGCTGGTTGTACGACGGGATGCGCGCGAACTTCACCATGCGGAATTTCAGCGTCAGGTGGTCGATGAGTTCCTGTGCCTGCTCCTCCGTCAGCGTGCCTTCGGCAAGATCGCGGCTGATGTAGATATCGAGGAACGTGGAGATGCGGCCGACGCTCATGGCTGCGCCGTTTTGCGTCTTGATGGCCGCCAGGTAGCCGAAGTACAGCCACTGGACGGCTTCCTTGGCGTTCTTGGCCGGATTTGAGATGTCATAGCCATAGGCCTTGGCCATCTCCTTCATCTGCTTCAGCGCGCGGATCTGCTCGGCGAGTTCTTCGCGCTGGCGGATGATGTCGTCCGTCATGACGCCGCAGCCGCAGTTCGCAAGATCCTCACTCTTCTTCGCGATGAGGAAATCGATGCCGTAGAGTGCCACGCGGCGGTAATCGCCGACGATGCGGCCGCGGCCATACGTATCCGGCAGGCCCGTGACGATGTGGCTGTGGCGTGCCTTGCGCATCTCCGGCGTATAGGCATCGAAAACGGCCTGGTTATGCGTCTTGTGATACTCCGTGAAAATCTTGTGGAATTTGGGGTTGACCTTGTAGCCGTACGTCTCGGCAGCTTCCTCCGCCATCTTGATGCCGCCGAATGGCATGAAAGCGCGCTTCAAGGGCTTGTCCGTCTGCAGGCCAACGACCTGCTCGAGGTCTTTCAGCGTTTCGTCGATGTAGCCCGGGCCATACGCCGTGAGACTCGAGACGACTTCCGTCTCACAGTCGAGGACGCCGCCCTTTTCCCGTTCTTCTTTCTGCAGCTCCTGGACTCTTCCCCAGAGCTTGTCCGTGGCTGCCGTAGGGCCAGCCAGGAAACTCTCATCGCCGTCATACGGCGTGTAGTTATTCTGGATGAAGTCTCGTACATTGACATCATCTGTCCATTTTACACCCTTGAACCCTCTCCATGCAACATCCCGATCCATGCCGTTCATCGCAGTGCCTCCTTCTATGTGCTTCTATATCCTTCTGTGTGCTTTCGCACGTACTGATGTTTTACAATCGATAGCTTTATGATACTGTTTTTCTTTTTTTCATACCTTGACTGGAATCAAGGTATCCGGTTTTTTCGTATTCTATCCGGGTCTTTAGACTGCGCCAAGGATTTCCCGCGCCCGCTGCACGGCTTCTTCCGCCGGCGGCTGCACGTCCCGGAGCTGATTGGGGATGCCGAGCTCCTCCCATTTGTAGAGGCCCATGCTGTGATACGGCAGCACCTCCACACGTTCGACGTTCGTCAGCATGTCGAGGAATGCCCGCGTGCGCTTCAGGGCTTCGGGATCATCCGTATAGCCCGGCACGAGGACCTGGCGGACCCAGATGGGCTTCCCTATCTCCGACAGATAGCGGAACATGTCGAGGATGTTCGCATTGGGCTTGCCCGTGAGCTTCTCGTGCGCCTCAGGATCGATATGCTTCACATCGACGAGCAGGAGATCCGTCACCTGCATGAGTTCCCGGAACTTGCTGAAAAACGGCTCCTGCCGCGTGAAGGGCTGTCCGGCCGTATCGATGCAAGTGTGGATGCCGCGCTGCTTGGCCTTCTTGAAAAGCTCCAGCAGGAAATCGATCTGCAGCAGGGGTTCGCCGCCGCTCACGGTAATGCCGCCCTCCTCGCCCCAGTACGGCCGGTACCGTTCGGCCTGGTCGAGGAGTTCGTCCGCCGTCCGCAGCGTTCCGCCCTGGCCGTTCCAGGTGTCGACGTTGTGGCAGTAAAGGCAGCGCAGCGCACAGCCCTGCAGGAAAATGAGGAAGCGGGTGCCCGGCCCGTCCACGGAGCCGAAGGTTTCGATGGAATGGATGCGTCCTTGCATCATGCATACCTCCTGAACAAAAGAAACAAAAACAAGAAAAGAAAAGACCCTGGCAAGAAGCGCAGGATCGTAACATCATAGAATCGTACGTTCGCATCGTTCTTGACAGGGTCATTGTATCTGTTTTTGCTGAAAACTTCCTTGATTGGAATCATGGATTGGAAGCAAAGACACCGGGAGACGGGAAAGCAGGGCCATATCGGGCAGCGAGGCTCAGTAATTCACGAGTTCCATGAGCCGGTCGGGGTCGAGGATCTGGATGCTGCTCCTGGCCGTCTTCTTCACATAGCCCTCGCGTTCGAGTTCCTTGAGTTTCCGGCTGATGGTCTCGGGCCGCAGGGCCAGGCTCCCGGCCATTTCATCGAGGCGCATGGTGATCGTATCGCCCGTCTGCCGCCGGTACCTGTAAAGCAAGAGACCCGCCACGCGTTCCTTGGGGTCGGCGATGCTCTTCAAGAGGTTGCGCCGGTTGGCATCGTGGAGTTTCTTGCTCAGCATCCCGATGATGCGCAGCGCGACCGCCGGCTCCTCGATGACCTTCTCGAAATCCTTGCGCGCGAGGCGGCAGCACTCCACCGCCGTCATGCAGATGGCCGAAGTCGAATACCGGCTGTCTGGCACAAGCACGCCCTCCCACATGACATCGCGTTCCACGAAGACGCCGGCAATGCGTTCCTGCCCGTCCTGGTCGTAGACGCAGAGTTTCACCCGGCCTTTATGCACGAGGTAGATGGCATCGCAGGGATCCCCGGCATGGAACAGGTAAGCCCCTTTCGGCAGGGTCAGCTGCACCGAGCGGCGCAAAAGCTCCTTCATCTTGTCGGGCGGCATACCCGCGAGGAAGTCCACCGTCTTGAGACAGTCGCCACGACATCCTTGGCACTGCTCCGGTGCAGGCGCAGTCATTCCTTCTCTCCGTAAAGGGCATCGTAGACGGCCTGGAGCTTCTTGTCGCGGGCGGCCGTCGCCTCCCTGGCCTTGTCGCCGCTGTAATCGTAGAAGCCCTTGCCCGTCTTGACGCCGTAGTCTCCGGCTTCGAACTTCTCACGCAAAAGCTGCGGCACCTCATGGGAATCCTCAAGGTCAGGCACGAGGTACTCGCTGATATGATAGAACACGTCGAGGCCGCCGAAGTCGATCGTCTCCAGCGGGCCGAGGCAGGCCCAGCGGAAGCCCAGGCCGTACTTCATCACGGCATCTGCCGCCTCCACGCTGACCACGCCGTCGCGGACCAGGGCCAGCGTCTCCCGGAGTACGGCCAGCTGGATCCTGTTAGCCGCAAAGCCCGGCACATCTTTCTCGACGAGTGCCGGCTGCTTGTGGATGGCAAGGGACAGGTCGTAAATGGTCCTCGCGACGTCGGGACGCGTCTTGTCGTTCTTGATGATCTCGATCAAGGGGATCAGCGTCGGCGGGTTGAACCAGTGCATGCCGAGGAAACGCTCGGGTCCCGTGACGGCGGCGGCGAGCTTGTTGATGGAGAGGCCCGAGGTATTCGTGGCCAGGATCGTGTCGGCATCGACGAGCGGGCTTATCTCGCGGTAAAAGGCCAGCTTGGACGGCAGATCCTCGACGATGCATTCGATGATGAGGTCACGTCCTTTGAAGGCTTCGTTCCCCGTGGTATACGTGATCTTGTCCGCTGCTGCCGGCGAGATCTTGGTGCGCGCCCGGTCGAGCGTGGGCTGACGATGATTCCACAAGATCACGTCGTACCCGTTCCGGGCAAAGATATCCGCCATGGAATACCCCATGGTACCAGCACCTGCAATCGTGATTTTCTTGATGTCCATGGTTAAGAACGCCTCGATTCTGTGATAATGAAGGAAATCGTCGTGTGCGCCAAGCTTGCGGATCTCCGCGGGAGTGGCCAAGCGGAAGCTCTCGACCTCATCAGCCTGGATCTTGACCTCAGCTGGCGTGAAATCGCCGCGGAATTCATAGATATCGACGAAATAATTGTTCTGTTCTGCTGGGCTGTCGCTGCGATAGGTATGGATGCAGCGACCCTTTTGCATCGTGAAAGAAAGCCCCGTTTCCTCCTCTACTTCCCGGAGTACGGCCTCTTCGGATGTTTCCCCGGCGCGGACGCCACCACCAGGGATTTCCCACTTCAAGGGCGCCCATTCCTTGTCAGCCTTGCGCTGCGTGATGAGGATGCGCCCGTCGGCATCGCGGATCAGGGCCAGCACCGTCAGATGGTAGTCGCCCGGCTTCATATGCCAGTCGTTGCGCTGCATCCTGCGCCCCGTGATCCGCTTCTCGCTGTCATAAATATCCCAGTATTCCATGCAATCACCTCTTCCTTGATTCATCATATTTATTATACCACCAGGAATCCCTGGCCACCAGTTATGATTGGCAGAAAGAATCCACAGAAAAGGCCAGCTCCATGATATACTGAATATATCGGCGGAGCTGGCTGCCATTCCTCGGCGAAAGGGGGGCGTGGCACAGGGGCTGGAAAGCAACCTCATCCGTCAGCTGCGCGGATACCTTCCCCAGTGGGGAAAGCATGCATGAATTTTTCAGATAGAACATTTATAATGAAAAAAAGATTTATCAAGAAAAAGAAGAAATTAAAGGAGATGATTGTTTTGAAGAAAGTATTTGCATCACTGGCCGCAGGGGCCATCTTGACGACGGGGACAGCGATCTGTGCCGCTTCGGTCGCACCCGCTGCACTCGTCGCGGGCGGCATCGAGTACGGGGCTTCGTCCGACTATGTCCAGCAAGTGTATGGTACGCCGACTGAGATCGAGACGAAACATCATCATGAATTCTTTAACGGTGTGGTCACGAAATACGAATACGGGGATTCCTTTGAAGTGACGTTCGTGGACGGTCTCGCACGCCATATCGAAGTTTCCCGGCACAATGGCATCAAGACGGCTGACGGCATCGAAGTCGGCTCCACGCTGGAAGCGGTCAAAGCCGCTTATGGAGAGCCGGATAAGATCCACGGCGACAAGTACATCTACTACTGCGACGCCAATCGTGACCTCGGCATCGTATTCGAGATAGAAAACAATAAAGTGGACGAGATCGAGATCGGTTATCTGGACTGATCGGCAATCATCGCCACGAAAACGCGCAATGGGCGTATCCTGCCAGGCTGTTTGCCGAGAGGATGCGCCCATTGTTTTTATTTTCCTGTCTGCGCCGCGCTCCCGGCGGATAAAAAACAGCCGGGTTCATGCGCGTCAATGACGCCGACAGCCTGCAGATACGAATAGATCGTCGTAGAACCGACGAATTTCATGCCGCGCTGCTTCAGATCCCTGGCCAGGGCATCCGATATCGGCGACGTGGTCCGGCCATATTCTTGCACGACCTGCCCCTCCGTCCACTGCCAGAGATAGCGGGCAAAGCTGCCGAATTCCTGCTGGATTGCGCGGAAGACGCGCGCATTCTTGATGGCCGCCTCAAGCTTGCGCCGGTGGCGGATGATCGAAGCATCCTGCATCAGGCGTTCGACATCGGCTGCAGTGAACGCACAGACAGCTGCCAGGTCAAAGGCGGCAAAGGCCCACCGGAAGCCCTCGCGCTTGTTGAGGATGCACTCCCAGGAGAGCCCCGCCTGGAAGCATTCCAAGAGCAGCAGCTCGAAAAGCTTGCCGTCGTCATATACGGGCCTGCCCCATTCCTCATCGTGATAGCGGATATAGCGCGCATTGCGGGGATTCGCCCAAATGCAACGCCGTTTCCCGTCTGGCCATCTCATTGCCGTTTCAGTTCCTTTCATGTTTCTTCCTCATTCCGCATCCTCCTCCAGGGCTTCGAGCAGGAAGCTCACCGGGCGAAAGCCATCATTGCAGGAGATCATCGCCGCGTGCGGATCCTTCATCCAGCCCTCATAGAAATCCGACGCCCCATGCGCGAGTCCCATGACAAACGGCGACATCGTCTCCCAGGCACTCTCGCAAAGATTCTCCGGCCGCCGCCAGCCGTTCGCGATGAATACCTGCCCCTGCTCCACCGTGCAGGCATCCTCGATAGGATTCTCGTATCTTGCCATGAGGTCTTTATAGCAAGCCTTGCGCATTACCGTGATCCGCACCTTCTTCATAGCAATCCCTCCCTATGAGCCATTGTTCGATTTTTGTTGTATTTGCTTATCACTTCGCGCTGATCATACCGTATGTCGTATGATAAGCTCTCATGATTCTTGTGTAAATTTGCCATTTGTCTCCGAACCGCACGCCCCTGCCGGGCTATGGCACGGACGCCATCAGCGAAGCCGATGCGATTCGCCACGCCCTGCAGGCGTACGGCTATCGCCTGGCTTTCAACGCTCCGACCAACCAGATCTTCGTCATCCTGCCCCATGACCAGCTTGAACAGCTCGCAGAAAAAGTCGCTTATAGCTTCTGGGAAGCATACGACCCAGGACACACCGTCATCCGTCTGGCGACGAGCTGGGCCACGACGGCCGACGAAGTCCACGAACTGATCCGCATCATCAAGACCCTCGCCCAGTGAACAGCAAGCAGCCAGACTCGTGCGGCGCGAAGGGATGACACGAATCTCCCTGGAACTGCAGGAACTGCATAAAATCCGCCGTGCCTCACCCTATGCGACCTGTGCATTGGCGTTGATGCGATGGATTGTTTCGCGAATCCCTTTCCATAGCGAAAGGTCGGAAAACAATTCGACGATGCTGCCTTTATCCGTAAATGGCGATTCCTGCAGCACGGAAAGATCCTTCATGACACCATTCTGTACAATGTACTCGATGATCTGGTTCACGAAATAAATCTGACGGCTGTCCAGCCGGTTATTGTCGAGATAGCCCGCAAATGCCTCTTTGGCGGCATTCATATCAAGTCCTGTGATCTCACGTACGAATTCGCCCAAAGGCTTTTCCCCATACTCCGCCTGATAATCCGTCTTCGTGCCCACCTCACTCCAGAGGATCTGTTCCAGCTCCTCGATATCTTTCGGTGTGAGCGGGATATTCTCTTTGAGCTTCGCGATAGCACCGTTCTCCTGATGTTCCCGCACATAATATTCCGCTTTCGCCTTGTAATTCTTCAAGTCATCATTTTCCAGTTCAGATGGATTTTCCTTGATATTGAGAATCTCATCCGAAAAATCCGTATCGTAACGAATCTGTCGGCGGGGAACATACTTCATGAGACTGCGCAGCGACTGGCGGATGTGTTCCAGATCATGCACCTTGGCTTCGTCCAAGTATCCCGTATGGAGGATCTTGTTGATGAGTTCGCCTTCCCTCTGGATATCCGGGATATTGGCCACCGTTGCAAGAGCTGCCACTTTTTTCTTGAGGTCCTGGCGTGCGCGACGGTATGTATTGCCGGCCAGCTCCGCCAGTTCAATGCCATACAGCAAGGCATCAAAACGCAGGGCACTCGCCTCATCCTGTTCTGGTTCCAGCAAAGGCGCAAGCTCCTCCTTCACGGTCAGTGTATCTTCATACGTCAGCAGCTGGTAATTCTCCTTATTTGCATACAGATCCACATAGCGCAAATGCTGACGAACGGCAAAATTTTCCCGATTGAGTCCCCGGACCTTCGCCGCCATCTGCTCGATAAGGTTCTGACGGAATGCTTGCAGCTCCTTTGTCTGATACGATAACTCTTGCAATTTATATGCCAACTCAAACTTCAAGCAGAAAAGTGCGCCCTGGATTGCCAGCTGTGTTCCCACTTCCTGACCCTTCCGCATGCGGAAGAAGTCAAAATTCCCACAGAAATCAAAGATATAAAAGAGGGATTTATCTTCTCCATCCAGCAAGCCCGGGCAGAGGCGTGTGCCACGACCAATCATCTGCCAGAATTTTGCCTTGCTCATGACCTTCTTGAAAAACACCAGATTCAAGATCTCCGGCACATCAATGCCCGTATCGAGCATATCGACCGAAATGGCAATCTGTGGCAATTTCTTCGGATTCGAGAATTCATCGATGGCACTCTGCGCATATGTCATGTAATTATCGATGACCATTGCATAATCTTTGAGATGTGGATATTCCTTATGGAACACTTCGAGGATCTTCTCTGCATGGGCATGATTCTTGGCAAAGATGATCGTCTTCCCAATCTTGCTGCCATACTCGACATGCAAGCCGCGCGTCATCAGGATATCGAGAACCTTCCGGATGGTATCCTCATTGAAAATCCATTGATTCAAGGCGGAGGCATTGATGCTTTGCGGCAACTTCCCCTCTTCATCCGTAAAGGTATTCTCATACGCCTCTTTATCCTCATCCGATAAGTCATCGTAGACAATGCCTTCCTGCAGGAATTTCAGCGAAGTCTCCACCGATAAGAAATCCACGAGGAAATCATCTTTGACGGCCTGTGCCAGATCATAGCCATACGTAGGAACGCCATTCTCCAATTCAAAGATTTCATACGTATTCTTGTCAATATCGTCCTTCGGGGTAGCCGTCAACCCAATCAGGAGCGTATCAAAGTAAGCAAAGATATCACGGTACTTATTGTAGATCGAACGATGCGCCTCATCGCAGATCAGCAAATCAAAATGACCGCAGGTGAAGAGCTTCCCCTGTTCATCCTGTGCTGAATCGATGCAATTCATCATCGTCTGATAGGTGGAAAACACGCAGTGCGCATGAAGGTTATCCTTCTCCTCACAGAGATTCGTCACCGAGAGATCTGGCAACAGATTGACAAAACTCCGCTTGGCTTGCGTGACCAGCGAATTGCGATCCGCCAGGAACAGGATATTCTTGACCCAGCCTTGCTCCAACAGCACTTTGCAGAGTGCAATGACCGTACGCGTCTTGCCAGAGCCCGTTGCCATGACCAGCAGGGCCTTCCGGCGATTCTTCGCACCAAAACTGTCACAGACGGCCTGGATAGCCGCCTTTTGGTAGTAGCGGCCTGCAATATTGGCATCAACGGTAATGTGGTTCAGATGTGTGCGCATGTTCTGCAGGTTGAAAAGCTTCTCAAGATCGCGTTTTGAATAAAACGACGCTACCCTGCGCTCCGGATATTGATTATCAATGATGTGCGTTTCAAAGCCATTCGTCAAGAACAGGATCGGCCGTCTGCCCTGTCGCTGCTCGATGAGATCGACGTAAAGCTTGCCTTGCTGCCGCCCCCGTGCCACATCGGCACACGTGCGTTTTGCCTCAATGACCGCTAGGATTTTGCCATCATCACCGATCAGGGCATAATCAGCATAGCCGAGTTCCGACTTGTTCGGCATGCCTGGGATCTCATATTCATTGAGCCAGTCCTGATTCTCCGTCCAGCCGGCATCAGCGAGCATCGCATCAATATAAAGCTTGCGCGTCTTATACTCCGAGATATCGAGCGGCTTCGGCACATATGTTTTCTGCTGCTGCTCACGGCGATTCGTCAACTGCTCACGCAGCGCGGCGTTCTCTTTCATGAGGGCATCAAGCTTGACTTCCGTCTCAGAAGGAACGGGGGTCATCAGCACCGGCACAGACTGCGCCTCCACCAGCTGAGAGTCAAAGGAACCTTCCGTATATGTATCCGCATAGCAATAAGCGAGAAAATCCATAAAAATATAGAGATTTTCCAGGCAGAGCATAGCCTGATCCTTGGAAATCTTGCGGCTGTCATGTGCAGCGAGGTTGCCGATTTTGCGAATGAAATGCATGCGCGTGAGCAGGTCGTCATCGACGGCATCCCGGAATTCATCGGTACTCATAAGACTGATCAGTTTATCATCCCACGGCCTGACAAGCGACGTATCGACAGAATACATCCATTTGATGGCGAACTCCATCGCCCGTCGGCAATTGAGTACCGAAGCTGCAACGTCAATCGGCAGGATTTTCTCCGCAGCTACAGCAACATCGGCAAAACTATGAAATTTGGGTTCTTTCTGCAAGAAGTCAAAATTGGTCATGGCAAATCCCCCAAACATAATGATATCCTGATTGTAAGGCTTTCCTTATTATTATAATACAACTGTCTATGGTAAATTTTGATTTGTTTACACTAGTAACAATTCTGGCAAATTGCACTTGTCTATCGAAAGGCGGCAAGTTAATCAGTAATTTTTTTAACTGAAATATCTTGAATTCTGCAAAAGTTGAGCCAGAGCCTAGCTTTGGATATTCACTAATGGTTCGCATCTTAATATAATATTGGAAATACTGAGGATTTATTTTATCCCTATCAGGAGAAATACAAAGAACTCTACCATCTTTATAGTAGAATGGATTTTCTGTGTTAACCATCCATACCTGTCCTTTATCACAAATCGATGGCATAAGCAAATCTCCGATCAAGGGTTTTGAATCATTATTTGAAATTTCTTTATACTTTTCAAGAGAAATATGATATACATCTTGAGGTACTTCTCCTCTTGCTAATTCAGCTATTTCCTTTCCTCTATAAAAGGGAACTCCATCCTCAACAAATTCAGATGTAAATATTCGATGACTAGATTTGACATCGGCGACATCTTCTAACTTGGTAATTGGATAGTTCTCATTAGGAATAGCAGGGTCACCGAACATCTCTACAAATCGGGCTTTCACCAACTCATCTAAAATCATCAACTCCTTTTTTCTGGCGTTTATGATTTTTGTACATTTCTGTAATATCTTTACTATTTGATTCTGCGTATCAAGATTCGGACATAGAACTTTGGCTTGTTTTAGAACTTTGATGTTTGCTCTTGGCATCTTTGCACCGGTAGTTTTCGAATTAATATATTTTACGAAATGACTAGAGCGAAGGAAATATGCTAAATATTCTCTTGTAATAATCTCAGGATTAGGTTTCAATACTACTATTTCCGAAGTTGCATATCCTGGTCTATTTGGTATAACTACCTTATTTAAGTACGGCCTAAGTTTACTATATAAGACATTTGTAGTATCAAATGAAACTGTAGAATTACCAATCTTATCAAAATCAACATACTCGTAGCCTACGATATCTCCAGTATCACTTTCAATCATATCTAAATTCAATAACCATATATGATCATTTTTAGGACATTCTCCTTGTTTAATTGGAGCTATATCTTCTAAAGTATATTCTTTCATCATCCACCTACAAATCTGAAGTTACTTCTTCAACAGTTCTGCCAACTCGTCCATCTCCTGCTGGATCTGCGTCTCAAGATTACGCAGGTTCGCCAGGATTTCCTCAGTGGGTGGATATTCGACCGGCACATACTCAATCTTCTTATATTTGTTGATGCTGAGGTCATAGTCATTGTCAGCAATCTCTTCTTTGGGTACAAAGAAGGACTGTTCCGTCCGTTCCCGGCCCTTCTCCCCTTCTAGATTATGAAAGCGAGAAACGATATCGGGGATATCATTCTCGTCAACTTTGCTGCGCTTGTCATCAAGGCTGAAACCATCGGCTTTCATGTCATAGAACCAGACTCGATCTGTGCCGCCATGCCCGGTCTTCGTGAAGATCAGGATTCCCGTCGACACACCGGCATATGGCTTGAATACACCCGATGGCATCGAAATGACTGCTTCCAGGCGATTTTCTTCAATCAATGCTTTGCGCAAGGCTTTATGGGCTTTGGATGACCCAAAGAGGACTCCGTCCGGAACGATGCAGGCACAACGACCTCCCACGCGCAACATGCGCAGGAATAAAGCTAGGAACAGCAGCTCCGTCTTTTTTGTCTTGCAGACTTTCAGGAGATCTGCCGAGACGATGTCATAATCGAGGCTACCCTTGAATGGTGGGTTTGCAAGGATCAATGAATATTTATCCGTATCTGGATTCTGGTCAGACAAGCTGTCACGATATTCAATAATGGGATTCTCCACGCCATGCGTCATCATATTCATGGCACCAATGCGCAGCATCGTGCGATCCATGTCAAACCCATGGAACATGCGATTCATATAATGTTCCCGATTCTTCTTGTTGAAGAAAACTTCTTCCTTGTGATGTTCCTTCAAGTAATCACTGGCTGCTACCAGGAAGCCCGAAGTGCCACAAGCCGGATCGCAAATGATATCATCTGCCCTTGGCTCCATGAGGTCAACAATCATGCGGATGATATGGCGTGGTGTGCGGAACTGCCCATTGACACCAGCTGTCGAGAGCTTGGAGAGCAGATACTCATAGATATCACCACGTACATCCGCGCTTTGCAGCTGAGCCATCTGCATGTAAATATCGTCCATCGCCGATACGATTTTCTCAAGCATCAGCGGTGTCGGAATCTTAAAGATGGCATCTGCCATATAGGTGGAATACGCACTTTGACTGTCGCCATGAAGCGTCTTGATGAACGGGAATACAAATTCCTGTACCGTACTGTACATCCTGGCAGACGGAAAATCATGGAACGTACTCCATTTCAGCTGCTGCCCTGCGACCATGCGGTCACCGATTTTTACCTCTCCTGCAAAAATACTCTGATAAGGAAGCTCCAGCATAGCTGTTTCTTTGGCGTGTGTATTGTCTGCTTCATCCAGATCGTGAATGAACATCAAATATGTCATCTGCTCAATGACATCGAGTGGGTTCGTCAATCCGCCCGTCCAAAAAATCTCCCAAAGGCTATCAATCTTGCTTTTCAATTCGCCAGTTATCATGCTGTAATACGCTCCGTTCCTTGTTTTATGGATTGGGATTTATTGCATAAAAAAATCCCGGTTTCTTCTGTCCACTGTGATGTAATTCGTTATTCTCAAGGGAAAATCCTGCTCAGCGGACATGACACATCCGCTATCTGCCTTTTACTTGCTGCCTTCTCGGTCGATACAGTATAATAAAAAGGAAAAGAAAAGGCATCAACCACGACCTGGCCGCGTTCCTCGATTACATCGAGGGCAAAGCCCCGCAGGGAAAATTTGCAGAAAGCATTGCTGAAGCTGTGGAAACGGCAAAGGAAAACAAAGAAATGAAGGTGGAATACATGACGTTTTACATGGAATTGCGCCGCCGTGAAGAAAAAGGCCGTGAGAAAGGTCGCGCCGAAGGGCTTGCCGAAGGACTTGCGGAGGGGGAAGCAAAAGGCACGGCAAAGGGCCGCTGGATGACGCTGATGGAACTCGTTCATGATGGCGTCATCACGATGAAGGAAGCCGCCAAGCGAGCCGGCATGACGGAAGAAGCGTTCCGCAAATTGACCACACACTGATGGGAATACATCTGCCTTTTACTTGCTGCCTTCTCGGTCGATACAATATAATAAAAAAGGAAAAGCAAAGGCATCAAAAGGCAATAACGCCCCGTTCATCATAGACGCTGCTACCGCCTGTCCCGTTACGGATGCAGCGGTCCAGTGCTAATCAACGCACAACAAGAAGGCCTCGAAACTCTCTTATCTCATAGAGTTTCGAGGCCTTTATGCATTCTATAATGGGGTAAAATCCAGAGATCCGGATCCGTAATTGTGCTTATTTCACCTCAGCGGCGCCAAGCGGGCAGCCCTCGTTGAAATTGCGGGCATTCTCCATCGTCACCGTCGCGATGGCCTGCAGTGCCTCGCGCGTGAAGAATGCCTGATGGCTCGTGAGGATGACCTGCGGGAACATGAGCAGACGGCCCGTGACATCCTCCGTCGGGGCGTCAAAGCTGTGATCCGTGTAGACATTGTCATCCTCGCCCTCGTAGACGTCGAGCGCGACTGCATGGAACTTGCCCTTCTTGAGTGCGGCGATGAGCGCTTCCGTATCGATGAGGCCGCCGCGCGCAGCATTCGTGAGCATGACATCGTCTTTCATGAGGGAGATGGCCTTCTCATCGATGAGATGATACGTGCCGCCTTCGCCCATGATGAGCGGTGCGTGAATGGAGATGAGGTCGGAGCGCTTCAGGACTTCCTCCTTCGAGGCATAGGTGAGCAGGCCCTCCTCTTCGAGCTTCTTGTTCGGGAACGCATCCCAGCCGATGACCGTCATGCCATAGCCCTTGCAGATGCGCGCCATGCACTGGCCGATGCGGCCCGTGCCGAGAATGCCAGCGACCTTGTTGTGGAGATCGACGCCGAGCAGACCCGTGAGGTCGAAGTTGTTGTCGCGCACCTTGTTGTACGCCTTGTGCAGGCGGCGGTTCGCGGCCTGCAGCGTCGCCATCGCATGCTCTGCCACTGCGTACGGGGAGTAAGCCGGTACGCGCAGGACCGTGATGCCGTACTCGGCAGCGGCCTTCTTGTCGACATTGTTGAAGCCGGCGCAGCGCAGGAGAATCAGGCGGACGCCGCCATCGTGCAGCTGCTCGATGACAGAGCGCGGTGCCTCGTCGTTGACGAAGATGCAGACGGCGTCATAGCCGTTGGCGAGATGTGCCGTCTCATCCGTCAAGCGGCTCGCGAAATATTTGAGCTCAACGTTGTACGTACCCTCGCCACGATCCTTCGCGAGCTCGCTGAAATAGAGGCGGTCATAGTCTTTCGTGCCGAAGAAGGCAACCTTGAGTACAGGAATCTTCTTATCCTTCGGACCCATCGCCTCAAAGACTGCCTGGATCTGCTTTGCAGCCTCTTCCTCGTCGGGGCCGTCCACCGTAACATTGACCGTTGCGCCCTTCGCGACATGGAGATTCAGGATCTCCAGCACGTTGTTGCCCTGGGCAGTCTCATTGTCGGCCTCGAGCGTTACCGCTGCCCGCAGGTTGCTGCATGCCTGCGCGATCTGCGCTGCGGGACGCGCATGGATACCGAGTGAGCACTTCACGACGACTTGGAATTTTTTCATTGATAAGATCCTCCCAATAAAAACCATAAAAATGTGGTTCGTGTATATCACCAATAAGATTATACGACGCCGAGCGTGTGAAATCAATAACATATTTGCAGTCTCACTGCACTTTTTCGAAAGGCTGTTACCCGAAGAACAGCGAGATGGCGAATGCCCGCGTGAACTTCTCCCCTGTGTCGAGAGCGCATCTCAGCGATGGCGCAGCCAACACGGGACGAGACAGAGGGCGCTGATGGCGAGGCCGAAGAACAGCGGGTTGCCGGCGGCGCCGAGGAAGACGGCAAGGAGGGCCGCGGCGGTCGAGAGCACCATCGAGAGCGTGGCGCTCGTATTCGTGATGGTGCCCGGCGCGAAGATGGCGAAGCTCAGCGGCAGGAAGATGCCGCCGCTCCGCAGGGCCATGGACAGGTAGTTCCAGAACAGGACCTGGCTGCCCTCGTTGACCATCGCGATAAAGGCGGCGAGCGCGATCGTCAGCAGGACAATCAGGCGCGTGACGGAGAGCTCGGAGAGGTGGTACGGATGATTGACCGTCGGAATCTCCGTGATGTCGATCTCCTGGCTCTCGGGG
>JAQYBD010000104.1 GCA_029338835.1 Selenomonadaceae bacterium | reverse complement strand
AAGGAACGCCGGCAGCGTCGGTCCAAGGTGGATGTTCTTGACGCCGAGGTGCAGCAGAGCCAGCAGGACGATGACGGCCTTCTGCTCGTACCAAGCGATGTTGAAGACGAGCGGCAGCTTGTTGATATCATCGAGACCGAAGACTTCCTTGAGCTTGAGGGCGATGAGTGCAAGGCTGTAGGAGTCGTTGCACTGGCCGGCATCGAGGACGCGCGGGATACCGCCAATGTCGCCGAGATCCATCTTGATGTACTTGTACTTCGCGCAGCCAGCCGTCAGGATGACCGTGTCCTTCGGCAGAGCCTTGGCGAACTCTGCATAGTACTCACGGCTCTTCATGCGGCCATCGCAGCCGGCCATGACGACGAACTTCTTGATAGCACCGCTCTTGACAGCCTCGACAACCTTGTCGGCCACAGCAAAGACCTGCTCATGCGCAAAGCCGCCGACAATCTGACCCTTCTCGAGTTCTTTCGGAGCCTGGCACTTCTTAGCCATCTCAATGACAGCGCTGAAATCCTTCGTGCCGTCAGCCTTGGCCTCGATGTGCGGGCAGCCCGGGAAACCGACAGCACCCGTCGTGAATACGCGCTCCTTATAGGAATCCTTCGGCGGTACAAGGCAGTTCGTCGTCAGGATGACAGGGCCGTTGAACGCTTCGAACTCTTCCTTCTGCTTCCACCAGGCATTGCCGTAGTTGCCGGCGAAGTGCTTGTAGTGCTTGAATTTCGGATAGTAATGAGCCGGCAGCATCTCGCCGTGCGTGTAGACATCGACGCCCGTACCCTCCGTCTGCTCGAGCAGCATCTCGAGGTCGCGCAGGTCGTGGCCCGAGATCAGGATGCCCGGATTCTGGCGAACACCGAGGTCAACCGTCGTGATCTCCGGATTGCCATACGCCGTCGTATTCGCCGTATCGAGCAGCGCCATGCCGTCAACACCGAACTTGCCCGTCTCAAGTGCCAGCGCCGTCAGCTGGTCAGCCGTCTGACTATCATCAAGCAGGCGTGCGAGAGCCGACTGCAGGAAAGCATCGACAGCCTCATTTTCCTGCTGGAGTGCATTGGCATGCTTGACATAAGCAGCCAAGCCCTTCAAGCCATACGTGATGAGCTCACGCAGACTGCGCACATCTTCATTCTCCGTAGCCAGGACGCCGACCGTGCGGGCTTTCTCATCAAAATGCTCGCGGCTTTCCTGCCAGAAAGCAGCCGCTGGCAGACCTTCACGATCCGTGACGGCAGCGAGGAGTTCCTCCTTGCAGCACAGCGTCTTTTCAACAGCAGCAATGATGGCCTCGCGGTCAAAATTGGCATTCGTGATCGTGATGAACAGATTCTCAGTCACACGATGGTTGACAGCACGCTCAACCGGCTTGCCTTCAGCACGCAGACGCGTCGTGACTGCAGACAATCCCTTGGTCACGTAAATGAGCAAATCCTGCATGGCAGCAACTTCCGGCTTCTTGCCGCAGACACCTACCTGCGTGCAGCCCTTGCAGCCTGCTGTTTCCTGGCACTGAAAGCAAAACATCTTGTTTTCCATTGCAAACTCTCCTTATATATAATACATACATACAATTCATCAACGCGTTGTCTTTATCATAGCAGGAGGCCGCTCATCATTCCGTAACAATTGTTACACAAAGATAAAAAGAACCCCTGTCTTCGCCAAGAACGAAAACAGAGGCTCTGCTGCTTGCAAGATGGTGCGATTGGTGAGAGTCGAACTCACGACCTGCCGCTTAGGAGGCGGACGCTCTATCCAACTGAGCTACAACCGCAACAATACGTCTATTTTAACAAATATAGCGGGGATGTGCAAGTTCCCTTCTATAAGGCTCACGCATCTTCCCGAGCCTGCTGCATCGCCTGCATATTGGCAGCTGCGTCTTTCTGCGGATCAAACGCCTTGATGGCCCTGGCCTGCTGCATCTTGTTCTCACAGAGGACCAGCTCCACGCGCTCGCCAAGCAGCCGTTTTGCCTGCTGGAAAGCCAGGCGGAAATCACGGCTCCACGAAATCATCACATAGGACGCAGCCAGATCGCTGTGTGCGGCATTGACGAGTTCCCCGACCGACGGGCAGGCATCTTCGCTGCCATTGACGATGACATGCACTCCCGCTTCCTGGAGTTCTCTTGCCTGCACCTTGTTCTCCGCCACAGCCAGCAGGGCAACCTTCATCAGGGCACCATGGGCATTCAAGACATGAACCTCACTCATATTCGTCACGTGGAGATTCTTCAAAGGCCCCCAGCCAACCGCCTGCTCAATGACCTTGCCGACACGATCCGTATGGAGATGGACTTCCACTCCCTTCTCATGGCGTTCCACGAGCGCAAAGCTCGAATGCTCACGCAGATGACGTTCCAGAGCCGGGATATCGACACGCGTATTGAGGACAGTAAAACGCACGCAATACGGACGCACGAGATCTTCCCGAGGATCCTGCAGTCCCGGCTGCCCGGCCTCGAGCCCCAGAGAAAGGCTGACGGCCGGCGAAACGAAATTGCCATCGAGCCCCTTGAGGCAGCCAGATAAGAAATTGAACATGATACGCGCGCCTGCATCTTCATGGTCAACGCGTGCAAGCGAAGCTTCACCTGCCTCGATGGCTGCCTGCAGGATTTCCGTGATGGGCAGATTGGCACGCACAGCATGATAAGCGCCTTTCGCCACAGCCTTGGCCACGGTGATGATCGGGCGCTCCGGTTTTTCCGGCACTACGCGCTGCGCGTAGAGGATGCCATACTGGAAAGCTTTGCCAAATTCCGAAGATGTCGCATTGTACTTGCCGGACAGTCCCTTCGCCAGGCCGCGGAACATCTGCGCAAGGACAATGCCGGCACTGCCACGGGCACCAAAGATAGCCGCTGTCGCTACACGGCGCGAAAGGCCGCCGATGCTGTCATCCTTCGTTTCCGCCAAGGGCATGACAGCAGCACCCATCGTGCGCAGGATATGCGTTCCTGGCAAATGCCCGGCACCTTTGAGTCCGTTGATCTGCTCATATTCCAGCAAAAACTCACTGTAGGCACCGGAAACCATGCGCTTGAAATCGCTGCCCGTGATTACTTCACTATTTCCTGTCATATCTACCACACTCATTTCTTTACTACTGCCCCTGTACGCCAACGGCAGGATTCGTTCTATATTATAATTCGCGGCGGAAAAGGAATTACCTTTATTTCTTACATATTTCTGCCAGAAAATCCAATTTTTCTCTGCCAGTATCATTTTAGAGCTTTCTTGAAAACTTTTCCTTGCATGTCGGCGCAAAAACAGCTATCATAGATATATGTGTCAAAATCACATGATTCACGTGAACGTAATCCATCAGCATCAACCCATTGCATGGATTTCACTGAAGGATTCTCTGACTCGGAGGTGAACATCAAATGGCAGTACCAAAGCGTAAAACATCCAAGGCCCGTCGCGATCAGCGCCGCGCCAACTGGAAACTGACCGCTCCCGGCTACACGGCTTGCCCGCAGTGCCATGAGCCGAAAATGCCGCATCATGTATGCCCGGAATGTGGCTATTACGATGGCAAGGAAGTTGTCAAAGCAGCAGAATAATCGCTGGCAGGAGAGGCTGTACCATCAAGCGCTGTACTTGATGACGCAGCCTCTTTTTATGTACACAACTTGGCTGCGCATGCACAAAATGCAGAAAAACCCTGCAGCACGCTGCAGGGCTTCATTGACTAATGGCAGAGAGGGTGGGATTCGAACCCACGGTGGCTATTAACCACACTTGATTTCGAGTCAAGCACCTTCGACCACTCGGACACCTCTCCGTGTTCATTGAGAACATGTGATATTATATCATACATATCAGGGCTTGTAAAGTATTTTTCTGGATATATCATCATCTGCCCGCCACGTAAAACGTGAAATAAGAAACTTATCTTCTTCTCAGATAATAAATACTAGTTGACATGACCATAATTTCTAGGTAGAATAAATTAAACGATACAAATTATCCATTACCACTGAATTTTTAAGAAAAAACTGAGAAGGAGAAGGTGAAAATCATGCTAAGCCCAATGGAACTGGCAGGTCGCTTGCGTTCAGCCGGCTTCAAGGTAACGCCGCAGCGTCTGGCCGTCTATAATATGCTGTCCCACACCAAAGCGCACCCAAATGCCGACACCATCTACAAGGAGCTTCAGCCCCTCTACCCCACGATGAGCCTGGCCACAGTCTACAAGGCTCTTTCCATCCTTTGCGATCTGGGACTTGCCCAGGAACTCAATGTCGGCGAAGATGCTTTCCGGTACGATGCGGACACGAGCCATCATCCGCATGTGCGCTGCACGAAATGTGGCCGCGTCGATGATGTTCCCGCACTCAAGACGGATGGTGTCTACCAGGAAGTCACGAAGGAAACCGGTTACGCTCTGACCGATCATCAAATCTATTTCTTCGGCGTTTGCCCGGAATGCCAGGAAAAACAACACGCACGTGCAGTTCACTGAGCTGGGCATCATCTCAGCCAATCAAAAAAGGCGCTTCCCTGCAAGAGGAAGCGCCTTTTTCGTGCAATCAATGCAATGCGGGTCAACGGGCAGCCTTGCGGCGTTTCAGCTGCAGGAAGAGAATGACGAGGAAGAGCGCCAAGCCAGCAGCATCCGTCAAGTAACCCGGCTTGATCATCATGAGACCGCCTGCTACCAGGATCAGTCGCTCCAACGGCCTGCAATCGTCAGCAAGATAACCGATGAGTGCCGACGATACTGCTACCATGCCGATCAGTGCCGTGAGCGTCGTCGTGATGAGATTGAAGGCTGTCGCATCCACCATCAGGAGGACTGGCGACAGGACGAACATGTACGGGATGATGAACGCGGCAACGGCCAGTTTCGATGCATTGATACCCGTCTTCAAGGGATTGCCGCCCGCTATGCCGGAACCGGCAAAAGCAGCCAGGGCGACTGGCGGCGTGACATCGGCAATGATACCGAAGTAGAACACGAACATATGCGCACAGATTACCGGCACGCCCATCTGCACAAGGGCTGGCGCGGCAATCGTCGAAGTGATGACATAGTTTGCCGTAGTCGGCACGCCCATACCGAGAATGATCGCCGTGATCATGGTGAAGAACATCGTGGGCAGCAGGAGGCCGCCAGAAAGATCCAGCAGGCCAGAGGCCAGCTTGAGTCCGACACCCGTCTTGGTGACCACGCCAATGACAATACCGGCCGCAGCGCAGGCAACCAGGACAGAAAGGACATTGCGCGCACCTTTATCAAGCCCCTTGACAATCTCGATGGGCTTCATGCGTGTCGATTTGCGCAGGGCCGAGCAAATGATGGAGAGTACGATTGCTACGAGCGCCGCACGCATGGGAGTATAACCGGAAACCAGCAGATAAACGATGATGATGAGCGGCAGCGCCAAGTGTCCCCGCTCCTTGAGGATGACACTGAACTTCGGCAGTTCCTTGCGCGGGATTCCCTTGAGATTGTTGCGTTTGGCTTCAAAGTGAACGCCAAGCCATACGCCGGCAAAATAAAGGAATGCCGGGACAATGGCTGCTTTGACGATATCGATATACGGCACACCGATGAATTCCGCCATGAGGAACGCGGCAGCACCCATGACCGGCGGCATCAGCTGGCCGCCCGTAGATGCGGCAGCTTCAACAGCACCGGCAAAATTCTTGTGGTAGCCGAGCTTCTTCATCATCGGGATGGTCAGCGAACCCGTGCCGACTACGTTGGCGACCGAGCTGCCGGAAACCGTGCCCATGAGGCCGGATGACAGGACGGCGACTTTGGCAGGGCCGCCGCTGGCCCAGCCAGCTAAGGCATTGGCCAGATCGATGAAGAACTTGCCCAGGCCAGTGGATTCCAGATAAGCGCCGAACAGGATGAAGAGGAAGATGAATGTCGACGAAACTCCGAGCGGGATGCCAAAGATGCCTTCCGTCGTGAAATACAGATGGCCGACAAGCTGCTCCAGCGTCAGGCCGCGGTGTGCGAGTACGCCAGGCATATACGGGCCGGCAAAAGCGTATGCAACAAAGGCCAGCACCACGCAGACCATCGGGAGGCCGACGATACGGCGAGCTGCTTCAATGACGAGCAGGATACCCAGCGTACCGACCACGAGATCCATGCCGGAAACCATGCCGGACCGCAGTACAAGATGGCGATACTCAATGACGATATAAGCCGGCGTGGCCGCACCGAGGATTGCCAGGAGGAGATCAAAGGGGTGGAGTTTATGGCGCGACCACGATTTGCGCGTCGGGTAAAGGAGATAGACGAGCGTCAAGCCAAACCCCAGATGAACGGCACGCTGCAGCTGTGCATCGAGTACGCCAAACGTCGCCGTATAAAGCTGGAAAATAGAAAAGGTGATAGCGATCGCAGAGACCAGCTTGGCCATAACCCCTGTATACATCATGGTATCGGATTCTTTATCGTATTTCTTGAGGATATCCTCTGCTGTAGCTGTTTGCCTGTTTTTATCCGGTTTATCTGTCATATAGATACCATCCTTCCTGAAGATGTCAACGACACAATGCGCGATAGAGCGGTGCAATATAAAGATCGATACGTGTCCCCGGTGCATATTGCTCATAGAGGCGATATTCCCGACCTGCGATATTCAGCGTCAGCCGAGTCCCGACTCCCGTTCGCAGCTGCAGCTGCGGGAAATGACGATGCATATGATCGAATACATAATAATCCCCTTCCTGCCGGAAATCCCCCTCTTCCGCAAGGAAAGGCAGGCCTACACCAAACGATTGGTATTTCGTCGAAAGCAGGTCAAAACCATCCCTCTCTCGACGGATTTCCAGATTCTCCAGTACCGGCGTTTTCTGTACCGAATGAATGAAGTGAATGGAGAACGGCAGCTCAGGGCGTGCCTCCACGAGAGCCACCCGCTCACCTGCTGCAGAAACCACGAAGCAAGGCGTTCCCAGTACGTTGAGGATCCCCAGCCCGATGCCCAGCAGGCAGAGTATAATCGTAATACGAGCATTGCGTAGCAAAAAATCACCATCTTCAATGAGAAAGAGACTTCTCTCCACTGCCCCATGCGCACCGGCACAAGCAGCGTCCCTGCCTTGAGATACGGATACCTCTCCGTTCAGGAAGACAACCGCCAGAGCCATGGAAAGAAGTCTCTTTATACTTGCAAAGTCATATCAGTCCCATCATCCGCAAGCCCAGAGGCCGGGATGACTGGTATGCCAAACGGGAAAGCCGCGCTTATTCCTTGAAGAACTTCTCCGCACCGGCATTCATATCGAGAGACATGCCTTTCGTGGCACCCTCTTTGGTGATGAGCTTGCCGACAGAATGCGCGGCCTGCAGACGATCGAGATTCGAGAAGATCGCTTTGGCGATATCATACCCCATCTTATCGTCGACTTTATCCGAAGCGACGAGCATGGCCATGACCGAGATGGTCGGCACATCTTCATCAAAACCGGCATACGTACCAGCCGGAACCGTCGTCTTCGTATAGAACGGATACTTGGCGATCAAAGCATCTGCCTTATCTGCGTCAACCGGCAGCAGACGGATCTTGTTCTGCGAAGCAATATCCTGTACCGAAGAAGTCGGATAGCCAGCCGTCAGGAAAGCAGCATCGACATTGCCATCTTTCAGTGCGCTGGCACCTTCTGCGAAGGAAAGATACTGGACATCGATATCATCATACGTGATGCCATAGGCCTCAAGGATCTGGCGGGCATTGGCCTCGGCGCCAGAACCGGCTGCACCGACAGCCACGCGTTTGCCCTTTAGATCCTTGATGCTCTTGATACCTGCCTTATCGAGCGTGACAAACTGGCACGTCTCCGGATACAGCGTCGCAATGCCGCGGATATTGTCAACCTTCTTATCCTTGAACATCTCCGTACCATGTACAGCATAATACGTGATATCATTCTGGACAATGGCCAGGTCAACGGAACCATCCTTGAGCATATTGATGTTCGCGACCGTAGCGCCCGTACTCTGCGCACTGGCATTCATGCCCGGGATATCCTTGTTGAGGATCTCCGCCATCGCACCGCCAATCGGATAATACGTACCCGCAGTACCGCCTGTAGCGATATTCAGGAATTTCTTCTGCGAACTTTCACTGCCACACCCTGCCAGCATGGCAACACTGAGGACTGCTATGATACCCACAGCCAACATTTTGGTGAATGCATGTAACTTCATCGAAAACGCCCCCACTTTCATCTAGACATGTATCATTACATATATTATGTATAAAAGTATAACATAGAAAATATACAACATCAAGCTGATAAATAAAAAAATACCAGCAATTATGTAATGTTTATTTGTATACAAAACACAAAAGAGCCCACTTTCCAGATCAATGGCTCGCCATCGATCCGGAAAGCAGGCTCCTTTGCCTGCCGAAGAGGCTTTGCCGCCTGATGCGGCATCACCATCCAGTATCAGCCGATCTTCGCTGTATGGATGACTTCGTAGCCCTTCGCTTCAATCTTCTGTTTGACTTCATCGACATCGGGAATATCCCCGCGCACGACAATCTCATACTTGCCGTACGGCTGGCGGCAGGTCACGAGGCTGTCAATGGAAAGCCCGCACTCCGTGAAGATGCCCGCAATGTCATGAACGACACCGACCTTGTTGTCGACCAGCAGTGTCAGGCGCGTCTTGCCTTCCTGCAAGCCCATGACATCAACGAACGTCTTGAAGATATCCGTTTCCGTGATGACACCCACGACCGTGCCGACCTTCGAGACAACCGGCAGGCCACCGATCTTATGCTTGTACATGATGAGTGCCGCTTCTTCGATGGTGGCATCTTCATCGACCGAGATGACCGGCGTCTGCATGACATCCGAGATCTTGAGCTTTGCCAGAAGCGACCGCTCCTCATAACGCGAAAGCGTCGTGGCCGGTGACGGCATCACGCGCATGAGATCCTTATCCGAAAGAAAGCCCACAAGCTTGCCATCTGCCACAACCGGCAGACGGCGAAAATGCCCCTTCCGCATCGCAGCCGCTGCTTCATCTACCGTTGTATCCGGTGTTACCGTCACCGGATTCTTCGCCATGCGATTTGCTACAAACATTGCTTCATCCCCCTTACATCCTTTGCCTGTGCGAATTACTTCGCTGCCAGCACAAGAAAATCCTGCTGC
Source organism: Selenomonadaceae bacterium (assembly GCA_029338835.1). GTDB lineage: Bacteria > Bacillota > Negativicutes > Selenomonadales > Selenomonadaceae > Mitsuokella. Next base: position 15,178 of record JAQYBD010000104.1, on the reverse strand, counting down.
GGACGCCGATCAGCCTCCGAGGTAAGCCTTGCGGACATCTTCACTGGCCGCAAGTTCTCCAGCCGGCCCGGACAAAGTGATGCGCCCGGTCTCCAGCACATACGCACGGTTCGCGATGGAAAGCGCCATATTGGCATTCTGTTCGACCAAGAGCACCGTCGTACCGCTCTTATTGATATCCTCGATGATGTGGAAAATCTCCTTGATGAGCAGCGGTGCCAGGCCCATGGAAGGCTCATCGAGCAGCAGCAGCTTCGGACGGCTCATGAGCGCACGGCCCATCGCGAGCATCTGCTGCTCGCCGCCCGAGAGCGTTCCCGCCGACTGATTCTTGCGTTCCTCAAGGCGAGGGAACAGTTCAAAAACCTTCTTGAGGTCTTTCTGGATGCCATCTTTATCCTTGCGCACAAAAGCGCCAAGATCCAGATTCTCCATGACCGTCATCTCAGCAAAGACACGACGTCCCTCCGGGACCTGAGAAATGCCTTCGCGGACGATCTGATGCGCCGGCACACCGGCAATATTCTTGCCCATGAAGGCAATGGAACCATTCTTTGGTTTCAAAAGGCCGGATATCGTGCGCAGTGTCGTCGATTTGCCCGCACCATTGGCACCGATCAAGGTCACGATCTCGCCCTGGTTGACCTCCAGGCTAATCCCCTTGAGCGCATGAATGGCACCGTAATACACATCAATATTATCGATTTTCAGCATAGGTTCAGCCATATACATACCTGCTTTCCGTACATTCAACTTCCATCATCCACGCGTCATTCCCCACCGAGGTAGGCGCGGATGACCTCCGGATTGCTCTTGATTTCCTCCGGTGTCCCCTGCGCGATGACTTCGCCGTATTCCAGCACATAGATGCGTTCACAGATGCCCATGACGAGGCTCATATCATGCTCGATGAGCAGGATGGTCAGGCCGAATTCATGACGGATCCAACGGATCATATCCATGAGTTCCTTTGTCTCCTGCGGATTCATGCCGGCAGCCGGCTCGTCGAGCAGCAGGAGCTTGGGCTTGGCCGCAAGGGCTCGGGCAATCTCGAGACGGCGCTGTGCGCCATACGGGAGATTCTTCGCCACTTCATCCGCTTTATCCTCCAGGTGGAAGATCTTGAGCAGCTTGCGGCTCTCTTCCTCGATGGCTTCCTCTTCCTGGAAATAACGGCCGATGCGCAGCACGGATTCGAGCAGGCCATACTTGACGTGATAGTGAAAGGCAATCTTGACATTCTCTAGCACCGTGAGTTCGGAGAACAGCCGGATATTCTGGAACGTACGCGCAATACCGCGCTGGGTGACCTGGTAGGGCTTGAGGCCGACAATGCTCTCGCCCTCGAAGGAAATGTTGCCGGAAGTCGGCTGATACACACCGGTCAGCATATTGAACACCGTGGTCTTGCCTGCGCCGTTCGGCCCGATCAGGCCTACGAGTTCCCCGCGCTCGAGACGCAGATTGAAGTCCGACACCGCCTTGAGCCCGCCGAAAACCTCCGAAACATTCTCAGCCTGCAGGATTTCATTCATGTCACTCATGCGGCGTGCCCCCTTTCTTGAAAATACGGCGGAAGATTCCCATGTTCGTGAGTTCCATATAACCGAAGAGTCCCTGCGGACGGTAGAACATCAGAAGGATCAGGGCAATGGCATAGATGATCATGCGGAACTCCGGCCAGCTGGCGAGTGCTGCCGAAATGAACGTGACGACAAAAGCACCGGCGATGGAACCCGTAATCGAACCCAGGCCGCCCATGACGACCATGATGAGGTAGTTGAAGGTCTGCATGAAGGTAAAAGACGACGGGCTGATGATGTAGAAGCAGTGAGCGAAAAGGCCGCCCGCCACACCAGCAAATGCTGCGCCAATCGTAAAAGCCATGACCTTGTACTTCGTCGTATTGACGCCCATGGATTCTGCTGCAATCTCATTTTCACGGATGGCAAGGCAAGCACGGCCATGATTGGAATTGACGAAGTTCTTGATGAAGAACAGCGTGAACAGCATGATGAAGAACACCCAGGCAAAGGTCGTATTGTGCGGGATGCCCTTGAAGCCGGCTGCACCGCCGACATACTGGATATTCATGATGACGATGCGGATGATCTCGCCAAGGCCGAGGGTCGCGATAGCCAGATAATCGCCGCGCAGGCGCAGCGTCGGGATGCCGACCAGGAACCCCAGGCAGCCGGCAGCAATGCCGCCGGCAATCAGTGCGAGGCCAAACGGTACATGGAAATTGGTCGTGAGTACGACACCGACATAGGCACCGACAGCCATGAAACCGGCATGCCCCAGCGAGAACTGGCCCGTATAGCCGTTGATTAGGTTAAGGCTCGCTGACAGGATGATGTTGATGCCGATGATGAGCAGATTGAGCTGCCAGAAAGAACTCAGGACACGCCCTGAAATCAAACCCTGCAGTACGGCAAACAGCACCAGGGAAAGGGCGAGCACGATCAAATCATTCTTGCGTAAATACTTCATATGCTCCCCTCCTTACACTTTCTCTTTCGTGTTCTTGCCAAAGATGCCCGTCGGGCGGACCAGGAGCACGAGAATCAGGATGGCGAAAGCCGCGGCATCGCGGAACGTCGAAGAAATGAAGCCGGAGACGAATGCCTCGACGACGCCGAGGATAAGGCCGCCGACTACAGCCCCCGGCAGGATGCCGATACCGCCGAGTACAGCAGCAACGAAGGCCTTGAGGCCTGGCATGATGCCCATCAGGGGGTCAATGGAATTGTAGTAAATGCCGACGAGGACACCGGCAACGGCTGCCAGCGCCGAGCCAATGCCAAAGGTAATGGAGATGATGCGATCCGAATTGATGCCCATGAGTTCGGCCGTTTCCGTATCAAAGGACGCAGCACGCATGGCCTTGCCCGTCTTTGTCCGCTGGACGATATACGTCAGGATGACCATGAGTACCGCCGTGATGCCGAGGATCAGCATCTGCTGGCCGTTGATGACAATGCCGCCGAGAGAATCAATGGTCACGGCAACATCCCCAAACATGGCAGGGAACGTGCGCGGCGTCGGCGAAACAAAGTACATCGTCGTATACTCCAGGAAGAACGAAACGCCGATGGCCGTGATGAGTACGGATATGCGCGGTGCATGGCGCAGCGGCTTATAAGCCAACCGTTCAACCAGCATGCCGAGCGCGCCCGTGACGACGAGTGAGATGAGCAATGACGGCACGATGGGCAGATGTACCTGCGTGATCGCAAAGAAACCAATGTAAGCGCCCACCATGTAGATATCGCCATGGGCGAAGTTGATGAGCTTGATAATACCATAGATCATCGTATAGCCTAACGCAATCAGAGCATAAATGCTGCCGAGCGATATGCCATTGATGAGCTGCTGCAAGACTTGATGCAAGACTTCCATAGAGAGCTCCTTCCATATAGATAGCAAGAGGCCGCATTCCTGCGGCCCCTTTTCTTTTCACCTATCCCTTACTCTTCCGGCATGATCTTGGCAACCATTACGCGATCGCCATTCTTGTTCTCCAGGATGACGGCCTGCTTGATCGGATTGTGGTTCTTGTCCATCGTGATGGTACCTGTACCGACCTTGAGGTCCTTCGTCTCTTCAAGAGCCTTCTGGATCTTCTCCGGATCTGCACTGCCTGCGCGCTTGATGGCATCAGCAAGCATCTTGCCGGCATCGTAACCGAGGGCAGCGAAGACGTTCGGCATATGGCCGTACTTCTTCTGGAATGCTTCAACGAACGGTTTTACCGATTCGTCCTTATCGGAATAATGGGTACTGAAATACGTGTTGTTCAGCGCATCAGCACCGGCGATATCCGTTACCTTGGAATCATCCCAGCCGTCCGTACCGAGGATGGGGCTCGTGATGCCGAGTTCGCGGGCCTGCTTGACGATCTTGCCGACTTCTTCATAATAAGCCGGGACAAAGATGACATCGGCATTGGCCGTCTTGATCTTCGTCAGGGTAGCCTTGAAATCCTGATCCTTGGCGAGGAAAGCTTCTTCCATGACAACCTTGCCGCCGGCAGCCTCAAACTTCTCCTTGAAGACCTTGCCGAGGCTCTTGGAGTAATCCGTGCTGTTATCGACGTAGATGACAGCCGTCTTGGCCTTGAGGTTCTCACTAGCGAACTTGGCCATGACCGTACCCTGCTGCGGGTCGATGAAGCAGCTGCGGAACACGAATGGCTTGACCTTGCCATTCTCTACCGTGACATCTGGGCTCGTGGCATCTGGTGCGATGATGGGAACCTTGTTGTCCGTCGCAACCTGCGATTCTGCGATGACATTCGCCGTTACAGCCGGGCCAACCAGGACTGAGACCTTGTCGTCCGAAATCAGTTTCGTCGCTGCATTAACGGCTTCCGAAGCCTCTGACTTGTTATCGGCCGTCACGAGGGTGATTTTCTTGCCATCGACACCGCCAGCATCATTGATCTCATCGATGGCTAGCTTCAAGCCATCGAGCGTCGCACTGCCGTAATTGGCGACGTTGCCGGTCATCTCGAAATTGGCACCGACTTTGATCTCATTGCTATCCGATTGGCTGCCACAGCCGGCCAGCACGCCGCCCATCAGCATCGTGCCGATGAACACGCTGGCGAGTTTCAAGCTTTGTTTGCTGAAATTCATACGGATTCCTCCCTTTTTCTTTCCCAAACCTCTATTGCACTTTCATGCGATGCATTCATTATAGTTTACACCTTTACAATAGTCAATAGTTTGTATTAAAAAATTTACACAAACAACCCTAGTTTGTTTTTCCAAAGCGGACTTTCTCGCATTTTATGCGAACCTGTATCGGTGTAACGGAAAAACAGAAAAAAAAGTACACAAAATAAGGCATGAGTTTACACTATAATTGTATATTTTGTGCAAAGGGAAATCCACAAAAAAGAGCACGGCCAACGCCGTGCCCTTTGCCAGGGAATCAGTCTCTGATATATATTTCCAGATCTTGCCTGCCGAAACTCAGAGCTTCGGCATGTGTATCAAATGCCACATCGATGCGGTTCCCCTGGATTGCCCAGCCGATATCTTCCGCCACAGCCTCGCCATAACCGGGGATGTAGACATGCGTCCCCAGCGGTATCACACTGGGATCTACCGCTATCACACCGTAGCGGACCAGCGTGCCGGTCGCCGTATAGCAGGAATTGCCCGGATCTTCCGCGCTGTAAGCCGTCGCATCCACATAAATCACGCGGCCACCGCCACGGCTTGCCAGTCCTTCCTCCGGGCCATCATATTCCTCACCGCCGGACAGGACCAGATAGGTGCCGTCGCCGCAGATACCGTCTGTCTCCAGGCCATTTGCCTGCTGGAAAGCCTTGATGGCCGCCACCGTCCTGGCGCCACAGATACCGTCCGCACTATCGTCCAACCAGCCCTGCTCAATCAGCAGCGTCTGCACCCGGCGTACTGCTTGCCCACGCGAGCCTTCCTTTACCAGGATGGAAGCCGCAAATGTTTCTGTCGTAAGGGAGAGCAGCGTAATGGCCACCAGAAGAACCATGGAAAGAAACCATCGATTACGCAAGTGAAAACACCTCTCTCTGTATCTACTCTCAAAAGCACATATATCTATGACACATCTACCTCACTATTTTACCACAATGGACAAGCGTGCGTCAAAAATGGCCTTATTTCACAAGATGCAGATTGGCAGACTGTGGAGAGGATATCGTTTCTTCCTCCCTGGACTCATCCTCCTCAGGATGCGAGGACGAGCTTTTCCGCCCATGATAGCAGATATTCAAGAGAATCCCCATGGATGCCATGGTAACGATCAGGGACGAACCACCGTAACTGATGAAAGGCAGCGGGATGCCGACAACCGGGAAAGCGCCGCTGACCATGAAGAGGTTGCCCACAGCCTGGCCGACGATGAGCAGCATGATGCCGATGGTCAAGATCTGTCCATAGAAATCCTGAGCGCGGCTGGCGATGTAATAGCAGCAGACCATCAGCAGGAAAAACATCAGGATGACCATGAATACACCAATATAACCGTGTTCCTGCGCGAAGATGGCAAAGGCAAAGTCGGTATGAGCTTCCGGCAAATATTCATACTTGCTGACCCCCGTGCCGAGCCCCATGCCCCAAAAGCCGCCGGAACCAATGGTCGACATGGACTGGACGGCCTGATAGCCAACCCCCTGCGGATCTTTCCAGGGGTCGTAGGTTACCAGCACGCGCTGCAGACGATAAGGCTGTGACACGATGAGGCCGGGCAACAGGATGGCCACGGCAATGAGCAAGAGCTTCAGATGCTTCCAGGGGATCCCTACCGTAAAAGCCATGAGGAACGGGACACCAAAAACGATGCAGGCCGTGCCCATATCCGGCTCAAGCTCCACGAGACCGGCCACGATGAGCATCAGGAAATAAGGGCCGCTCCAGACCTGGATGGTCCTGCCCGCCTTGACCTGCACAGCAAGGTAGTTCGCCGCCACGAAGATGCCGAGGAGTTTGGCAAACTCTGCCGGCTGGAAGCTGAAGCCGCCAAAAGACAGCCAGCGCCGTGCGCCATTGACCACATTGCCCAAAAACAGCACAGCCACCAGCGAAGCGACAACGAGGAACAGGAACCAGGGCAGCCATTTCCGCCAGCGATGGTAATTGATCCGGCTGCAGATAAAGCAAACGGCGATGCCGATGAGCAGCCAGATGACATGACGAAGCAAGAAATAATAAGGATTGTTGAAGTCGGTAGCCGCCTTGACGAAGCTCGAGCTGAAGACGTTGATCGTGCCAAGCAGGAGCAGGACGGCTATGATCACAATAACCGGTTCTGCCTCGTTACTCCAGAGGGTTTTCCGGATACGCATCAAAAAAGCCTCCTTATCCGCGCATCAGTCAAAGATGACTTCACAACGATTGATCTTTTCTCCGAAGCCGCTGAACTTGCGTTCATATTCCGTCATGATATTGTCGGGACGATCCTCGGCATGCAAGTCGAAAGACACATCCTGGACGCGCAGGCCGGCCTCCTGGAACTGCTCCAGTGAGAAATCAAAGAGCGGGCGATTATCCGTCTTGAAGTGCAGCTCACCGCCTTTTTTCAATAGCTGACGATACTTTTCCAGGAATCCCACATGCGTGAGACGGCGCTTCGCATGACGTTTCTTAGGCCAGGGATCGCAGAAATTGATATAAAACCGATCCACTTCGCCCGGTGCAAAGATATCTTCGATATGATTGATGTCAAAGACCAGCAGGCGGACATTCTTGAGCCCTTTTTCCGCGACCTTCTTGGCAGCGGAATACAGGACATCCTGCTGCATCTCAATGCCGATGTAATTGTTTTCCGGATGACGTTCCGCCAGCTGACTGATGAAATCCCCTTTGCCCGTACCGAGTTCAACGTGGAGCGGCGCCTGACGGCCGAAGACCTCTCCCCATTGACCCTTCTTCTCTTCACCGATTTCCTGATCGCGGCTCACAACGAAATCATCAAATTCATGGATGGCCTCATCGACCCATGGCTTTCTTCTTAAACGCACAGTCTTACTCCTTATTTCTTTTCGAGATTGTATTTCTTCAGATAACGGTAAAGTGTCACACGGCTGACATTCAGGAGATTTGCCAGACGGCTGACATTGCCGCCCGCTGCCTGCCAGGCCTTGACGAATACTTCTTTATCCTCTTTCCACTTGTTGTCCGGCTTCACGTCGCCCATCAGGCTGATATCCTCAGGCGCAATGGTGTTCTTCGTCGTGTTGAAGAAGGCATACTCGAGTACACTCTGGAGCTGTTTGATATTGCCCGGCCAATCGTAGTTACGCAGGACATCGTTCGTCTCCTTGAGGATGCGCTTGGGGCGCATCTGATGCTGCTCCGCAAGTTCCGCGACAATATGTTCCGCCAGTTTCGGGATATCCTCGCGGCGGCTCCGGAGAGGAGGTACCCGCACGACACTCTTCGAGACGATCTCGTAAAGTTCCGGGGAAAACAGGCCGCGTTCCGTCAGCCGCTTGAGATCGCTGTCACAAGCCGCAATGATGCGCACATCGATATCGCGGTAGACATTCTCGCCAATACGGCGGGTCCTGCCCGTCTTGAGCGCACGTGCCAGCTCTACCGCAATGTTCTTCGGCATTTTCTCGATCTCATCGAGGAACAGCGTACCGCCCGAAGCGAGTTCCAGGCGCCCCTGATGGCTGACTTCCGGACTCATCATGACACCAAAGAGTTCCTGTTCCAGGAGTTCCGGTGTCGTATCGCCGCAGCGCAGCGAAATGAGCGGCCCCGCCGCGCGCGGGCTGGCCTGATGGATGCCATGCGCCATGCGCTGCTTGCCGGTGCCTGCCTCTCCCTGGATGAGGATGTGGTGCTTGTTCTTGGCTACGCGCGCGGCTTTCGCGCGCACGCTGGCAAACGTCGTGCCTTCTCCTACCATCGAACTTAAACTGTACTTCGCCGTATAGCCGGCAGCATGCGCGACCAGCGTGCGCAAATCTTCAATCGGCATCGATACCACGACGACCGATTCGACCGCACGGTCAGCATCACGCTCCAAAGGCACGACCGTCGTGATGTCTTCATATGTCTTCTTCGGTGTGATCCACGTGACTTCTTTGTTGTAGGAGGGTACGCCGTTGAACCCCTTATAGATGGGAGTGTGCTGATAATTCATGATGACATCGTTGAGATTCGAAGTATCATTCTTGTTGCCATCCTTCTTGGCGCCAATGCCTTCCAGGCGCGTATGGCCCAGCCGGTTGGCATAAGCCACCTCACCGCCCGGCATGACATGGTAAACGGCAAATGGCGTCGCATCGAGGATTGCTTCTTCCGCCTTGATGCGGATGGACTCCGTCAGATGCTGTTCCAAAGCATTCTTCATCGTATAGAGCAGTGCAATGATGGCATCCTGCGGCAGCGGCACCTGCTCCATCGACACCAGCGTGATGATGTAATGGAATTCACCGTTGACCTTGATGGGTGCCGAACATGCATCACCCAGCTGGCATTCCTTGACCCACATCTCCGGACCGAACATCCAGAACGCCGTCTGATGAGCATAAGCCACACTGATGCTCGACGTACCCACATCTTCGATGCCGACACGCACACCCTCGATCTCCCCCGGCGTCATCTGGTAGAACGGCAGCGAATAGCTTTTGAGTACACGGCATTCTGCGTCAACGAGCAGCAATGACAGATTGTATTCCTGGAAAAATTCACGGATCTCTTCGCTCAGCTTGCTCAGATAGTCGATGGCATCCTGATGCTTTTTCTGCAGCGCAGCAAATTCTTCCCGTCCCATCTTGCGCGATACATCCATCGTCTCCGTGCCAATGCCAAGCTCCTTGCTCTTGAGCCACGATTCCGCCACCCAGGGATGTACGTTGGGATCGAGGATCCCTTCTTCCACAAATTTCTTGTAGTAGCCTTCCAACTTGCTTCTACTGCGATGTTCTCGGATCATAAGAACTCCTCCCATTCCTTTATCTTTCAATCCACGTCGTCACTTCTAGGAACACGACAAGCCTATCACGTGGATAACAATCTGCTTTACAAAATATCGTATCTTATATTTTAACAAGCATCGTTGACACCTGCAATTCTTTTTGCAAAAAAGTTTACAAAAATGTATAATATGGAATGAGAAAATGTAAAGATAGGAGTATCCAACATGGCAAAACAATACAAGAAACTGCAAAAGAAGTTATATTCCCAGAAAGAGCAGCCCAAAAAGAAACCCGAGCCGAAAGTCGGCAAAGACTACATGCTGCTGATCCTGATTGCCTTCACGATCTTTGTCGGGATTGCCGGCTGGTCACAGCTCGACATCATGAATCGCTCCATGTACGTACTGCTGACGGGTTCCCTGTCGCTGACCTATATCCGCCGCCATGCCAAGCTCAGTGAAACCATGCAGGTCATCGTGGAACGCACGAGCCTGGTCTTCCTGGGCTGTGCGGTCATACTCTTTTTCGTCGTTCTCTACCGCCAGTTCTTCGGCTGAACGGCAGTTTTCCCACCTGCCGCAATAAAAATGGCTGTCACATCGCCTGGATGATGACAGCCATTTTTATTGCGTTTCATCCTAACCTCAGTCCTCGCCACAAACAAAAAAGCAGCCTGCATCAAAAGATGCAGACTGCTCTCATCAAGCATGGCCGCAGAAGAAGCTCAGCGAATCGCGATGGCTTCGATCTCGCACAAGGCACCAGCCGGCAGGTCTTTGACCGCCACGCAGCTGCGGGCCGGCTTGCTGATGAAATGTTTGGCGTAGACTTCGTTGAACGCCTTGAAATCAGCAATATCCGCGAGGAAGCAGGTCGTCTTCACGACATGCTCCATATCCGTATCAGCAGCGGCGAGTACGGCCTCGATATTGCGGCAGCACTGCTCTGCCTGCTCCTCAATCGTCGTGGCCACGATCTTGCCTGCAGCAGGATCGATGGCAATCTGACCGGAAAGATAAACCGTCCCGCGCGTGCGGATGGCCTGGCTGTACGGCCCCACTGCTGCGGGAGCCTGTTCCGTATGGATTACTTTCATCTTGTTACCTCCTCGATTTTTTATCCCTATTGTACAACAAGCAGGAAGGAGTTACAAGTTTACAGACAGAAAACTCAGGCTTTCATGCGTTTGATGCGCAGATGCCCCTTCTCGATTTCCTTGCGATGGCAATGCGGGCACTCATTCTCGATGATGCCGGTATAGCCGCAGACGGGATCGCGATCCACCGGATGATTGATGGAGAAATACCCCATATCCGCATCGTGCATCGCACGCACGATGGCCTCAAAGGCCTTGACATTCTTCGACGGATCGCCATCCATCTCGATGTAGGCGATATGGCCGGCATTCTCGAGTGCATGATACGGTGCTTCGATACGGATCTTGTCGATGGCCTTGATGGGATAATAAACCGGTACATGGCTGGAATTGGTCATGTAATCACGATCCGTAACCCCCGGGATGATGCCGTATTTCTTGCGGTTGGCACGCTGGAACTGGCCAGCCGTACTCTCAGCTGGCGTACCGAACGTCGACCAGTTGCGATGCTCCTCTTCCGTATACCGGTCGGTCATCTCACGCATATGGCCGACAATCTTGAGGCCGAGTTCCTGTGCTTCCTCACTCTCGCCGTGATGCTTGCCAGTAAGCGCCTTGAGGCATTCAGCCAGGCCGCAGAAACCGATGGAATAAGAAGCATGCTTGAGTACTTCCTTGATGGAATCCGTCGGCTTGAGCTTCTCGCTGTCCATCCAGACGCCCTGCCCCATGAGGAACGGATAATTGTAGACATGTTTCTGCTCGATGACATGCAGGCGTTCCAGCAGATAATCGTGGCTGAGCTGGATATAATGGTCGTAGAGCTTCCAGAATTTGTCAAGATTGCCCTCCGCTTCGAGTGCCAGCTTCGGCAGATTGATCGTGGTAAAGGAGAAATTGCCACGGGAGCCCGATTCCTCCGGACCGTTGATGTTGCTCATGACGCGCGTGCGGCAGCCCATGGTGGCAACGGCACTGTTGTAATCGCCCGGCTTGTAATACTGCAGATTATACGGCGCATCGATATTGACGAAATTCGGGAACAAGCGCTTGGCACTGACCTTGCAGGCCTTGAGGAATAGATCGTAGTTCGGATCGGAGGGATTGTAATTGATGCCGGACTTGAGCTGGAAGACCGAGATTGGGAAGATCGGCGTCTCACCATTGCCGAGGCCCGCCCAGATAGCGTTGAGTACCTCGCTGATGACCAGTCGGCCCTCCGGCGATGTATCCAGGCCATAATTGATGGAGCTGAACGGTACCTGCGCGCCGGCACGGCTGTGCAGCGTATTGAAATTGTGGATCAGGGCCTCCATGGCCTGATGGGTTTCCTCCACGACATCCTCACAGGAAAGATGGTAAATATTGTTGGCATCGAGGCTCGTTTCCGTGGTCGGCTTGTGGTATTCATCCGCCAGTACGGTCTCCAGCGCCTTGACGATTGTCTCCACGCTCTCGCGCGCCTTCGGGTCGTCATCATTCTCCGTATAATGGCATTTCCCCATATCGAGTGCAGCTTCAAACTTCTGCTTGAAATCTGAGCCCTTGCCGAACTGAGCCGCACCAAAGCGGTAAATCATCGCCTTGTGTGCTTCATCAAGGATGGCTTTGCGGAAGGACTTCTTGACCCCCTCCGCCATCGCATAATCAAAAGCATTGATGCTCTGGCCGCCAAACATATCATTCTGATTCGACTGGATGGCGATGCAGGCAAGCGACGCATAAGCGCGGATGGAGTTCGGCTCCCGCAGGAAGCCATGGCCCGTAGAAAAGCCGCCATGGAAAAGCTTCAATAGATCAATCTGGCAGCAGTTGAAGGTGATCAGCGAGAAGTCCTTATCGTGGATATGGATGTAATTCTCACGATCCGCTTCCGCAAACTCTTCATCGAGGACATAATTATCGACGAAGTGCTTCGCGCCCTCGGCACCGAGCTTCAGCATGATGCCCATGGAGGCGTCCGTATTGATGTTGGCATTATCGCGCTTGAGATCGGAATCCACGGCATCTGCAAAGAAGATATCGCGATACGACTCCATCAGGTGCTTCTGCGCAGCGCGGCGTTCCGCATGCTTCTGACGATACGTGATGTACTTTTTCGCGATGTCGTAGAAATCATACTTCATGAGTTCCTGCTCGACGATATCCTGGATTTCTTCAACGCTGACGTTGTCCCTGTCCCGGATGTCCCATTCCACCTGGCTCGTCACTTCATCGATGTCCTTCTCCGACATCGTGCTGCCGCCATCCACATTGGCACCGGCAATGGCATTGAAAATCTTTTCGCGATTATACGGCACGGTATGGCCAGAACGTTTGGTTACGGTTTTTACATTCATAGTTCATCAGACGCTGCATACGTTCGCTCATCTTGTGCAGCGTCACCCCGCCTCCCCTACATATTGTGTTTGAATTCATTGTGACAGGTATATATTGTAGCAGAGATGCCCTCATATGGCAATCGGAAAAATTCTCCTAACGGACAGGGATACTCCATTATCCCCCCCTTTCAGACCCTGCTGCCCGCTTTCTTCCATCCTCTGGCAAATTGACGAAAAACACGATATCAAGTAAAATAAGACGGGATTTTCAATTTCGTTCCTGCTGCCGGAAAAAGCAGCAGCACCGCTTTTGACAAAGAACGCATCGCATTACGGATATTTTTCAGAACCGAGGGAAAACAATATGCTAGATTCTACGGAAAGGCAGGATCGCCTGATCCGCTGGCTGACAGCCGCAGGCATCTACTACATCTGCCTGATTGCCTTTTACATCGACATCGGCCAGGATATGGGCGCAGAGTATTTCATCCCCATTTTCGCCCCTGTCATGCTGGCGCTCGTGCTGATCCAGTACGGCACACGGATACCGCTTTTCTCCTGGGCAACCTTGCCCAATCTCCTGACAGGCCTGCTCTGGTGCGCGGCTTTTCCACTGCTCTACACCTGGACGTACCATCAGGACTGGTACATGTCGAAAATCTGTTTTGATTTCATTGTCGGCACCTCAGAATTCCTTTTGCTGACTGCCTTGGAAGCTGCCTTGTTCCGGCTGGGGCATATCAAGCTGATTTCCGCTTTCATGGCACTCCTGAATCTCATCGGCATCGTCATCCCCTTCATCCAGTTTGCCTACTACTGCATTGTCTGGCATTGCCTGTCACCGGCCTCGCTGATGGCTCTCTACCTGACGAACTGGCGCGAGAGCATCGACTTCATCGAATCGAATGTCGGCATCCTGCCAGCAGCCATCATCATCCTCGGGCTTGCCCTCTTCCTCTACGCCTGCTGGCGCGGCCACATGGCCTTTGCCCGCCGTCTGCTGGCAGAAGATACGACAGCCGGCCGCATGGGTGCCATCACCCTGCTGACCGTGGCCGCACTCGGTTCCCTGTACTGGTACCTGCCCCAGACATCGATTGCCGATCTCTGGAAGGATGTCGACAACTACGTGACCCAGACCCAGACATACAGCCTTGGCCACGATGAACGCCTGAACAGCATGCATATCGAAGGGGCGCAGGCATTGCCTGCCAAAGCACCGGGTACCGTCATCGTCGTCATCGGCGAATCGGCCTCGCGCAATTACATGAAGGCTTTCACCCCGGATTATGCCTACGATGATACGCCCTGGCAAAGCCAGCAAACAGCAAATCCCGATTTCGTGTTCCTCCAGAACGCTTATTCATCCTGGACACAGACCGTACCGACACTCCAGCGTGCCTTGACCGAACAGAGCCAGTACAACGGCAAGGAGTTCTTCGAATCATCTTCGATCCTCGATGTTGCCAAGAAAGCTGGCTACGAGACATACTGGTTCAGCAATCAGGGCCGCTACGGCCAGTACGACAGCGCCATCACGCTCGTCGCGAAGACGGCCGACCGCGCGGAATGGACGGACGACTCGTACAATTTCTCCGACAAATACGACGACACGCTGCTCTGGTACCTCACGCAGGTCGATCCGAACACGAACAACTTCATCGTGCTCCACATCATGGGCAGCCATATCTACTACAACAACCGCTACCCGACGGAGTTCAACCAGTGGCACGGCGACAGCGAGGTCTCATCGCCCGAATCGTATGCGAACAGCATCCACTACACGGACTACATTCTTTCGCAAGTCTTCGATTACGCGCAGAAGAACCTGAACCTGCGCGCCATGGTCTACTTCTCCGACCACGGCGAGAACCTCGAGATTTCGCACAACCCTGATGTCTTCTCCTACGACATGGTGCGCATCCCGATGTTCATCTACCTCTCGCCCGAGTACCAGCAGGTGCTGCCGGGCCGCACGCGCGCCATCCGCTATCACCGCAGCCGCTACTTCACGAACGACATGCTTTATGATACCATCAGCGGGCTCCTGAATGCCCCGTCTTCGCGCTACATGGAGGCACAGGATCTCACGAGCCCGAACTACGCCTATATGCGTGCGAACCTGACGACCATGCTCGGCCAGCAGACGCTCACGGATGATCCGAAAGGCGGCACGGAACAAGGATTCTGATTCTATTCTGACGCCCTTGCACGTTACGGAGGGTTTCCCATGAAAAACGAACTTCTTAGAACCTTTATCACGGCCTACGACCTGCTGCCGACGGCCATCTGCTTCTTCCGCGCCGATGGCTCCGAAGAGCTGCTGTTCGCGAACCG
>JAQYBD010000103.1 GCA_029338835.1 Selenomonadaceae bacterium | reverse complement strand
CGATGCGGATCGGGCCGGAACCGAGTACGATGACCTTGCGGGCATCCGATACCTTCACTTCGTCTTCCTGTGCGCGGAACGTCGAGTAGTAGTACGGCGTGGCTGCCTCAAACTCGGCGGCACACGTATCGACCATCTTGTAGCACGGCAGGATAGCCATCGTCTTGCGCAGCGTGCGGACGGCATCTTCCGTCTTGCCCGTGATCTCAGCGATGGAACGGTCTGCCAGGCCGACATTCTTGGCCGCAAGCATGAGCTTCGGCGTCAGGGCATCCTTGTCTTTGGCCAGTTCCACTTCGATATCCGTGATGTTCTTGAGCTTATTGATGAACCACTTGTCGATCTTCGTGATCTCATGGATCTCATCGACGGTGGCCACGCCGCGGCGCAGGGCTTCGGCGATGACGAAGATGCGCTCGTCGTTGATGCGCTCGAGGTTCTTCTTGACGCGTGCATCATCCCACTCGTCCATCTTGTCCATATGCAGGCGGTTGACGCCGATCTCGAGCGAGCGCGCAGCCTTGAGGATGGCGCCCTCGAAGCTGCGGTCGATGCTCATGACCTCGCCCGTCGCCTTCATCTGCGTGCCGAGCGTGTGGTCCGCATAGACGAACTTGTCGAACGGCCAGCGCGGGAATTTGACGACGCAGTAGTCAAGAGCCGGCTCGAAGCAGGCTTTCGTCTTCTGCGTGACGGCATTCGTGATCTCATCGAGCGTATAGCCGATGGCGATCTTCGCGGAAACCTTGGCGATCGGATAGCCCGTGGCCTTGGAAGCGAGGGCCGAAGAACGGCTGACGCGCGGGTTGACCTCGATGACGTAGTAGCGGTTGCTGTTCGGGTCGAGTGCGTACTGCGCGTTGCAGCCGCCCTCGATGCCGAGTTCGCGGATGATGCGAAGAGACGCACTGCGCAGCATCTGGTATTCGTGGTCCGTCAGCGTCTGCGAAGGAGCCACGACGATGGAATCGCCCGTGTGAACGCCGACCGGGTCGAAGTTCTCCATGTTGCAGACGGTGATGCAGTTATCGTTGCCGTCGCGCATGACTTCGTACTCGATTTCCTTCCAGCCGGCCACGCTGCGCTCAATGAGGACCTGGCCGATCATCGAATACGTGAGGCCCTTGATGACGATCTCGACGAGTTCTTCTTCGTTCTCGGCGATGCCGCCGCCCGTGCCGCCCATCGTGTAGGCCGGACGGACGATGACCGGATAGCCGATGGAGTTCGCGAACTCGACAGCCGACGGCACATCCTCGACGATCGTGCTCTCGGGAATCGGCTCGCCGAGCTTCTGCATCGTTTCCTTGAAGAGCTCACGGTCCTCGGCCTGCTCGATGGCCTTGAGCGGCGTGCCGAGGAGCTCGACGTTGTATTTTTCCAGTACACCCTTCTCGGAGAGCTGCACGGCAAGGTTCAAGCCTGCCTGGCCGCCGAGCGTCGCGAGCAGGCCGTCCGGGCGCTCCTTGGCGATGATTTCCTCGAGGAATTCCACCGTCAGCGGCTCGATGTAGACGCGATCAGCGATATGCGTATCGGTCATGATGGTCGCCGGATTCGAATTGACGAGGACGACCTCAAGGCCTTCTTCTTTGAGGGCACGGCAAGCCTGGGAGCCGGCGTAGTCGAATTCTGCCGCCTGGCCGATGATGATGGGGCCTGAGCCGATGACCATTACTTTCTTGAGATTCTCTTTCTTTGGCACGAGTTATTCCCCTTTCTTCAGCATTGCCCAGAATTCATCGAACAAGTACATATTGTCGTCCGGGCCAGGTGCAGCTTCCGGATGGTACTGCACGGAGAAGATCGGCAGCTCGGTATGGCGCATGCCCTCG
Organism: Selenomonadaceae bacterium; assembly: GCA_029338835.1. Classification (GTDB taxonomy): domain Bacteria; phylum Bacillota; class Negativicutes; order Selenomonadales; family Selenomonadaceae; genus Mitsuokella. Next base: position 24,817 of record JAQYBD010000103.1, on the reverse strand, counting down.
ACGGTGCCGTCGTTGACATTGATATGCGTGACTTCAAGCGGCAGCCCCTTGAGGGATTCCTCGTCGACGGCAAACCCGTGGTTCTGCGAGGAAATCTGGACCTTGCCCGTGCGCAGATCCTTGACCGGCTGGTTCGTGCCGCGATGGCCGAATTTGAGCTTGTAGGTCTTCGCGCCCATCGCGCGTGCGAGCAGCTGATGGCCGAGGCAGATGCCGAAGATCGGCTTCTTGCCGATGAGCTTCTTGACTTCCTCGACGATCTCCGGCACGTCAGCCGGGTCGCCAGGGCCATTCGAAAGGAAGATGCCATCGGGATCCAGTGCGAGGATATCCTCGGCTTTCGTGTGCGCGGGGACGACCGTGATCTTCATCCCCATATCCTGCATGGATTTCAGGATGTTGAGCTTGACACCGAAGTCCATCGCGACGACGAACGGCGCATCCTCTTTGTCGCTGTCCAGCGTGTAGGATTCCGGCGTCGTGACTTCCATGACGACGTCCTTCTTGATGGGGACGGCGAAGAGTTCGTCGATCTCTGTCTGGGCGGCATCTTCGGGGACGATGATGCCCTTCATGGTGCCGGCGCTGCGAATCTTGCGCGTGACGGCACGCGTATCGACGTTGTAGAGGCACGGCACACCCTGCTTCGTCAGGAACTCAGCCAGGCTCATCTCATAATGCCAGTTGCTGCCATGCTCGCAGAGTTCGCCGATGATAAAGCCGTTGACGAAGGACTTGCGGGACTGCATGAAGATATCCGCGATGCCGTAATTGCCGACGAGCGGATACGTCAGCGTCAGGATCTGGCGGCAGTACGAGGGGTCTGTCAGGCTTTCCTGATACCCCACCATGCCTGTGTTGAAGACAACTTCACCCGTCGCCTTGATATTATTCAATAATTCGCCATGGAACACGCTGCCGTCTTCCAGGATCAATTTACCTTTCACTCAAATACACCTCACCTTAGAGTACGTTAGAGTACTTTGCCATCTTGCATGACGACCTTGCCATCCACGATCGTCATGACGGCCTTGCCCTTGAGCTGGCGGCCGACGAACGGGGAATGACTGCCTCTAGTATAGAACTTCTTCGCATCGACTGTCCAGTCAAGTTCCGGATCGATGACAGCGACATCGGCATTGGCGCCGACGGAGATCGTGCCGGCATCAAGCTGGAAGGCCTTGGCCGGTCCCCAGGTCATGCGCTCGATGAGCGTCGGGATATCGATCTTGCCCGTGTGGCAGAGTTCCGTGAAGAGGACGCCGACGGCCGTCTCGAGTCCCGGGAAGCCGCTCGGTGCGTAGATGTATTCGCGGTCTTTTTCTTCCTGGGCATGCGGGGAATGGTCCGTGACGATGGCATCAATGGTGCCGTCCTTCAGGCCCTCGACCATGGCATCGACATCGCTCTGCGTGCGCAGCGGCGGGTTCGTCTTCGTCGAGCTGTCGTAGAGGTTGACGCATTCATCCGTCATCGTCAGATGGTGCGGCGTGACCTCCGTCGTGACGCGCACGCCGCGTTTCTTGGCCTGGCGCACGAGGTCGACGGAACGACCCGAGCTGATGTGAGCGACATGGACGCGCGCACCGGCGTACTCGGCGAGCAGGATGTCGCGGGCGACGGCGATGTCCTCAGCGACCGTCGGACGGCCCTTCATGCCGAGCATCGCGCTGCGATGGCCCTCATTCATGACGCCTTCCTCGACGAGCGACGGTTCTTCTTCATGGTTGATGATGACCTTGTCGAACGTATGCAGATAATCGTACGCATTCAAGAGGACTTTGGCCGTCGGGTCAAAATGCCCGTCATCGGAGAACGCGACGGCACCGGCTTCCACCATGTCGCCGAGTTCCGCGAGTTCCTGGCCCTTCTGGCCTTTCGTGACGGCGCCGATGATCTTGATGTGGACTCTGGCGACCTCTTCCGCACGCTTCTCGAGGCTGCGGACAAGAGCCGCCGTATCGACCACCGGTTTCGTATTCGGCATCGTGGCTACCGTCGTGTAGCCGCCTGCCGCTGCCGCCTTCGACCCCGACTCGAAGTCTTCCTTGGCTTCCTGACCGGGCTCACGGAAATGGACGTGCATATCGATGAGGCCAGGCGTGACGAGCTTGCCCGCCACATCGTACACCTTGGCGCCATCTGCCGTCAGCCCCTGGCCGATGGCCTTGATCTTGCCGTCCTCGATGAGGACATCCGCCACTGCATCGAACTGTTCTGCCGGATTGATGACCCGGCCGCCTTTGAGTATCAGTTTCATTCCTGTTTGCCTCCCGTCAGCGTCAAGGTAAAGAGTGCCATGCGGATTGCCACGCCATTCTGGACTTCTTCCTGAATCGCGGAGTTATCGCCATAGGCAACGAACGGCGAGATTTCCCAGCCTTTGTTCATCGGGCCCGGATGCAGGACGAGCACATCGTCCTTGGCAAGTGCCAGGCGCTCGTTGTTGAGGCCGAAGATCCGGGCATATTCGCGGGTCGTCGGGAAAAGGCCGCCCTTCATGCGCTCGAGCTGGATGCGCAGGACCTCGATGACATCGGCGTCCTTGATGGCGTCCTCGATGCGCTCATGCACGACGATGCCCGGCTCCTCGTAAAGGAAGCGCGGCAGGAGCGTCTTCGGGCCGGCGATGTGGACTTCCATGCCCATCGTGCGCATCGCATAGATATCGGAGCGGGCCACGCGGCTGTGGAGTACATCGCCGAGGATGGCGACCTTGAGCCCGGCGAGATGGCCCTTGTGCTGCTCGATCGTGAAGAGGTTCAAGAGGCCCTGCGAGGGATGCGCGTGCGCGCCATCGCCGGCGTTGAGGATGACCGGGCTCACGACGCGCGATGCGTACTCGGCCGCCCCTTCCGCCTTGTGGCGCATGACGATGGCATCGACGCCCATGGCCTCGATCGTATAGAGCGTGTCGCGCAGGCTCTCGCCCTTGACGATGCTCGAGGAAGCAGCCGTGATGTTGACGACATCGGCACCGAGGTATTTGCCGGCCAGCTCGAAGGAAGTGCGCGTGCGCGTACTCGGCTCATAGAACAGCGTCACAATGGATTTGCCGCGCAGTGCCGGCACTTTCTTGATGTCGCGATGGATGATGTTCTTCATTTCCTTGGCCGTCTCAAGTACGAGGCGGATTTCCTCGGCCGTAAAGTCTGCCAGCCCCAGGATATTCTTGCCTCGCAAGGATACATTCGTCTTTCCCAAGTCAATCACTCCTTAACTATCCAGATCCATTGTCTTTTCAGCCACCTGTAAAAAAAGGGCTTTCCTATGCGACTGCATAAGAAAGCCCTTGGCTTTGCGTAAACTTATGACGTTACTCTATTGGCTCCCTTTGTACGCATCGCAGTACGTATCTTAAAAAGGCAATGATTCTCTTTTGAGCAGCTCTCGTCTGCTTTATCGTAACTCATTATATCGTAAAACGTTCTCCGGTGCAAGCACCTGACGCCATGGATTTTCTCCGGCAGCGCGATAGGCACGGCTGCTTCCTGACTCAGATATTGAACGGCATGAAGAGCTTGCGCAGGTAGTTGCGTCCCTTCGTCATGACCTTGATGACAGGCTCCATGGCCTTGGGCTGGCGGATGACGAGCTGCAGGACCTTGCGGCGCAGCTGACGGTAATCGGCATCGAAATCCGCGAGGACTTCCTCCATCTCCTTCTCCACCGAGACCGACGGGATATTCGACTGGACGATTTCCGAAGCGCGTCCCGTGATTTTCGCGAGATCGCCGCGGAACGGGATGTAGACCTCGATGCCGAGTTCCTTCTGGATGCGCCCCTTGAGAGCCTCCTGTGCCGGTGCCTCGCCGTGGACGATGAAGATCTTCGCGGGCTTCGGCGACTGGAGATGGCTGAGCCAGTCCAGGAGCTGGTTGGCATCGGCGTGCGCCGAGAAGCCGTCGAGCATCTTGATCTGGGCCTTGACGGCGATTTCCTCGCCGAGTACGCGCACGCGCTTGATGCCATCGACGAGCCGGCGGCCAAGGCTCCCCTCGGCCTGATACCCGACGAAGAGGATGGTCGATTCCGGGCGCCAGAGGTTGTGCTTGAGGTGATGCAGGATTCGGCCGGCATCCGCCATGCCCGAAGCCGAGAGGATGATGGCCGAGCCTTCCGAGCTGTTGAGCGCGCGGGATTCTTCGGCCGTCTCGCAGATGCGCACCTGCGGGAACGACGGGATCTTGCCGCTGTCGCGGAACAACTGGATGGAATTCTCATCGAAGTCCTGGAAGTTCTTGAGGAAGACGCGCGTGGCGGCGATGGCCAGCGGGCTGTCGAGGATGATGGGGATATCAGGATCAAGACGCCCTTCTTTGCTCAGATGATAGAAATAGTAGAGCAGTGTCTGCGTGCGGCCAACGGCAAAGGACGGGATGATGAGATTGCCGCCGCGGTCCATCGTGTCGTTGATGATCTCAAGCAATGCGCTTTCCTTGTCGTAGATCTGATGCAGCCGGTCGCCGTACGTCGATTCGACCAGTACGAAATCCGCCCCTTGGACGTACGTCGGGTCCTTGATGATCGGCTGGTTGGGCTGGCCGAGGTCGCCGGAGAATACGAGCTTCGTGTCCTTGCCCTCCTCGTGGACGAAGACTTCCAGGAGTGCCGAGCCAAGGATATGGCCGGCATCGCGGAAAATCACGCTCAGATGCTCGGAGAGCTTGAGTTCCTGGTCGTACGGCACGGCCGAGAAATGCTTGAGTGCCTCCGTGGCATCATCGAGGTCGTAGAGCGGCTGGATGGGTTCATCGCCGCGGCGGCGTCCCTTGCGGTTCTGGAGTTCCGCATCGGATTCCTGGATGTGGGCGGAGTCCGGCAGCATGATCTGCGCGAGGTCGCACGTCGCTTTCGTCGCGTAGACCGGGCCCTTGAAGCCTTCGTGTACGAGCTTCGGCACGAGGCCGCAGTGGTCGACGTGCGCATGGGTCAGGAGTACGCCGTCGATATCGCCGGGATTGAACGAAAACCCCTCATAATTGAGTTCGCGGATGCGTTTCGAGCCCTGGAACATGCCGCAATCGATGAGGTACCGGTCTTCTCCCGTTTCGAGCAGATAGCAGGAGCCTGTAACTGTATGGGCAGCGCCCAAGAATTCGAGTCTCATATGCAATACCTCCTTTTGGCTTCCTTCTTATATAGGTAATATTCTGACTCTTGCTGCTGGAATCCTCTTTTTTCTTTGCTATTTTCTTTTTTTATGATTCGTTGTTCAAAAAAACTCCTGCACATGGCAGCTGCCACGTACAGGAGTTTTCTCTGACGGTATTTCATTCCTCGCCGATGATGCGGACTTCCGGATGGAGCTCGACCCCATGTGCGGCAAAGACACGCTTCTGGACCTCATGGATGACACCGAGTACATCCGCCGCCGTCGCATGATCCACGTTGACGACAAAGCCGGCATGTTTCGTCGAGACCGCTGCCCCGCCGACACGCAGGCCCTTGAGCCCCGTCTGGTCGATGAGCGTACCGGCAAAATAGCCTTTCGGCCGCTTGAAGGTGCTGCCGGCACTCGGCATCTCGAGCGGCTGCTTGCTCTCGCGGCGCTGCGTGAAGTCGGCGATCTTCGCGTCAATGGCAGCCCTGTCGCCGGGCTGCAGGGAAAGTTCCACCTCGCAGATGGCCTCGCCGTTGTCCTGGAAGACGCTATGGCGGTAACCGAGTGCCAGTTCCTCGCGCTGATAGGTATGCACCTGGCCGGCCCGGTCGACCGTGCGCACAGCATAGGCCACATTCTTCATCTCGCCGTCATAGGCACCGGCATTCATGAAGATGGCACCACCGATGCTGCCGGGAATGCCGCTGGCAAATTCGAGCCCCGTCAGGCCGTTGCGTGCCGCCACAGCCGAAACATCCTTGAGCAAGGCACCGGCGCCGGCAAAGATTTTCGTCCCCTCGCAGCGGATGTACGACATGGGACGGGCAAATTTGACGACGACGCCGCGGATGCCCTTGTCGCGCACCAGTACGTTCGAGCCATTGCCGAGGATGGTCAGCGGCAGATGGTATTTCTTGACGAGCGCGAGGACTTTCTCCGTTTCTTCCAGAGAAGCCGGGAAGATCAGGCAGTCCGCCGGGCCGCCAATCTCAAACGTCGTATGGAGTCTCATTGGTTCATCCAGGCGGAAGCGGTTGGCTTCGAGGAAGCTCTGGCATTCCGTCACAAAATTCCTATCAATCATCAGGCAGTCATTCCTATCCATTTTCAATATGCAAGATTCAACTATGTGCGGTCAGATATGCAGGCCCGGCCCCGCTGCCGACAGATTGGCAAAATCCAGCTGGCGCATTGCCTCATAGGCCACGATGGCCACGGAATTCGAGAGGTTCAGCGAACGCGCTTCCGCGATCATCGGGATGCGCACACAGTGATCCCAGTTCTCCTTGAGCAGCGTCTCGGGGATGCCGGCCGTCTCCTTGCCGAACACCAGCATATCATCCAGTGTGTACGAAACCTCGGTATACGAGCGCGGCGCCTTCGTCGAACAGAAATAGAAGTTGTGTCCGGCGTACATGGCTGCGACTTCAGCGAAGTTCTCATGGTAATGCACCTTGACGAGATGCCAGTAATCGAGACCGGCGCGCTTGAGATACTTGTCATCCGTCGAGAAGCCCAGCGGCTTGACGAGATGAAGCTCGATCCCCGTCGCCGCGCAAAGGCGGGCGATATTCCCCGTATTGCCGGGGATCTCAGGTTCTATCAATACAATATGCAATGGTTTTCACACCTCGTATCCATCTTTTTATGACCTACTCATTATAGCGAATGTCGCTTCAAAATACAAGGCTATCTATCAAAACCAGCCCCGTCCCCTTACCGCCAAGCGTTGCATGTCCGTCCCTTATTTCCGGCAGGTGAAACAGGCGAAAGAACCGATATGGCAAACCCTCACGTCCCGGTACAGGCGCTGCAGTCTCTCCTGCAGCGACGCCAGGGTGTCAAAGGGCGGTGTGAAATAGCCCTGATGACTGCAAAAAGTCCGGACAAAGAGATCCGTTACGGCATGCTGCCCACGGATATAGACACAGCCGGTGAAGATGCCGTCCTTTTTCAGCACCCGATGGGTTTCCCGGAACGCGGCCGGTTTATCGGGGAAAGCGTGGAAGCCGTTGATGGACAGCACGAGATCAAAGGAGCCCTCCCGGAATGGCAGATTGCCCACATCCCCTGCCAGGAACCTGAGCTGCGGCAGCTCCATGGCCTGTGCCCGCTCCCGCGCCTTTGCAAGCATCTCTGCCGAAAAATCCAGGCAGGTGATGTCCGCCCGCGGCAGGTCACGGTATACTGGCAAGGACAGCGCCCCAGTCCCCACCGGCACTTCCAGCAGCCTGCCGTCAAAACCGGCAGGAATCCCAGCAAAGGCCTGATGGATATATCGCCTGTAGTCCGTTTCCGTGAATCCCCAGAACAGGCGCAGGGCCAGATGACCCAGCCAGGTGCTGTTGGTCATCATGCCGTCATAACTTGAGGCAAGCATGCCCACGCGCCGGTAAGCCTGCTTTATCTTAACGTAACGCTCCATGAACGCTTGAACGCCTCCTTTTACGCATCAATCTTCATCCAACTCTATTTTAACGGACAAGCATCGCATAGGCTATAATTTTTCTCACAAAATTTTAGGAAAGCAACGATTTTCTGCTTGGATAGTGATGTTTATCACATGAAAAAATATGGAACAAGGTTAAAATGATAAACAACATGAACTGCAACGATCATTTTTGAGGAGGGATTTTGGCGTGAGCAATATCTTCAAAAAACTCATGTACCTTGTTCCGAAAGAACATTCCGACAGTGGACATCAACAGCTCAATGAAGGCGGACGCGACTGGGAAAATACCTATCGTGACCGCTGGTCCTTTGACAAATGTGTCCACTCCACCCACGGAGTCAACTGCACGGGTTCCTGCAGCTGGAACATCTATGTCAAGAACGGCCTCGTCGCCTGGGAGAACCAGATCCATGACTACCCGGAAACCGCTCCGGATATGCCGGACTTCGAGCCGCGCGGCTGCCCCCGCGGCGCCTCGTTCTCCTGGTACCTCTACAGCCCGCACCGCATCAAGTACCCGTACCTGCGCAGCGAGCTGGCTGAGCTTTGGCGTGAAGCCAAAAAGAACCACAAGACCGTACTCGGGGCCTGGCAGAGCATCGCGAATGACCCGGCCAAGATGAAACGCTACAAAGAAGCCCGTGGCATGGGCGGCTTCGTGCGCTCCACGTGGGAAGAGGCCTCGGAAATCGTAGCAGCTTCCATGATCCATTCGGCTGTCAAATACGGGCCGGACCGGAATTTCGGCTTCTCGGTCATCCCCGCGAAGTCCATGCTTTCGTATGCGGCCGGCCTGCGCTTCATGCAGCTCATGGGCGGCGCCGGACTTTCCTTCTATGACTGGTATGCCGACCTGCCGCCTGCAAGCCCTCAGATCTGGGGCGATCAGACGGATGTGCCGGAGTCTTCGGACTGGTACAATGCGGGCTACATCATCACCTGGGGCTCCAATGTCCCCTTGACCCGCACGCCGGATGCCCACTTCCTGATCGAAGCCCGTTACAAAGGCACGAAGGTCGTCTCCATCGCTCCGGATTATGCGGAATCCACGACGGTAGCCGACACCTGGATCCCTCTGAAAGTAGGCAGCGATGCCGCGATGGCGATGGCCATGGGCCATGTCATCCTCAATGAATACTACTGGGGCGAGCCCGCGGATTTCTTCGTGGAGTACACGCGCAAATTCACGGATTTCCCCTTCCTGGTACGCCTGGAACCCGGCAAGGACGGCAAGTATCAGGCCACGCGCTTCCTGAACGGCCAGGATATGGGACGCAGCGACAAGCATGCGGATTTCAAGCATTACGTGATCGATGAGAAGACCGGCAAACTCGTAGTCCCCAACGGCACCATGGGCGACCGCTGGGATAGGAAGGCGAAGTGGAATCTCAAAGAGGAGGACAGCGATACGGGCGAAGCCATCATGCCGCAGCTTTCCGTCCTCTCTTCCCGGGATGACGTGGTGGAGATTGAGCTTCCTTACTTCGGCAACGAGCGGGAACACCGCACGCTCCTGCGCGCCGTGCCAGCGAAGAAGATCAAGACAGCCAAAGGCGAGGTCCTCGTGACGACCGTCTACGACCTGACCCTCGCCAATTATGCCATCGACCGCGGCCTTGGCGGCGAAGCAGCCAGCTCCTATGAGGACGATGTTCCCTATACGCCGAAATGGCAGGAAAAATACACCGGCGTCCCCATGGAAACGGTCATCCATACCGCCAGGGAATTCGCAGACAACAGCCTGAAGACCAAGGGCCGCACGATGGTCATCATGGGCGGCGGCATCAACCATTGGTTCCATGCCGATATCATCTACCGCACCATCCTCAATCTCCTGCTCTTCGTCGGCGCAGAGGGCCGCAACGGCGGCGGCTGGGCGCATTATGTCGGCCAGGAGAAGCTGCGCCCCGTCGAGGGCTGGGCGCGCGTCATGACGGGCCTCGACTGGAAGAAGCCGCCGCGCCTGCAGAACAGCACCTCCTTCTATTATTTTGCCACGGACCAGTGGCGCAGCGACGAAGTGGATGTCGCGGACCTGACTGCTGAGGGCGTAACGCCCCGCTACCGCCATGCCGGCGACTACAACGTGATGGCGGCCCGCCTGGGCTGGCTGCCTTCCTACCCCACCTTCAACAAGGGCGGGCAGCAGCTCCATGACGAAGCCCAGGCTGCCGGCGTAGATGTAAAGACCCATATCGTCAACAGTCTCAAGGACAAGAGCCTGCAGTTCGCGGCGGAAGACCCGGACAACCCGGCAAACTTCCCGCGCAACCTCTTCATCTGGCGCAACAACCTCATCGGTTCCTCCGCCAAAGGCCATGAATTCTTCCTCAAGTATCTGCTGGGCACCAAGAACAGCCTGTTCTCAGAAGAAGAATGCCCGAACCGTCCAGAAGAGATCAAGTGGCGGGACGAGGCAGAACTCCAGCAGCTTGGCGGCGCTGCCAACGGCAAGCTCGACCTGCTCATCGACCTCGATTTCCGCATGGCCAGCTCTGCCCTGTACGCCGATGTGGTATTGCCCACGGCGACCTGGTACGAGAAAGACGACCTGTCCTCCACGGATATGCACCCCTTCGTGCATCCCTTCCAGGCAGCCGTCGATCCGCTCTGGGAAGCAAAGACCGACTGGGATATCTTCAAGACACTGGCCAAGAAAGTATCGGAAGTGGCAAAAGAAGCAAACGTCAAGCCCTACCATGACGTCGTGGCCATGCCGATCCAGCACGACAGCGAAGGGGAAACGGCTCAGCCCAGCGGCAAGATCCGCGACTGGAGCAAGGGCGAATGCGAGCCCATCCCCGGCAAGACCATGCCGAATCTCATCGAGACCGAACTCGATTTCACGAAGGTCTATGAGAAATGGATTGCCCTGGGACCGGGTGCGGCGGATAAGATGGGCAGCATGTCCATGACCTGGGACTCCAGCGAAGAGTATGCTGAGATACGCAAACGCAACGGCATCATCACCAACAAGGACTACCTTTCCTATGGCATGCCCTCCATCGAGGATGCCAAGCAGGCCGCGGATGCCGTGATGGGCCTTTCCACCACGACCAACGGCAAAGTGGCCGTCAAGGCCTGGAAGTCCCTCGAGAAGGAAACGGGGCTCAAGGATCTCGCGAAACTCGCCAAGGATCGTGAGCAGGAGCGGTTTACCTTTGAAGAGATTGCCACGCAGCCGCGTGAGACAATCACGTCGCCGACCTTTACCGGCAGCAACCAGAACCGTCGCTACACGCCGTTCACCACCAACGTGGAGGAACGGGTGCCTTTCCGCACCATCACGGGCCGGCAGTCCTTCTTCCTGGATCATGAGATGATGCACGAGATGGGCGAGACCATGGCCACCTACAAACCCATCCTCGATTACCTGCCCATCAAGAACAAACTCGGGGGCACCAAAGAGATTACCTTGAAGTATCTGACCCCCCACAACAAATGGAGTACCCACTCCATGTACTTTGACAGCCAGCAGCTGCTGACGCTCTTCCGCGGCGGGCAGACGGTCTGGTTTAGCGAAAGGGATGCCGCCGAGATCGGCGTCCGTGACAACGACTGGGTCGAGCTTTACAACCATAACGGCGTCGTGGTCTCGCGGGCCGTCGTTTCCCCGAGACTCCCGCGCGGTGTGGTCTACATGCATCATGCCCAGGACAATCACATCAACGTGCCCGGCAGCAAGATTTCCGGCACCCGGGGCGGTACGCACAATACCCCCACCCGCATCCATATGAAGCCCACCCATATGATCGGGGGCTATGGCCAGCTCAGCTACGGGTTCAACTATTACGGCCCGACGGGCAACCAGCGCGATATGTATGTGGTGGCAAGAAAGCTGGAGGAGGTAGATTGGCTTGAAGATTAAAGCACAGATTTCGATGGTCATGAATCTTGACAAGTGCATTGGCTGCCATACGTGTTCCATCACCTGCAAGAATGTCTGGACCAACCGCCAGGGCGCGGAATACATGTATTTCAACAACGTGGAAACCAAGCCCGGCATCGGCTATCCCAAGCACTGGGAGAACCAGGAGAAGTGGAAGGGCGGCTGGGAACTCAAGAACGGCGAACTGCGCCTGCGCTCCGGTTCACGCGTGGAAAGGCTTGCCAAGCTCTTCTACCACCCGGATCAGCCCGAAATGGACGACTACTACGAGCCCTGGACCTACGACTATGAGACGCTCATCAATACCAAGCGGAAAAATCATCAGCCGGTGGCTCGTCCCCGGTCCCTCATCACCCAGAAACGCATGGAGATCCAATGGGGCCCCAACTGGGAGGACGATCTGGCCGATGGCCAGTCTGCCCGCCAGGACTATAATCTGCAGAACATCGGCAACGATATTGCCATGGAATTCCATGATCTCTTCATGAAATATCTCCCCCGTCTCTGCAATCACTGCCTGAATCCCGCCTGCGTGGCCGCCTGCCCTTCAGGCGCCATCTACAAGCGCGACGAAGACGGCGTGGTACTGGTCTCCCAGGACGGCTGCCGAGGCTGGCGCCACTGCGTGCCCGCCTGCCCCTACAAGAAAGTCTATTTCAACTGGAAAACCAACAAGGCGGAAAAATGCATCTTCTGCTTCCCGCGTCTCGAGAGCGGCCTGCCCACCGTCTGCAGCGATACCTGCGTAGGACGCCTGCGCTATATGGGTGTCCTGCTCTACGATATGGACAAAGTAAAAGCGGCTGCCTCCACCAAGAACAAGGAAGAGATCTATACGAGCGTCCTGGGCATCATCCAGGACCCGCATGATCCAGAGGTCCTTGCGGCAGCACGCAAAGAAGGGATTCCCGAGAACTGGCTCAAGGCAGCGCAGGAATCCCCGGTCTACCGCATGATCAAGGAATGGCAGATCGCGCTGCCGCTTCATCCCGAGTACCGGACGCTGCCCATGGTCTGGTATGTGCCGCCTCTCTCCCCCATCACCCGGCGGGTCGAGGCGAACGTATACCTGCCCTCCATCGAGGAAATGCGCATCCCGCTCAGTTACCTGGCCGAACTGTTTGCCGCCGGCAACGTGACGGTGGTAGCGAAGGTCCTCCAGCGTCTCCTCGATATGCGCGTCTTCATGCGCAGCCGGGAGACCGGCGAGCCCCTTTCCCGCGGCCTGGAATATCCGGAAGAAACGTACCTGGCGATGTACCGCCTGCTGGGCATCGCCAAATACAAGGAACGCTTCAATATCCCCGCCGGCCTGCAGGGAAAGACGCATGAGAAGCTCAGAGAACTGCAGGGAAGCTGCGGCTACAACTGCCCGGGAGGATGCTGATGATGAACAAGACAAAAGAGTATCAGGAAACACTGGCACTGATTGCTTATCTCTTTGCCTATCCGACCGAAGATTGGTGGGCAAAGCTGCCTGACTGCCGCCAAGCATCGGAAGCTCTGGACAACAGGCAGAACAGACAGACGATGCTGGATCTGCTCGATTACATCGAAGCGATGGGACAAAAAGCATATGAAGAACTCTATGTGCGTACCTTCGAGTTTTCCAGCAACACCAATCTGTACCTGACCATGCATGACCGCACCGATTTCGGCAAACAGGCCCGTGAGATGCTGGATTTCAAGAACATGTTCCTGGCAAACGGCTTTGATCTCCAGAAGGAACTGCCGGATTTCCTGCCGGCCCTGCTGGAGCTTACGGCCAATATCCCGGAAGGTCCTGCAAGCGAAGTCCTCGCCATGGCCAAGCCCAAGCTCGAGCTTTTGCGCCAGCGCTTCCTTGAAGCCAAGCTTGCCCATACCTTCCTGCTGGATGTGGTCTTGACAGAAGCAGATGAACTGAAGGGGGCGACGGCATGAATGAATTCCTGTATGGGGTACTTCCTTATATTGCCCTGACCATCTTCGTGGGCGGCACCATCGTCCGCTACACCGTATTTGAACGCAATTGGACCACCAAATCCAGCGAGTTCTTATCCAAGCATGACCTCAAATGGGCTGGCCCGATCTTCCACATCGGTCTCTTGATGGCCTTTGGCGGCCACTGCATCGGCATCCTGGTGCCGAAGTTCGTCACGGAAGCGGCAGGCACCGATGAGCATATGTACCATATGATCAGCCTGGCCGGAGGTCTGCCTGCCGCCGTGCTGTTCCTCGGCGGCTTCCTGTGGCTGATGAAACGCCGCTTTGCCGGCAGCGACCGCATGGCGGTGAATACCAGCAGCATGGATAAGGTCCTCTACCTCGTCCTGTTCCTCACCATCCTTTCGGGGACCATCGGCACACTCTCCAATATTCCCGGGAGCTTTGACTATCGGGAATCCATCTCGCCCTGGTTCCGTTCCGTGCTGATGCTGCAGCCGGATATCACCCTGATGGAGCATGTCCCGCCAGTCTTCCAATTCCATATGCTGATGTGGATGATGACCGCTATCCTCTTCCCGTTCACCAGGTTGGTGCATTGCCTCAGCTTCCCCTTCGAATATCTCTTCCGCAGCAATATCATCTATCGGAAGAAATGATGGCAAAAAACAGCGGCAGCCTCCTTCTCAAGACGCTACCGCTGTTTTTTTACGATAAGCATTCCATGACTGCTTCACGACTTCTTCACGATTGCTTCAATTGCTTCATGATGACTGCGCGGTATTCCGCGGTCATTCAATATTGCAGATTTCCCGTCCGCAATTCTCACATTGGATTTCTCTTTTCAGATAAGCGAGATCCTTGATGAAGAGCAGATGATCGCGATATTCGATGACCCCCGCTTTCTTGAGTTCTCCGAGCATGCGGTTCAGGCTTTCCCGGGCCATCGCAGAATAATTGGCAAGCTCCTGATTCGTCAGTGGCACGGGAATCAGCACACCGCCATCCACGGCCTTGCCATAACTGTTGGCCAGGCGGATCAGCGTGGAGTAAAGTGCCCCTTTCTTACCGTAAAGCAAGAGGTCCCGAAATTTGCTGTGCTGCTTGCGCATATGGGTGCTGATGATCTTCAGGAGATTCACGGCCAGCTGCGGACGCTTCTCAAGATAGCTCTGCAGCACAGGGAACTCAAGGGCATAGACCTCGGAAGCGCATTGCGCAACGGCATTGAAGATATAGATGGGCTCGTCCTGATAAAGAGGGAGTTCCCCGATGATGCTGCTGCGTGAGGCCAGCCGCAGGGAAAGGATCCGGCCGCTGGAGGCATATTTGGTGATGAAGATATGCCCGGATCTCACGATGTAGAAATACTTCGCGGCATCGCCCTCGTGGAAAAGATATTCTCCGTCATGCAACGTGATCACTTTGCCGGGCAGCTCATAGAGTTGCCGGACCAAAGATTCCATATATTCATTCATAGTATTGATTCATATTCACCTCACTTGTAACGCATGTCTCTGCCATGACAGGAACATGCAGGAACATATAGACCACTAAGAATATACAGCAAAGGATGGGTGATAACCAAATGTCGACTTCAAATAAAGATTTCGCCGCTTTGGGCGAAAATCCTTCTCGCAAGGAAATCCTGGCTCACTGGGAGCCTGAGAATCCTGTCTTCTGGGAAAAATATGGCAAGCGGATTGCCAACCAGAATCTGGCCGTTTCCACCTGGGCCCTGGTCTTGTCCTTCGTCGTCTGGACGCTCTGGGCCACCATTGCCGCCAAGCTCAACACGGCGGGCTTCCACTTCAGCGATGCAGAGCTTTTCACGCTGGCATCCCTGCCAGGGCTCGTCGGGGCCACCGGGCGCCTGTTCTACACGTATTTGCCGGGGCTCTTGGGCGGCAGGAACTCGACCCTGATCACCACGGCCCTGCTGCTCCTGCCCATCATCGGGCTGGGCAGAGCCCTGCAGGACACGACCACTTCCTATGATACCTTCGTCCTGCTGGTGGCCTTTATCGGCATCGCCGGTGCAAACTTCTCCGCCTCCATGGCCAACATCGGCTTCTTCTTCCCCAAGGCCAACAAGGGACTGGCGCTCGGCATCAATGCCGGCGTGGGCAACCTGGGCGTCTCGCTGATCTACCTGACGGCGCCGATCCTGCTCGGCTGGAATCTCTCCAGCTTCTTCGGCGATGGCCTGCCCACGGCGAACGGCTCGATCATCTATCTGCAGAATGTCTGCTATTTCTGGGCAGTGCCGACCCTTATCACGCTGGTACTCATCTGGCTCTTCATGGATAACCTGCCGCTTCCCAAGCAGAGTCCCAAGAGCATGCTTTCCATCTTCGGCAATAAGCACACGTGGCTGATGTGCTGGATCTACACCTGCGGCTTCGGTTCCTTCATCGGTTTTTCCGCTGCCCTCGGCCTGCTCGTGGCCAAGGAGTTCCCCGATGTCTCCTTCTCCATGGCAGCATTCCTCGGCCCCTTCATCGGCGCCGGCATACGCCCCGTCGGCGGCTGGCTGGCCGACAAGCTCGGCAGCGGCTCGCGCGTGACGATCATCGCCCTCTTCGTGATGCTCGCGGCCAGCCTCGTGACGCTGATGGGCATCCAGTCCCACAACTTCGCGATGTTCTTCAGCTCCTTCCTGCTGCTCTTCCTCACGACGGGTTTCATCAACGGCGCCTCGTTCCGCATGATCCCCTACATCTTCAATAATCCGTTCCATTCCTCCCTCGTCACCGGCTTTACCGCCGCCATCGCTGCGTATGGCGCATTCCTCATCCCGAAGATCTTCGGCTGGTCCTACAGCAACTATCAGAGCGTAACGCCGGCGTTCTACATCCTCATTGCCTTCACCATCAGCACCATCGTCATTACCTGGTATTTCTACGACAGGAAGAATTCCGGCATCCGCTGCTGAGACATCCCATGCGTCAGGGCGGTTCATCCGCCTGATCCTGCCGGCTGGCCATCGCTTGCCGATCTCTAATGCGGACCGGCAGGGACAAAACAAAACAAAAGGTTAATAGAATACCCCCAGACAGTGAAAAACTATACTGTCTGGGGGTATTATCATTGCCAAGACGAATCAAGAATCGTATCATCAAAACTCCGACAAATCAGCTGGCGCTGAAACGGTTCCTTGATGAAAGTTCCTGATAGAATCATCCTAAGAACGGCAGGCCACTGCCGGTCAGTCATCGGCCGCTGCAATGAAAGTGCCGCTCTTGCCGCCTTCTTTGCGCTCCAAGTGGATCTCCCGGATCTCCATGCGCCGGTCGAGTGCCTTGCACATATCGTAAATCGTCAGCAGAGCCACGCTCACGGCATGCAGGGCCTCCATTTCCACACCGGTCTGGCCGCTGGTCTTGACGCAGGCCATGGCCTTCACGGCCCGCTCCTCCGGCTGCAACTCAAAATCCACGGTGCATTTGGACAAGAATAGCGGATGGCAAAGAGGGATCATGTCGCTCGTGCGCTTGGCTGCCATGATGCCCGCGAGCCGGGCCACGCCCAGCACATCGCCCTTCTTGGCCGTCCCTTCCGTTATCGCCCGGTAAACTGCTTCGTTAACCAGGATCCTGCCGCTGGCCACGGCGGTGCGCTGGGTGATGGGCTTGTCGCCCACATCCACCATGACTGCCTGGCCCTGCGCATCAAAATGATTGAGCGTTCCGCCCGTTTCCTGTTTCACGCGATTCCCTCCCATCAAAAAGAGACAAAGCTTCGTTGCCGTCTCCATATCATCCAGATCAAACTGCCGCACGTCTGGCAAGCTGCCAGGTGCGAGACCTTGCGCAAAGACGGCCGCCACGTCGTCTCCCGTCATGGGCTCTGCCCGGCCGCGCCAGAGGGAAAGGGCCGGACAGGTGCCATGCGTACGGCTTTCCGACAGCAAGAGATCAATCCCCTCCATCTTGGCAGCCACCTGCTCCAGGGATGCCCGTTCCCCGGTCTTTTGCATGAGGACCCAGCCGGCAGGCGAAACCACTGCCACGCTCCTGGCCCCGGCTCTCTGGAAACGCCAGCTGTCCTTCCCTTCCTGATCCAGCTGGAAGCCGTGGGCATCGCTTTTCACCACACCCACGCGCAGGCCCTGAGCCTGAAGACAAGGCAGCAGCCTTTCGATGAAGGTGGTCTTGCCCGTGCCCGAAGCCGGAGCCACGATGGAAACGATAGGCACCCGTCTCGTTTCATTGGCGATGCGCCCCCGGGCCAGACGCAGGTCAGAGGGCGTATTCACATTGAAGAACGCATCCTTATCCCGTATCTCGATCTCAGCATGGGGCGTCTTGGCGATGAGCCGGCCAAGACGCCGCTCGCCCTGCGCAAGAGCTGCCTTGCATGCCCCGGCGAGTGATTGATGATAGAAGCCGGCGAGGGGCTGCTGCCTGCCGCTGACGACGGGCAGCACGACCTGCACCTCCGGCCGGCATTCTTCCTGCAGGGGGCGGACGGCTGCAAAGTCGAAAAAGGGCATATCGCCGGATACAGCCAATGCCCATTGCGTCGTCATGCGGGCAAGCCCTGCGGCAAGCCCCGCCATGGGACCCTGGCATTTGCTGCTGTCCAGGCACAAGGCAGCTCCGTATCTTTCAGCCAGCGCTTTGAGTCCAGGGTGCGCATCCTCCACGCAAAGGATGATGGCACGGAAGTGTTCGGCCTGGGCCTTCAGCAGCGTGCGTTCGAGGAGTCCCGTGCCGCCAAGCGGGAGCCAGCGTTTGTCGCGGCCCATGCGGGAACTCAGGCCACCTGCGACGAGCAGCAAGGTGACGTCCGCAAAAGATGGCTCGTGCCAGAATGATCTCTTCATTTCCGCCCGCACTCTCCCGTCTCCCCGCGCAAAATATCGATGCCGTGGCGCAAAGACGGCAGCACGAAGCCCAGGCATTCCTCTACCGCTTTGGCACTGCCCGGCAGATTCACGATGAGCGTCCGCTTGCGGATGCCGGCGGCTGCCCGGCTCAGCATGGCGCGCGGCGTGATTTTCAGCGAGAGGGCCCGCATGGCCTCGGGGATGCCGGGAGCCAGGCGTTCGCATACCGAAAGCGTGGCTTCCGGAGTCACATCCCGCACGGAAAAGCCCGTTCCGCCCGTGGTGACGACGAGCGCAATGCCCTCATCGGCAAAGTCCTTCATCTGCTGGGCAAGCTCAGCTTTCTCGTCGGGCACGATGACGCGGTGCATGACCTCGTAGCCAGCCGCGCGCAGCATCGCCTCGGCCGTGTCGCCGCTCTTGTCTTCACGCTCCCCGCGGGAGCCCTTGTCACTGGCCGTGATGATGGCAGCCTCAAGCGGCAAAGGGGCTGCCGCGAGTTCCAGCACATCCCCGTTCCGGATCGTGCCGCCGTGGAGGACTCTCGCGAAGACGCCCTCGCGCGGCATGATGCAATCTCCCACCTGCTTGAAGATCTCGCAGTGGCTGTGGCATTTCTTCCCGATCTGCGTGATCTCGAAGAACACCTGCCCGCAGCGCAGCCTCGTGCCTACCGGCAGCTCCTTGAACCGGAAGCCCTCCGCCACGACATTCTCGCCGAAGGCCCCGAGCGCCACCTGCGCACCGCGGCGGCGGAAGTCCTCGATTTCCTCCAGGCCAAGGAAACTGATCTGCCTGTGCCAGTTCCCGGCATGGGCATCCCCTGCGATGCCATATTCCGTGATGAAGCGGGCTTCTTCTACCGCATGCTTCTGCGTCCCCCGCTGCTCACTGATGCAAATTGCCTTGATCTCACCCATTCTCGCTTATCCTCCTACCTGATACATATAACGGCTGTCCTGTTTTTCGCCGGGCTCCAGGAAATGATGCTCGGCCGGCTTGTTATAGACGGCATGTGAGAGTGCCGCCAAAAGCTCCCGGTCATCGACGCCCGCGCGCAGCAACTCCCTCACATCGAGGCCTGTACCCGCATGGAGGCAGAGCTTGAGGAAGCCTCCTGCCGTGAGCCTGACCCGGTTGCAGGTCTGGCAGAATTTATGGCCCATGGCGTCAATGAAGCCAAGCTTCCCGGCAAAACCTGCGGGCTGCACGTACTCCGCCGGGCCCCGCAGGCTCACTCCTGGCCTTACCGGGGAAAATGCGCCGAACGCCTCCTGCAGCCTCCTGCGCACCTCAGCCATCGGCATGCCCCGGAGACCCGCTTCATAGGCACAGCCCACGGGCATCAGTTCGATATAGCGCACGTTCAAAGGCTTGACCCTGGCAAGCTCCGCCAGCTTCAGCACATCGGCTTCATTGACGCCAGCCAGGGGCACGCAATTGATCTTCGTATCCTGGAAGCCCGCCTCCTCCAAGGCCCTGAGCCCTTCTTCCACCCTGGACAGCAAAGGACGGCGCGTCAGGAAAGAAAAGGTCTCTTCATCAAGAGAATCCAGGCTCACATTGACAGAATCCAGGCCCGCAGCACGCAGCCCTGCCGCCATCTCCGGCAAAAGCACGCCGTTGGTGGTCAGCGAAATGACCTCAATACCTTGGATACGGCGGATTTCCCGGATGAGATCCAGGATGCCTTTGCGCACCAAGGGCTCGCCGCCGGTCAGGCGCACTTTGCGCACGCCGAGCGCAGAAAGAGCCCGGATCACCCGCAAGATCTCATCAAACCGCAGGATGTCTGCATGGCACATTTTCTCTACGCCCTGTTCCGGCATACAGTAGCGGCAGCGAAGATTGCAGCGGTCGGTCACGGAAATCCGCACGTATTCGATTGTTCGTTGGTAACGATCCTGCATCCTTATCCCCCATCTCATCAAAGCAATACGACTTCCACTCCGGTTCCTGTCTCCAGCTTCCCGGTGCCGGGCGGGATATCCACGAACGCATTGCAGCCTGTCGCCGAAAAAAGCGAGCCGGAAGCATGCTGCTCCGGCAGGCGTACCCTGCCCTCCTCATAAAAGGCCCGGATGAAGCGGCGTCCCCGGCTCTCCTTGGGAAAATCATCCAAAAGGACAGCCTTGCGGCGCGGCAGGGCCGTTTCCTTCCGGCCGGCCAGTTTCGCCAGCAGGGGCCGGGCAAGCAGCTCGAAGGTGGCATAGGCAGCAAAAGGATTGCCGGAGAGAGCCAGCCCCATGGTCTTGCCCCGCTGGTAGCCGATGGCGGGATAGCCCGGTTTCATCTGCACGCCCCGGAAAAGGCGTTCTGCGCCCAGGTGCTTCACCACGTCGTGCATGATATCCTTCTTGCCGACGGAAACGCCGCCCGTCGTCAAGAGGAGATCCGCCCAAGCGGACATTTTGGCCAGGTGCCTGGCTGCGGGCCTTGCTTCATCCGGGAAGATGTCCATCACCTCGACGTCACAGCCCAGTTCCCGGAGCCTGCCGGCCACGAGGAAAAGATTGCTGTTGTAGATCTTGCCCGGGGCAAGTGGCGTTCCCGGCATCGTAAGCTCGTCGCCGGTGCTGGCCACGGCCACCCGGGGACGCCGCCAGACAGGCACAGTCGCCACGCCCTGGCTGGCCAGCACGGCGAGCCTTGCGGCCGTAAGCTCTTCCCCTGCCGTCACGAGTACGGCCCCGCGGCGAACATCCTCACCGGCAAAGCAGTAATTCTCATGATGATGCAGAGGATAAGGGATCCGCACTTCGCCGCCCGCCGTCTCCACATCCTCCTGGCGGATCACGGCATCCGTGCCTTTCGGCATGGCGCCGCCCGTCATGATGCGGACCGTTTCCCCGGGCATCACCCGGGCAGCGTAGAAATCGCCGGCGCATTCCTCTCCCGCGAGCCTGAGCCTTGCCGGCTGCTCTGCAGTCGCCCCCTCCGTATCGGCCGCGCGGAGTGCATAGCCATCCAAGGGAGAACGGTCAAAGGGCGGATTATCAAAGGAAGCCCGTATATCCGCCGCCACGATCCTGCCGAGTGCCGCCATCAAGGACACTTCTTCTCTCTGCGGCTGAGGGCTGCGCGCCAGCAGCAGCTCCACTGCCTGTTCAAGCGTGATGTCTTCCATGACTGCCCCTCACTTCCCGAAACTGCAGAAGGGATAGTGGCAGGGCTTGCAGCCCATGCACAGTCCCCCGACGCCCAGACGGTCGAGATCTCTTTTTGGGATGTCCTCGCCCGTCAGCAGCCGGGGCAGCACGAGGTCGAAGATCGTGGCGGGACTGTACATCACGCAGCCCGGCAAGCCGAGGATCGGCACCCGGCGTCCTGCCCGCTCGGCATAGGCCAGCAGGAACATGGCTCCGGGCAGCACCGGCACCCCATACGTCACCACGCGGCTCGCAGCGGCCCGGATGGCCGCAGGCGTCCTGTCATCCGGATCCACGCTCATGCCCCCGGTGCAGAGTACCATATCCATGCCGAGGCCCAGCAGTTCCTCGATGTTTGCCTGCGTATGCTCCATCACATCATCGGACAGGCGGTGTTCATCGATCTGCAGGCCAAAGGCTTTCAGTTTCCCGGCGATGACCGGCGTGAAGGTATCTTCGATGCGGCCTTCGAACACCTCCGTGCCGGTCGTGACCACGCCGACCTTCATCGTGCGGTAAGGGCGAAGCTCCATGAGTGGCTTGTCTCCGGCCAGTTTGCGCACCTCCTCCATTTTCTCCTTGTCGATGACGAGCGGGATCACCCGCATGCCCGCGAGCTTCATGCCCTTCTTCACGGGGAAATGCTGGGGGATGGTCGCAATGGCAATATCACCGAGGCCGTTGATGGCCGCCAGTCGCTCCTCGTCCACATGGAACACGCCATCGTGCAGAGCCGTCAATTCGATCTTGCCCTCCTTGGGCGCTGAGGCGGCCATGCCCTGATTCTGGGTAAGCTCGCGCAGGATCTCCGCGCCTTCATCCTCATGGAGTTTCGTGCTGTCCTGTTCCCAGACGAAGATGTGATCCTTGCCCATGGAACGGAGGACGGGGATATCCTCTTGCTGTATCACATGCCCCTTGCGGAACCGGGCATCCTTGGTCACGCCCTTGATGATCTGGGTCAGGTCATGACAGAGGATCTTGCCGACGGCCTCTTCCACCCGTATCTCTTTCATAAATGAATCTCTCCTTCTCCAAACGCATGCAAATGCAATGCAAATACACGATGCAAAGACACGATTCAGCGCCCGCCCCTGCGGGACAGCCAGGCATTCATGGCCACCACGAATACCAAAGAAAAAATCACCAGGCCAATGGCCCACTGGAAAGCCAGATCGTAATCGTTGGCCTGCACGGCTGCATAAATGGCCGTGGACATGGTCTGCGTCACTCCGGGGATATTGCCGGCAAACATGATGGTCGCGCCGAACTCCCCGAGCGCCCTGGTAAAAGAAAGCACCAGGCCCGCAAGGATGCCCTGCCGGGCATTGGGGAGCAGCACCCGCCAGAAGATCCGCCACTCGGAAATCCCCAAGGTCCTGGCCGCATAGAGGATATTCTGGTCGAGCTGCTCAAAGGCTCCCCTCGCCGTCCGGTACATGAGCGGCAGGGAGACCACGACAGCGGCAATCACCGTTGCTTTCCAGGTAAAGACCAGGGAAACATCGAACTGCAGCAGGAACTTCCCGATTGCACTGCGCTTGCCAAAAGCCAGCAGCAGGAAGAAGCCCACCACGGTTGGCGGCAGCACCATGGGCAGGGTCAGGATGGCATCCGCCACGCCCCGTCCGTGCCGCAGCCGCATGACCCCATAGGCCGCGCCGATGCCGGCAAAAAAGGTGATGAAGGTAGCGGTAAGGGCCGTCTCCAAGGTTATGACCAGCGGCCTCCATGCCATTTCGTCCATCGCACACCTCACCTTTCGAGCAGGATCAGCTGCTCAGGAGGAAAATACAAATAAATTCCCTGTCCCTGCACAGCCCCCTGCACAGACTGCCAAAAATCCTTGTCGACCTCCCAGCGGATCGGCTTTCCCCGTGTCCCGGCCCGGCGCACCATGACCAGATACGAAAAGGTATCCTCGATGACCCGGACGACCTCCATCAAGAAGGTATTGGCCCCAGGTCCCGGCCGATACGCCAGGAAATGGGCGCGCAGGCCCACATACTTCAGTCCCTGGGGGACGTTCCCCGCAGCCATGAGCGGCAGCTCCCATTCCTCCGCCCATAAGGCTCTCTCTCCTTCGCAGCGGGCCCTACTGACGTTCTTGCAGCCCGTCAGCAGGGTCGCCGCCAGCGTCTGCGGCTGATGAAAGAGTTCCTGCCTGCCGCTCATGGCCTCGAAGCGGCCCCGGTTCATGACGGCGATGCGGCTGGCCAGGCGGTAGACCTCATTGCGATCATGCGAGACGAGAACGGCAGCATCATCATAGCTGTGCAAGAGATCCATGAGTTCCAGTTCCATCTGCCACTTGAGGAAACTGTCGAGAGCAGAAAACGGCTCATCGAGCAGCAGCAGTTCCGCCGCCGAAGACAGGACGCGGGCAAAGGCCACCCGCTGCTGCTGTCCCCCGGAAAGCTCGGAAGGATACGCTTTCTCCAGGCCCTTCAGATCGAAGCGTTCCAGGCTGTCCTGCATCTTGGCTTTCTTCGCCGCTTCGTTCCCCACCGCGCCAAAGAGGATATTTTCCGCAACGGTCATGTTGGGAAACAACGCGTAATTCTGGAAGAGATACCCGACCCTGCGCTGCTGAGGCGGAAGATTGATGCCCGCTGCACTGTCAAAGAGAGTCCGCCCGTTCAAAAGGATGCGCCCCGCATCGGGCCGCTCAATGCCCGCAATGCATTTGAGCGTCATGCTCTTGCCGCAGCCCGAGGCTCCCAGCAGGGCAAAGACTTCATCCCTGATCACAAAATCCACATTCAGTTCATAATCACGCAGGCTCTTGCGAATGGAAACGTCCAGTTCCATATCCGTCCCCCTCCATTTCCATGGATCCATCCCCATGCAGGTGAAAAAGCCGCTTCGTCATCCCCTGCCGCCTCATGCTCACTGGCACGTGAAGCCGTATTTCGCAAAGAGCGTCCTGGCTTCAGCCGAAGATGTGAACGCGAGGAAGTCCTTGGCCTCAGCCAGATGCCTGGTTCCCTTGATGACGGCAGCGGGATAGATGACCGGCTTATGGGAGCCCTCAGGAGCCCTGGCAGCCACCCTTACCTTAGCGGAGACGGCCGCATCCGTCGCATAGACCACACCGCAGTCAGCATCTCCCGTCTCCGTCCAGGCCAGCACCTGGCGCACATCGGAGCCGTAGACGGCCTTGGGCTTCACCTGGTCCAGGATGCCAAGCTGCGTGAAGATCTCTTCCGTATACTGGCCAACCGGCACCCCTTTGGGCTCGCCGAGAGCCACATGCCGGACATCGCTGCGGGTCAGGTCTGCAAAAGACTGGATATCCTTGCCTCCCTCTCTGGGCACCACGAGCACCACTTCATTCTCGAGCAGGTCCTTGCGAGTGCCTTCAACCAGATTGCCGCTGTCCTGCAGAGCGTTCATCTGCTTCTGGGCGGCCGAGTAGAAAAGATCGGTTTCCCCGCCGTTCTCGATGGCCTGCTGCAGCGCACCG
>JAQYBD010000102.1 GCA_029338835.1 Selenomonadaceae bacterium | reverse complement strand
GAGACCAAAATACTCTTCCATGTCGCGACCATTGATCGTGACTTTGCCCTCGCCTGGAACCAGACGAACACGGGCAACGGACGATTTTCTGCGGCCAGTGCCGTAGTAGATGACTTCTGCCATGTGTTATGTTCCTCCCTTGCCAGTATTAGCGGATGTTCAGCTCAAGCTTCTCCGGCTTCTGAGCTGCATGCGGATGCTCCGGACCAGCGTAAACGCTGAGCTTGCGGTACATCTGCGCACCGAGACGGTTCTTCGGCAGCATGCCTTTGATAGCATGTTCGAGAACGCGCTCCGGGAACTTCTCCAGCATCTGGCCAGCAGCCGTGAAGGTCGTGCCGCCCTGATAGCCGGAATGACGGAAATACGTCTTATCCGTAAGTTTCTTACCCGTGAATTTTACTTTCTCTGCATTGATGACGATGACGTAATCACCCGTATCAACGTGCGGAGTAAAGGTCGGTTTATTTTTACCGCGAAGAACTTTTGCGACTTCAGCTGCGAGGCGGCCGACAGTCTGGCCTTCAGCGTCTACAACGTACCATTTGCGCTCGATATTGGATGCATTTGCCATAAACGTTGTCTTCATGCGATTTCCCCCCTAATAATTTCAATTGTTGGTTTCAGCATATATGATGCAACCATCGTATGCCTCCGGGGCTTATGGAAACACATGACGTGACATCACATAGAACTATTCTACTCAAAAACACCTTGTTCGTCAAGGAATTTTTTGCGCTTTTCCACAATTTTTTCCACTGCTGCTTGTGGAAAAGTCATGCCTCATCGCAGCTTGCCGAGATGTGCCGTGCCGTTGATGAGTTCGACGGTCGGATGCCCTTCATCGTAGCGCACGATGTTGACCGCCGTATTGAACTGGCGGATGCTCCAGGCGTATTCAAGAGACATGTGGAGCTGCGCCGTCAAGATGGTGCGCAGGATGGCTCCATGGGCGACAATGGCCACGGTCTTGTCCGCATTGGCAGGGTCCTCCATGATGGCCTGCAGGCCCCGCATGGCGCGCTGCTGGACTTCCTGGAAGGTCTCGCCGTGCGGGATGTTGAGCTTGTCGGGATGGCGCAGGAAATTGGCCATCGCATCCGGCCAGCGTGCAACGATCTCCTTGTAGGTCAGTCCTTCCCAGTCGCCAAAGGAAAGCTCGCGGAAAACCTTGTCCTTCGTCACGGGCAGGCCGAAACGCCCGGCGATGATCTCGGCCGTTTCCGCAGCCCGCTTGAGGTCACTCGAGTAAATGCGGTGGAGTTCCGCTACCGGGAAATGCTCGGCGAGCAGCCTGGCCTGCTCACGCCCCTCTTCCGTCAGGGCCACATCGGATTGCCCCTGATAGCGTCCGCCCACATTCCACTCCGTCTGCCCGTGACGGATCAGGATAAAACGTATCATACAAGAATCGTCTCCAATCGTTCTAACAGTTCCACATTCTCATCATGTGTCCTTACAGCCAGGCGCACATAGCTCCTGCCATCGAGCCCTGGATAATTGCCGCAGTCGCGGATGAGGACGCCCTCGCGGCGCATGCGTGCTGTGAGGGCTGCGCTTGAGAGGCCCGTGCCGCGGATATCAAGCAGCAGGAAATTCACCTGCGTGGGATACACGCGCACACCGGGAAATCCTGCCAGGGATCCGCACAAGAAGCGGCGTTCCTCTGCGACAAGCGCACGGCTCGCTCTGGCATATCCATCATCCTGCAGGGCAGCCACACCCGCTTCCTGCGCCAGGAGGTTCACGTTCCAGACGTCCTTGCCGCGCTCCATGGCCCGGACGGCCTCCGGAGACGCCGCGCCAAAGCCAAGGCGCAGACCCGGCAGCGCGAAGAACTTCGTCAGTGAGCGGATGACAAAGAGATACGGTGTATCCGCAGCCAGATCGATCAGGCTGTAAGGCGCATCGTCCGGCAGGAAATCCAGGAAGGATTCGTCCACGAGCAGCCAGGTCTTTTTCGCCGCCGCGGCAGCGGCCAGCTGCAGGAGTCCGGTGCGCGTGAGCAGCGTTCCCGTCGGATTGTTGGGGTTGCCGATGACCAGGCACCCCTGTTCCGGCAAAGCAGCCAAAAGCTTTCCTGCATCGAGGCGAAAGCCTTCATGCGGATCCAGCTGGAAATAGGTCACGCTGCTGCCGACCGCAAGCGCAGAGCGCTCGTACTCGCTGAAGGACGGCACGGGCAGGATGGTATGCCTTGGCCGGAACGTCTGGAAGAAGAGGTAGAAGAGTTCCGCTGCCCCATTGCCGAGTACCATGGCTTCCTGCGGCACTGCAAAGGCCGCCGTCAAGGCAGAGCGCAGCCCGCGTGCCGCAGGATCCGGATAGTGGATGACATCGCCGATATGCGCGGCAATGGCTCTCTGGGCACTTGCCGGCAGGCCCAGAGGATTGATGTTGGCCGAAAAATCAAGCCAGCCGTCGGCTGGCGTATCTTCATAGATATTGCCGCCATGAACAAAACGTTCCATGCTCTCCTTCTTCCTTTCTCAAAAAGCCTATACCGCCCCCCTGCAGGTAAGCCTGTCCCCAGAGGGTGAGACCATCATACCGCTCCTGGAGGATCCCGGCACGCTCTACAATCTGAGAAGCCGGAAATGCAGGGGGCCAGAAAATGCCAATGACCGTGCCGCTGTGGGCTACATTGAGGCCGAGCGCGCCAAGCGACTGCGCATCTGCCAGTAGTTCCGGCAAGCAGGGCTTCGGGAGAACGGCCTGATGCAGGAGCGCACTCCGAGTGGCCGCCGCAGCCAGCCCCTGCGCGGTGCCAGAGCGCAGCAGCTGCTGGATTCCCTGCATCTGCAGCTTGCTGTAAGCAGGAGCTTCCTGCGCCGCTTCGCGATGGAACGCCACGGTGTCAACGGTGCCTCCTGTGTCGAACACGGTCAGGGGCAGCCGTCCGGCCAGATGATACGATTGCTTGAGCCTGCCGTGCATCTGGTCCAGGCAGACAAGCCCCCGGAAAAAAGTTCCATCTGTCGGTTCGATGCGCACGGCCAGCTGCAGGATTTCCTCCACGGGCAGCGGCTTCCCCCAGGCCAGAGACACCGCAGCAATCACCGCTGCGATATCCGCACTCGAAGAGGCCATGCCCTTGCCGCGCGGCAGTTCCGAAGTGAGACGGATGCCCCAGGGTAGCCGCTCCTTTCCCAGATGCCTGCAAACGGCCTGCAGTGCCAGGCTCGCTTTCCGCCCCAGCCCGCAGCAGCCCGCAAGGCCTGAACTCACATGCACTGTGGTATAGCGGTTGATGGGACAGGTCACGAGAAAGGGTTCTCCCTGCCAGTATCCCTGCACAAGTTCGCCGCAGGAACCCGGCACACGCACCATCACATCCATAAGAAAAGCGCTCCCCGTGTAATCGGCAGATGCGCACAGAGGAAAAAGATGAGGAGTACGAGAGTCTCCGTCGTCATCTCCACGGCACCATAGACGTCTCCCGTCACCCCGCCCAGTTTCCGGGTCGCATAACGCCCAAACAGGAAAGCCCAGAACAGGCCACAGGCCAGGGCTATGAGAGCCGC
Organism: Selenomonadaceae bacterium; assembly: GCA_029338835.1. Classification (GTDB taxonomy): domain Bacteria; phylum Bacillota; class Negativicutes; order Selenomonadales; family Selenomonadaceae; genus Mitsuokella. The sequence goes on along the minus strand of JAQYBD010000102.1, from coordinate 934 downwards.
AAGACCTGCGGGTGCCACGAAGAGCAGTGCTGTCACCGCACCGATGACCATGGCCTTGCCATCGGCCATTTCAGCAAACGCCTTGCCCATACCGGTCGGACGGGCATAGGGAAAGTGTTGGATGACAAAGAGCATGGACAATCGCCCGATGATGGGCATGGTAAAGAGAGCTACGACCAGCACCGGTTCCTGCAGATCGAGGATCAATGACCAGTCCAGCAGCAGCAGAGAACAAAAAGCAACGACGCCGAAGGAACCGGTGCGGCTGTCCTTCATGATCTCGAGCATGCGCTCACGGTCGCGACCGGAAAAGAGACCATCCACCGTATCCATGAAGCCGTCACAGTGCAGGCCGCCCGTCAGCAGCAGCGGCAGCAGCGTCAAGATGGTCCGCACGGTATAGAGATGACTGCCCATGATGACCATGAGTACGAGGGCCAGGAACGCACAGATGAGTCCCAGCACTACTCCCACGAGCGGGAAGTACCGTGTGCTGCGGCCAAAGTCTGCCATGGTCAGATTCTTTTGATTCACCAGATGGATGCGCGTCAAGAATTGCAGCGCCGTAAGAAAACTACGCAAGCTCAAACCCCTTTCCAAAATAACAGCAAGGTACCTTCAATCAAAGTCCGCTACGATAAATCTGTGAATATCTATTTTATACTATACAAATTTATACTTTGAATGTCTTCACAAACATCCTTCCTGTTTCATTGCGTCCGATTTTGCCCTGCCAAAGCAGGCAGCTACTTTCGTTTGATATAACGCTCCACAGGCTTAAATTCCCCAGTAGCGATAGGTACATATCTAAGTGCTTCTCGAAATGTTAAGCGATCTCAGATTTAAAGTATTTTGCAAGATTGATTGCCGCATTCAGGTCACGGTCTATCACATGGCCGCAAGCAGGGCAGATATAAGTTCTGTTGTTCAGCTT
>JAQYBD010000101.1 GCA_029338835.1 Selenomonadaceae bacterium | reverse complement strand
CCTGATCATCGCGATCACGCTCACCGCGGGAACGATCTTCCTCATGTGGCTCGGCGAGCAGATTACGGCGCAGGGTGTGGGCAACGGTATCTCCCTCATCATTTTCGCCGGCATCGTCGCCGCGCTGCCGAAGAATATCGGTACGATCTACCACTATGTACAAGCCGGCACCATCAGCTACTTCTCGGTGTTCCTCTTCGGTATCATCGCGATCGCTATGGTCATGTTCGTGGTACATATCGAGACCGGCTTCCGTAGGATTCCGATTTCCTACGCCAAGCGAGTGGTCGGCCAGAGAGCCTTTGGCGGCCATTCGAGCCACATCCCGCTCAAGGTCAATCCGGCGGGTGTTATCCCAATCATCTTTGCGTCATCCGTGCTGATGTTTCCAGTAACCATTGCCCAGTTTATTGACGTTCCCTGGGTAAAGACCGTTGCCAGTTACCTGGAGTGGGGGAAGCCGTTGCAGACGACACTCTACGTCCTGCTCATCATCTTCTTCACCTACTTCTATACTGCGGTTACTGTAAAGATATCGGATATGGCAGAGAATCTGAAAAAATACGGTGGCTTCATCCCAGGCATCCGCCCGGGACAGCCGACGGCTGATTATTTAGATCATGTCATGACTCGTATCACGCTTGCCGGTTCCATCTTTCTGGCCTTCATCGCCGTCCTGCCGAACATGATTGCCGCGGCAACGCATATCCAAGGCGTCTACTTCGGCGGCACGGCCCTGCTCATCGTCGTCGGTGTCGCGCTGCAGACGATGAAGCAGATCGAGGCCATGGTGGTCATGCGTCACTACGAAGGGTTCATGAAATAAGGGAGGATATTTTCAATGCACATCTTATTGATGGGCCCTCCGGGCGCCGGCAAAGGCACCCAGGCGGCAGAACTTGTCAAGGCGTTCGCCATTCCCCATATCTCCACGGGCGACATGTTCCGTGCGGCGATCAAGGAAGGCACGGCCCTCGGCCGCGAGGCCAAGGGCTATATGGACCAGGGCAAGCTCGTACCGGACAGCGTGACCATCGGTATCGTGCGCGAGCGCCTCGCCAAGGACGACTGCAAGAAAGGCTTCATCCTTGACGGCTTCCCGCGGACGGTCGAGCAGGCAGACGCCCTCGACGGCATCCTCAAGGAGCTCGGGCTCAAGCTCACGCGCGTCCTCAACATCAACGTTCCCGCAGCCGACCTCATCGAGCGCGCAACGGGACGCCGCATCTGCAAGCAGTGCGGCGCCACCTATCACGTCAAGTTCAACCCTCCGAAAAAAGAGGGCATCTGCGACGCGTGCGGCGGTGAACTCTTCCAGCGTGCCGATGACACGGCGGAGACGATGAAGAACCGCCTCTCCGTCTATGAGGCTTCCACGAAGCCCCTCATCGACTACTACGAGAAAGCCGGCATCTATACGGAAGTTGATGGCAGGCAGGCAATCGACAAGGTCACAGCTGACCTCATCTCGACGCTCAAGGGCTGAGATCTCGGATGGAGAAATACCATCGGTCAGATAAAACGCCGCAGCTGCGGTTGGTAACAGGAGAGCTGCCGGTTAGCCGGCAGTTTTCCTTATGTGATGATTACAGTTGTTGGGCATGGCATGGAAATGCGACGCGCTCCCGAGTGACGTCGGCCCAACCGAATGTCAATAAATAAAAAAGGAGAGCAGCATGTCAAAACAAGATGTAATCGAAGTAGAAGGCAAAGTACTGGAAGCACTGCCGAACGCAATGTTCCAGGTCGAGCTTGAGAACGGCCACGTCGTGCTCGCACACGTCTCCGGCAAGATCCGCATGAACTTCATCCGCATCCTGCCGGGCGATAAGGTCACGATCGAGCTCACGCCGTACGACCTCACGCGCGGCCGCATCACGTATCGTTTCAAATAAGGCGGTATGTTGTCAAGGAACTGCTGATTCGCTCAGCAGTTTTTTGACTTTCATATAATTCTTTCATCGCGCATCGCGCCGTTTGAAATTTTTTGGGGAATTTTCCGTTTGCCCCTAGGCAAGCGCCGCGAAAAATGGTAGAATAGCAAAATGACAGCGAATGATAAGATGAAAGGGGGACACAACCAAGATGAAGGTAAAACCGTCTGTCAAACGGATCTGCGAGAAATGCAAGATCATCAAGCGCAAAGGTCGCGTCATGGTGATCTGCGAGAACCCGAAACACAAACAGAGACAAGGTTAATTAAAAAAGGAGGTGCTTGATTCATGGCACGTATTGCCGGTGTAGATTTACCCCGTGACAAGAGAATTGAAATTGCTTTGACGTATATCTTCGGTATCGGTCTGAAGACGTCCCAGAACCTGCTCGCGCAGACGGGCATCAACCCTGATACTCGCACGCGCGACCTCACGGAGGACGAAGTGGTGAAACTTCGTGATGCCATCGATAAGAACGTTGTCGTCGAAGGTGACCTTCGTCGCGCACGTCAGATGGACATTAAGCGACTCGTTGATATCGGCTGCTACCGTGGCCGCCGTCACCGTCTCGGCCTTCCAGTCCGTGGTCAGAACACGAAGAACAACGCCCGCACGCGCAAAGGCCCGAAAAAGGCTGTTGCTGGCAAGAAGAAGGACTAATGAAGGAGGGTTAACTGGTGGCAGTTAAGAAAGCAGTCCGCACGAAGAAAAAAGTTCGCAAGAATGTGGAATATGGCGTAGCGCATATCAGCTCTACGTTTAATAATACGATTGTGACGCTCAC
>JAQYBD010000100.1 GCA_029338835.1 Selenomonadaceae bacterium | reverse complement strand
GTGTTTGCCGGTTCCACGACGGGCCAGCAGCTCCTCTATGCTCTTGATGAGCAGGTCCGTCGCTGGGAAGTCAAGGGCGGCGTCAAGAAGTACGAGTTCTGGGAATTCATCAAGATCATCAAGAACAAAGACGGTGTCTGCCGTGGTATCGTTGCCCAGAACATGAACTCTAATGAGATCGTTTCGTTCCCGGCTGATGTTGTCATCCTCGCTACGGGTGGCCCTGGCCAGGTATACGGCCGCTGCACGGCTTCCACGATCTGCAACGGCTCTGCTGTTTCTGCTGTTTACCAGCAGGGTGCTGAACTCGGCAATCCGGAGTTCCTTCAGATCCATCCGACGGCCATCCCGGGTTCCGATAAGAATCGCCTGATGTCCGAAGCTTGCCGCGGTGAAGGCGGCCGCGTCTGGGTTTACCGCAAGAACCCGCAGACGGGCGAAAAAGAGCGCTGGTACTTCCTCGAGGATATGTATCCGGCATACGGCAACCTCGTCCCGCGTGATGTCGCATCGCGCGCTATCTATAAAGTCGTTGTCCACATGGGCCTCGGCATGCACAATCCGAACCGCGTTTACCTTGACCTTTCGCATATCCCCGCTGATTACCTCGAGCGCAAGCTCGGCGGCATCCTCGAGATGTACAGCGACTTCATGGGCCAGGATCCGCGCAAGGTCCCGATGGAGATCTTCCCGTCCATCCACTATTCCATGGGCGGTATCTGGGTCGATCGCGAGCATCACACGAATATCCCGGGCCTCATGGCTTCCGGCGAGTGCGATTACCAGTACCATGGCGCCAACCGCCTTGGTGCAAACTCCCTGCTGTCGGCTGCTTATTCCGGCACGATTTCCGGTCCGGAATCCCTGCGTCTCGCACGCAGCGGCAAGCTTGGTGCCGCTCTCACGGACGAAGAACTCGAAGCAGCTCGTCAGGAGTGCGTAGCAGAGTTCGACAAGATCCGCAACATGAACGGTACGGAAAATGCGCATAAGCTCCACCATGAACTCGGTGATATCATGTACAAGTACGTTGCTGTCGAACGCGACAACAATGGCCTCAAAGAATGCGTCAAGGAACTCAAGGAGATCCTCAAGCGTTGGGATAATATCGGTGTCACGGATCATGGCACGTGGGCAAACCAGGAAGCTATGTTTGTCCGCCAGCTGCGCAACATGATCATCTATGCGATGGCAATCACGGAATCTGCTCTGGAGCGTGATGAGAGCCGCGGCGCACATGCCAAGATTGTCCTCAAGTCCGACTATGACAAGATGGACGATCAGCTCAAAGATGCTCTCAAGAAGAAATATGGCCAGTTCCACTTCGATGCTGAGACGGGCCGTGGCATGACGGACGATGGCAATAATGACCTCGTATTCTTCGAGCGTAATGATAAGAAGTTCATGCGTACGACTGTTGTTACGTTCGATCAGGAGAAGGAAGCACCGGTCGTTTCCTACCGCGAATTCGAACACTCTCTTATCAAGCCGCGTCTGCGTAACTATGCCGTAGCTAAGAAAGAGTAAGAGGGAGGACAAATAGAAATGGCAGAACAGAAAAAAGTCAGAATCATTGTCGAGCGCCAGGACGGCCCGGATAAGAAGCCGTATAACCAGGAGTTCGAAGTAGACTATCGTCCCGGCCTAAACATCGTTGCGGCCCTGATGGAAATCCAGAAGAACCCTGTGACTGTTGATGGCAAGACGGTTGCCCCGGTAACCTGGGAATGCAACTGCCTCGAGAAGGTCTGCGGCGCCTGCATGATGGTTATCAATGGCAAGGCTCGCCAGGCTTGCTGCACGCTGGTTGATACGCTGTCGCAGCCAATCCATCTGCAGCCGGCTCGCACGTTCCCGGTCATCCGTGACCTCCTGATTGACCGCTCCGTCATGTTCGAGAGCCTCAAGCGCATCCATGGCTGGGTAGAAGTCGATGGTACGTGGGAAGTCAAGGATGCCCCCATCCAGAATCCGTACACTGCCCAGACGGCTTATGAGATCTCGCACTGCATGACCTGCGGCTGCTGCCTCGAGGCCTGCCCGAATGTTGGCCCGCAGTCTGACTTCATCGGACCGGCTCCGACGGTACAGGCGTATCTCTTCAACCTCCATCCGCTCGGAAAATTCGATGCTCCGAAGCGCTTGAATGCCTTGATGGAGAAAGGCGGCATCACGAGCTGCGGCAACAGCCAGAACTGTGTCGAGGCTTGCCCGAAGAACATCAAGCTGACGACGTATCTCGCACAGCTGAACCGCGATGTCAACAAACAGGCACTGCGCAACATTTTCAACAAATAATCTCTGACGACTTAGTCACATCGGGAGACTGCCCTGCAAAGCACTGCTTTGCGGGGCAGTCTTTTGTCTGCTTGATTATTTTTGACGGATTCGCTATGATAGAAGTAATGTACTTATAGCGGTAGAAAAGATACGGAGGAACGTTCATTGTCACGCGATAAATCTCAGGAAGACATCACACTGTTAGGCAAGAAAAATGTCAAATATCACTACGATTACTGCCCGGAAATCCTCGAGACGTTCGAGAACCGCCATCCGGACAACGACTACTGGGTCAAATTCAATTGCCCGGAGTTTACGGCGCTTTGCCCCATCACGGGACAGCCGGATTATGCGACCATCTATATCTCGTATGTGCCGGGCGAGAAGATGGTGGAGAGCAAGTCGCTGAAGCTTTACCTGGTGAGCTTCCGCAATCATGGTGATTTCCATGAGGATGTGGTCAATGTCATCATGAAGGATCTCATTGCGCTCATGGAACCGAAATACATCGAAGTCTGGGGAAAATTCCTGCCACGCGGCGGGATTTCCATTGATCCGTATGCCAATTATGGACGTCCGGGTACGAAATACGAGAAACTGGCGGAACATCGCTTCATGGAACATGATCTTGTCGCCATGGATCGGGTCGATAACCGTTGATACTGTCATGGATGAAGGAATGAAGGAATGAAACGTCAAAAGCGCATTGCGCTGGTGAATGATATCACGGGTTTTGGGCGCTGCTCCGTGACAGTGGAACTGCCACTCATCTCAGCCATGAAAATCCAGGCATGTCCTTTGCCTACGGCCATCCTGTCTGTACACACGGGGTTCCCGGATCATTATCTCGATGATTATACGGCTCGCATGGAGCCGTATATGGCGAGTTGGCAGCGCAATCATCTGGAATTTGATGGCATCTGTACCGGCTTTTTGGGCTCGGCTGAACAGATCGGTATTGTGCTGGATTTCATCCAGCGCTTCAAGAGACCGGGGACGCGGGTCATGGTAGATCCGGTTATGGGGGATTATGGCAAGCTGTATCCTTCGTACACACAGGAAATGTGTAATAAGATGCGGGATTTGCTGCAGGTGGCCGATCTCGTGACGCCGAATCTCACGGAAGCCTGCCAACTCCTCAATGTCCCGTATCCTCAGGATGGGGAAGTGAGTGATGAGGAGCTTCATGAGATGGCAGCTGCCCTAGCAGCGCGCGGCCCGCGCCAGATTGTCATTACGGGACTCCATGATGCGGATACCATCAAGAATTTCTTATATGAAGATGGCAGGACGGCGATTGTCCGTGCCGATAAGATCGGTGGCGATCGTTCCGGCAGTGGCGATGCATTTGCTGCTATCGTGGCGGCCAGCCTGGTTCGCGGAGAACGCCTGGGACAGGCGGTGCAGCGAGCTGCAGATTTCATCAGCCGCTGTCTTTCCTATGCTGTGGAACTCGATCTGCCATGGAATTACGGCCTTCCCTTTGAAGAATATCTGACGGAGCTGCGCTAAGTGGCAGCCCATCGGCAGATTCCTGTAAAACAATAAATGATAGGTGGTAATGAAGATGATTGTTTATGCAACACATGCCGGCGGCAAATACCTGCCGCTCGCAGAATCCCTGCGCATCCAGCCGGAAGGGAAGCGCAATCTTTACGTCAATATCACAAATCGCTGCAATTGCGCCTGCACGTTCTGCCTGCGCACGATGAAGCACATGGCAGAGCAATCCACACTCTGGCTCAAACGCGAGCCGACCGTGGAAGAGGTCAAGCAGGCGCTTGATGAAGTCCCCTGGGATTTCATCCGGGAAGTCGTCTTTTGCGGCTTTGGTGAACCGACCATGCGTCTTGAGGATTTGCTGACGCTCCTGCATTATGTCAAGCAGACACATCCTGGCATGCCGACGCGTCTCAATACCAATGGCCTTGGGGAACTCGAGAATGGGTGTGTATTTGCTGAGAGGTTCAAGGGCATCCTCGATACGATCTCCATCAGCCTCAATGCTTCCAATGCATCGCGCTATTATGAGCTAACACGTGCCAGGTTTGGCGAGAAGTCGTATGAGGCCATGCTGACCTTTGCCGAACATTGCAAACCGTATGTGCCGCATGTCGTCCTTACTATCGTTGATCATGTTGAGGGGCCTGATGAGATCGCGAAATGCCGGGCTATCTGCGAACAGCGCGGTTTGACGCTGCGAGTGCGTCCTTATGAAGATTCCTGAGACAGAATCCGTTTGTGAAAAAGAAGAGGACATCCGATGAAGCAAGTCTGCTTTCTCGGATGTCCTCTTTTATGTGTATCAACAGCATATATCTTCTCATTTCTTGCTTGTATTGATGATGGTTTTCCAGGAGTATGCAAGCCTGGCGTGTGGCTTGAATTTTGACAGGCGAGGGATACTGCTTCGGCTGGAAAAGGGCATAACAAAAGCGGTTCGCATTCTCTCTGTAATACGAACCGCTCTTATATGTAGATTACCATAGATATTTGTGATCCTTCTCTTTCAATATTCTGTTGTCACCTTGTAAAATTCCTTCGCGATTAGAAATTTTACGAATATCTCATGCTCAGCTGAAACAACTGTGATGTCAAATCACCTTGTTGTACGGTCGTGTACACTTCTGGTTCATCTTCGGGACGTTACCGATAACGATAGGAGATACCGACTACCACTCTCGATGGAACGTAGATGAAACTTGGTTACTTACTTACCCAGGGTTGCTTTCCTTCAGTCCATTGCGCTGACGTTGCGCTCCAAACTTCCACTAGCATCGAGCACGACTGGCGGCCCCTGGCCATCATTACGTGCATTCCCCGCCATCTGCGGATATTCTTGTACTTCAACGATGCGCTTGCTAGTCAGGATGGAATGAAGTCTTGCAGTACATAATCTTCAATAACCACCCACATCCTTTCGTGTAAGGTTTTGAAGAGAGCCTCTTTCGGCAGGACAGGCACCGTACTCCATTTCGACCTCCAGGACTACTCTACAGTGGTCTGCATGTCCATCTCCTCTTTACATCTATATTATAACATTGCTATCAGATAATTTCAATACTTCTGATATAATTTATGAGGAATTTTGCTTGCTGTCGTTAAGTCTGCGTTTTTTGCTCCGATACACTGCTTCATTTTGATTGTTCTTGGAAAAATAGGGGTTCCTATCGGATTTTGTAGTATAATGAAGATAATACAAAAGGGAAAGAAGGGCCTGTCCTATGAAACATTTGATTGTCGTGCGCGGCGGCGGTGAGATTGCCAGTGGTATCATCCACTGCCTGCATCGTGCTGGGTTTCGTGTGCTGGTACTCGAGCAAAAAAAACCGACTGCTACGCGCCGCAGAGTCGCATTTTCTGATGCCATGTACCGTGGTGAAGCTGAAGTGGAACGCGTAACCTGTTACCGGGTGAAAACGCTTGAGGAGGCGACCAAGCGCCTCAAGAAAGGAGAGGTCATCATGATGGCCGACCCGGAAGCGAAATGCGTGTCCGAGCTGAATCCGGATGTGCTGGTCGATGCCATCTTGAATCATCAGTCTACAGGGACGAACAAGGATATGGCAACGCACACCATTGCGCTGGGACCGGGATTCTGTGCCGGGCGTGATGTTGACGTGGTGGTCGAGACAGGCCGCGGCCATAATCTCGGACGCCTGATCTACGAAGGTTATTCATCCAAGGATCTCGATCACGGCAATGGTACGGTGGATACGTCACCGAATCTCGACCACCTGGTCTTTTCACCGGCCGATGGCCGTATCGAGGTACTGCGGACGATATCACTGGTGGTCAAGAAAGGGGAAACTCTGGCACATCTGCACATGAAGGATGGCAAGACGGTTGAGATCAAGGCAACCATTGATGGCGTGCTGCGCGGCATCATCTATGATGGCGTGAAAGTGGCCGAGGGGCAGAAATTGGCTGATATCCATCCGACCATGGGGCAGGAGGAATGCTATACGATATCGGACAAAGCCCGCTGCATCGGTGGATCTGTACTGGAGGCCGTCATGGCTTGGCAGAGCAAGAAGCCGAAACATCGTTTCTTCAATCATTGAGTACGGTCTTGCCGTGATGTTGCAGTGGTCTGGAAAGGAACGGCATGATTCAATTATCTTTATGGAACTCGCTGCTTGATTTCTTGTTTCCGCCGCATTGCCCGCTTTGCCATGCCTATGTAGAAGAACGGGGTTCGTGGTGTCCTTCCTGCCTGCAGCGGGGCGGCGGACCTCATCGTCTGCTGCTTCCTGCAGCGGGGCAGAGACGGATACGCTTCGCGTGGGCTTTGGGCGGATATCGCGGCGGCTTGCGTAGCCTGGTTCATGATCTCAAATATCGGCGGAAAAAAAGTATCCTGCCGTATATCGATACGTATCTTCGTCATGTGCGGGAAAACCATCTGTTTCTCCTGCCAGCAGATCTTGACGTGGCTGTTCCTGTTCCTCTGCATGCAGCACGGGAAAGAGAACGCGGCTTTAATCAGGTGGAGGCCATTTTTGCCAGGGCGCTCTCTGTGCGGCAACTTCCGCTTGAACGGCTGCTGCAGCGGCAGGCGGTAACGCAGCCGCTTTACCGCTTGACACCAGGCGAGCGGCGACACGTGGTACAACACGCTTTCTCAGCTGCACCGGGGGCAGCGATTGCAGGACGCCATATCCTGCTGCTCGACGATATCCTGACCACGGGAACGACGGCAACGGCATGTGCAGAGGTCTTGATGGCGGCAGGTGCTTCTTCCGTTGACGTACTTGTTTTTGCAAGCGACTATGGGAAATAAAATTGTATCTAGTGGTTGTAAATTTGTATACAATCGATGTATAATAGAGGAATCTAACGCGAGCTTTGTTCAGAAGGTACAAGGGGGCATTCGATTGAAGATGAATGGTGCTCAGGCCGTCCTTACGAGCCTGAAAAAAGAGGGCGTGGACATGGTCTTCGGATATCCCGGAGGTGCGGTGCTCACGCTGTACGATGCTGTCTATAAGATGAATTTCCCGCATACGCTGACGCGCCATGAACAGGGTGCTGTTCATGCGGCAGATGGTTACGCACGGGCAACCGGCAAGGTGGGCGTGGTATTTGCGACCTCTGGCCCTGGTGCCACGAATTTGATCACGGGAATCGCTACGGCCTGCACGGATTCGGTGCCGCTCGTCTGCATCACGGGACAGGTGGCCAATCCGTATATCGGCAAAGATTCGTTCCAAGAAGCGGATATCTGCGGCATCACGACACCGATCACCAAGCATAATTACCTGGTCAAGGATGTACACGATTTGCCGCGCGTCATCAAGGAGGCTTTTTACATTGCCAGGACCGGTCGTCCGGGGCCTGTGGTCATTGATGTGGCCAAAGATGTCTTTGACGCAAGATTTGACTATGAATATCCGGAGACGGTCAGCCTGCGCGGGTATAAAGGTGAGAATATCGGTCAGGAAGCCGATATCGACCGTGTCATAGAAGCGCTTCGCAAAGCCAGGAAGCCACTGGTATTCACTGGCGGCGGGGTTACGATCTCGAATACTGCGGAGGAACTTCGCGCAATCATCAAGCGTCTGGGAATCCCGTCCACATCTACGCTGCTGGGGCTGGGAACAATCCCTGCGGACATGGAGGGCTATTTGGAATTTGCCGGCATGCATGGCTCGTATGCGGCAAATATGGCCATCCAGCAATGCGATCTCCTGCTTTGCATCGGCATGCGCTTCAGCGACCGCGTGACAGGCAAAGTAACGGAGTTTGCGCCGCATGCGAAAATCGTTCATTTTGAGATCGATCCAGCAGAAGTCAATAAAAATGTCCCGGCTGATATCAGCGTCCTCGGCGACCTCAGCTGGTCCCTGCCGCTCCTGCGCCAGAAACTGGAAGCGGCTGACGACGATTTTCCCGCTCGTTTCGCTCCCTGGCTGGAACATGCGGCAGCGATGACGAAAGAACATCCCTTTGGCTATCAGGAGGAGGGCGACCTCATCAAGCCAGGCGCGCTCATTGCCAAGATCAGCCAATTGTCGGATAAAGATACGATTGCCGTTACGGATGTCGGTCAGCATCAGATGTGGGCTGCCCAATTCTTCAAGACGTACAAGCCACGCCATTTCCTTACTTCTGGCGGCCAGGGAACAATGGGTTATGGCCTGCCGGCTGCCATGGGTGCCAAGATCGGCTGCCCCGAAAGCCGCGTAGTCCTCTTCACGGGGGATGGCAGCATCATGATGAATTGCCAGGAATTCTCGACCATTGCCGATAATGATATCGATGTCAAGGTTGTGGTCGTCCATAACTGCATCCTCGGTATGGTCGGCCAGTGGCAGCGCCTTTTCTACAACCACCATTACTCCCAGTCGGAACTCAAGGGCAAGACAGATCTTGTAAAACTGGCAGAAGCCATGGGCGTAAAAGGGTATCGCTTGACGAAGAAGCAGGAACTCACGACGCGCCTGCCGGAAATCCTGGCCCAGCCTGGCCCTGTACTCGTCGATGTGCTGATTCCTGAGGAGGAGGATGTCCTGCCGATGGTGCCGGGCGGCAAGCGTCTCGATCAGATGGTGCTTGGTACGCTCTGATCCCCAAGAGGATCGTTGCGAGAGAAGAAGAGGAGTTTGTTATCATGAAAAAGTATCTTCTGGCGGTCTTGGTGGACAACAAGCCTGGTGTGCTGACGCACGTATCGGGCCTCATCAGCCGCAGAGCGTTCAACATTGAAAGCATTTCGGCCGGTTATACGGAAGAACCGGATGTCACGCGCATCAATATTGCCGTATCCGTAGAATCCGAGAACGAGCTGGATCAGGTCATCAATCAGCTCAGCAAACTCATTGACGTCATCAAGATCGTCAATCTCAGTGAAGTGGATTCCATTGAGCGGGAACTCGTACTCATCAAGGTCGCAGCCACCAAAGCCAATCGTGCGGATATCATCAACGTTGTCAATATCTTTCGTGCCAATATCGTGGATGTCACGCCGGAAGACGTGGTCATTGAGCTCACGGGTGCCCAGGATAAGATCGATGCGCTCTGTGAGGTCATGAAAGAATATGGCATCATCGAGATTGCCCGCACGGGGGCGATGGCGATTTCCCGTGGTCCTGTTCCCGTTAAAGATATGTAAATCAGCGCTGGGATGAACGCATGAAAAAACCTGTCAGACCTTATCCTGCCAGGTTTTTTATCGCATTCTATTTGACAATGATAACCAGTCGTGATATCATGAGGTGGAAATGAAGAGTGCAGTCTCCAATCAAGACAGGTAATGGGCATTCATGCTTATTATAGAATTCCAGGATTCATGAAGGAGGATGGATGAGATGTTCCAGAAGACAGATTTTTGGATTGGTCTCGCAGTTGGTGCTGTAGCCGGCATTTTCGGCTATCGTTTCATGCAGGAACGCGAACAGCAGATGGCAGCGCTTCAGCCTGCTGCTCCGGCCGGTGAGATCCCTCTCGCTGAGCTTCAGCGTCAGAAGGAGGAACTGGAAGACCTGATTGCCGCTCAGGAAGCCAAGAAGAACTGATTGTTTCCGTTGAAACAAAGGAGAGACTGCCGCGCATGGCAGTCTCTTTCTGTACGTACATCTGATTTGGAGGGAGGAATCCTACTTTGAATTTCATGGGAAATCTGCAGATCCCTACGAATACGCTGGACCTGTTCATCCGTTCCGTCGATATCTCATCCTATTTGCCAGGCCGTGTGCGGCTCTACAGCAAAAAGCTCATCGGCAATCCTGGACTGGAGCAGCAGGTACAGCAGCAATTGCGGGCATTCCAGGAAATTGAGGACGTAAAGACGAATACCGTAACCGGCTCTATCCTCATCCATTATACGCCGGAAATCCTGCGAGCGAACCGTGATTTACGCAAGGTCGAAGAATATATCATGACGCATGTGCGGAGGAGGTAAATTATGTCATATGTATCTGGTTTTATGATGGGAGCTGCAATCGGCAAGGGGATCCGCCAAATATTCAGCGGTGGGCGGACTCCTGCTGCGAGCATCCAGCCGTCCCGCCTGCGCCCTCGCGTTGTGCGTCCGGCAGAATACGGGCTGGTGCTGGTTTCTTCCCTGCCGGGGCGCCGCCGGTATCGGGCTGCCTGCATTTCCAGGGAATTGGCGGAAAGCCTGGAGAAGAATCTTTCCCGCCTGGATTTTGTCAAGAGCATCGAAGTCAATGCATTGAGCGGCAGCATCCTGCTTTGTTTTGCAGAAGCAGATGCACTGAAGATCGAAGGACTGGCTGCCTGGCTGCGAGAGCATATCTTTTCTGGATCTTCCAGGACGCCTGGAGAAGAAGGACAGCCAGATGAATCGCATGCTGGCAGCATCACGCGCAGCATCCGCGGGTCTGCGCGGGCATTTTCTTCCTGGATCAAGCAAAGTACCGGCGGCATGTTTGACATGAGTTCGCTGGCTTCACTGATGTTTGGCCTGCGCGGCTTGCGCAAGATGATCCTGACACAGACATCCCCGTCCGGTGCGCAGATGCTCTGGTGGGCCTTGTCACTCATGAGAGGATGGCGAACAGTATAATGTACGGTAGTTGTTATTTGCATCTGCAGGTTGCTCTGCCGCGTGAAGAACGAGCCAGGCTGGCTGCAATGATACGTTGTTATCGGATGGTCAAGGCTGTGACCATAGCGGAGAAACGGATACAGATCTGGTACCAGGGGCGCCTGCCCATCCGCGAGATCCAGTGCCTGGCCATTGAGGCTGTACAGCGTGCGAAAGAGGCATCCATCAAACCGGCAGATCGTTTGGCGGAATATCGTCGCGATGCACTTTTTTCCCTCGCGAGCTTTGCTGGCATGGAGATCCTGCGCCGCACGCAGCCACAGCTCTTCCTGAGCCTCAAAGTGGTAAGGAGCCTCCTGGTCTTGGGGATTGCCCGCAAGTTCATCCAGAATGGCGTGCAGGGGATGCTCAAAGACCATCAGCCCAATGCCGATACGTTGACGGCTACGGCTGTGATTGCCTCGGTCCTGGCGGGCAAACCGGAATCGAGCCTGACGCTGCTGGCGATTTCCAATGGTGCAGAGATGCTGACGAGTTATGCGGCGGAACGTGCCCGCAGCCATATTTCCGGCCTGCTCTCTCTTGATCAGCGGTATGTCTGGCTGGTAGAAGGTGAGACAGAACGCAAGGTTCCTGTGGAGAAAGTCAAGGCAGGGGACATCATTGCGGCACATACTGGTGAGAAGATCGTCATCGACGGTCACGTCCTGTCCGGCGATGCTGCCATCAATCAGGCGTCCATCACAGGTGAATCGAATCCTGCCATGAAGCACAAAGGATCGCCTGTTTATGCAGGTTCTGTGGTTGAGGCTGGTGAACTTGTCATTTCTGTCGAGAAGGTTGGTAAAGATACCAGCCTGGCACATATCGTCCATCTGGTGGAAGAAGCGCAGACGCGCAAGGCTCCCGTGCAGAATTTTGCAGACCAGATGGCCAATTTCCTGGTTCCTGTTTCCTTCCTTGGCGCAGCTATTGTCTATGGAGCTACGCGTGATTGGCAGCGCGTCTTGAATCTTTTGTTCATTGACTTTTCCTGCGGTCTCAAGCTCTCGACGGCAACGGCCATTTCTGCGGCAATCGGTGCGGCTGCCAAACGAGGGATCCTCGTCAAGGGCGGGAATTACATCGAGGCACTGGCTGAAACGGATACGGTTGTCCTCGATAAGACAGGCACGTTGACTGTGGGTGTCCCCCAGATTTCCTTTGTCAAGACGGCACAGGGCGTTACGGAGAAAGAGACCGTACTCCTGGCAGCTTCGGCTGAACTCCATTCCGTTCATCCGTTGGCCGTGGCCATCCAGAAATATGTCAAAGAGAAGGAATGGGTAACGCCGCATCACAAGACAGCAAAGACCCTGGTGGCTCGTGGTATGCTGGCTGATGTACCGGATTTTGAAGGCTATAAGGGCGGCAAGGTCCGGGTTGGGAGCAAAAAATTCCTTGCAGAGAACGGCATTGCGGATCCGGAATCGCTGGATGCCGGCCTCACGAGCAAGAACCTTCTCTATGTAGCAAGAGATCAGCAGCTTATCGGCGTCATCGGCATCGAAGATCCTATCCGTCCGAAGATGAAGAAAACGCTCAATCAGATGCGACGGTATGGCATTGATGAGATTGTCATGCTGACGGGCGACAGCAAAGCAGTGGCACAGGAAGTGGCGCGCAGCATGGATATCGACTCGTATTATGCGGAAATCCTGCCGGAAGATAAGTCGGAGTATGTCAATAAGCTCAAACAGCACGGCACGGTCATGATGGTCGGCGATGGCATCAATGATGCACCGGCACTGGCCTTTGCCGATGTCGGCGTATCGCTGGGCGGGCGGCAGACCGATATAGCGGCGGAATCTTCGGCAGTGACCATTCACTCAGAAGACCCCGCCCGACTCATGGAGGCGCTGCAGCTGGGACGCCGCACGATGGATCTGGTCCATCAGAACTTCATGGCTACCATCATGGTCAACAGTGCGGCGATGCTCTTGGGTGCATTGGGCCGCATCAATCCGCTCTGGGCTGCTGTGATCCACAATACAGCTACCTTGGCCGTGGTGCTGAACAGCTGCCGTATCCTGCGTCCGGAAGCACATGTCTTTGCGCGCAGGAAGAGAAAATGATGTATAGCGGTATTTCCTGATATAAGAGGTTTTTGACCATGGGATGTCTGCAGGAGGAGCATGCTTCACTGCTCCCTCTGCGGACGTCCCATTTTTATCTGCCAATATAATTGAATATTTGCATAATAAAAAAATTACTTGCACTTTAAGGCAAGAACCAGTATACTGTGAATATAGACGTTCTTTTTCTTAGCATTTTCTGCTTATAGGGAAGCGGACATCTGAAGTTTATTTCTATTTATAGTAAGGGGATTATCTTATGGAATACCAGGACAAGACACTCACGTGCAAAGAATGTGGTAAAGAATTCATCTTCACCGCTGGTGAGCAGGAATTTTATGCTGAGAAGGGTTTTGAGAACGAGCCAGCGCGTTGCCGTGATTGCCGTGATAAGCGTCGCCGCAGCCGTGAGGGCGGTGAGCAGCGCAAGATGTACAAGGTCATCTGTGCAGAGTGTGGCAAAGAGACGGAAGTGCCGTTCGAGCCGAAGAACGACCGTCCGGTGTACTGCCGTGACTGCTTCAACAAGAGACACGCTCAGTGAAATCATGAATGAGAACAGGAACCGCAGGCTGATGGCTTGCGATTCTTTATGCAGCATGCTATAATAAACATGCACATGAGCAATGAAGCCCGGGACTGTGTTTCCGGGCTTTCTTTTGTGAAACGCGATTATTTTGAGAGAGAGGGATTTTGTATGAAGATGAAAAAATTACTGGCTCTCGCAGCTGCCTGTGTCTTCGCAGTCGCAGCCTTTGCCGGCTGCGGTGGCAATGGTGGGAGTTCCAGCAGCAGTTCCAGCGCGAAGGTCCTTAAAGTTGGTTCATCCATTGACTTTGCTCCATTCGAGTTCCAGGATGAAGGACAGAAAGAATACCAGGGCTTCGACATGGATCTCATCCGTGCCATCGGCAAGGAGATGGGCTATGATGTCGAGATCCAGAACATCGGCTTTGATGGCCTCATCCCGGCTCTGCAGGCCAAGAATATCGATGTCATCATCTCCGGTATGACGATCAACGATGAGCGCAAGGAAAACGTACTCTTCTCGGATCCTTATTATCAGTCCGGCCTGACGATGGTCGTTCGTGCTGACGAACAGGGCATCAAGAGCTTCCAGGATCTCAAGGGGCATAAGGTAGCTGTACAGATCGGCACGACGAGTGCAGAAGCTGTCAAGAAGCTCGGTGGCGTAGAGGTCAAGGAACTCAATACGCCGGCAGACTGCTTCATGGAACTCAAAGCCAATGGCGTCGATGCTGTTGTCAATGACCGTCCGGTCAACGACTATTACATCACCAAGAGCGGTGAGACGGGTGTCAAGGCTCTGCCAGAAAAACTGACGGCTGAGGATTATGGTATTGCCCTTGCCAAGGACAACACGGAACTCCAGACGAAGGTCAATGACGCACTCAAGAAGCTCAAGGAGAACGGCGAGTACGACAAGATCTATGCAAAATGGTTCGGTGGGCAGAAATAATCACGAATCCTGCATAAAAAAACACCAAGCTTCTGTGCTTGGTGTTTTTCTTTTCCTCAAAATATGCGTTGACATGCTATACGACAGGAAATATAATTAAGTACAGGTTTTTCTTTTTCCGTTGAATAAATATAACTCGAAAATGGTAAGGTGAGAGTACATGCATTTCAATTTCGACCTGGTGGTGAACTCCTTCCCGCTGTTGCTGGTGGGAGCGGGCGTTACCATCAAGATTACGGCTCTGTCCGTAGCCCTCGGTGTCATCATCGGCCTCTTTGTCGGCATCGCGCGTATCTCGCGCTTCAAGATCTTGCGCGTCCTATCGGCCATCTATGTCGATTTCTTCCGCGGCACGCCTCTGCTCGTGCAGATCTTCCTCGTTTATTTCGCCCTGCCGGTCATCACCGGTCAGCGCGTCGACCCGTTCGTGGCAGCTATTGGTTCCTGCGGCATCAACTCCGGTGCTTATGTCGCTGAGATTTTCCGTGCTGGCTTCCAGTCCATCGACAAGGGACAGATGGAAGCGGGCCGTTCGCTGGGCATGACCTGGGTGCAGACGATGCGTTACATCATTGTCCCACAGGCTTTCAAGCGTGTTATCCCGCCACTCGGCAATGAGTTTATCGCACTGTTGAAGGATTCGTCCCTCGTATCGGTCATCGGCTTTGAAGAACTCACGCGCCGTGGACAGCTCATCATTGCCAAGACGTACGGTTCCCTGGAAATCTGGATCAGCGTAGCGGTCATTTACCTGGCCATGACGCTGACGATTTCACGCTTTGTCGCTTATCTCGAGAGGAGGTATCAGACGGATGATCGCCATTGAGAATCTGAAGAAGTCATTCGGCGAGGTCGAGGTCCTGAAAGGCATCGATCTCGATATCAAAGAAAAAGAAGTCGTGGTCATCATCGGCCCGTCCGGTTCCGGCAAGAGTACCCTGCTGCGCTGCATGAATTATCTGGAAGAACCGACGTCCGGCAAGGTCAGTGTGGACGGCATCGTTCTCGACGGCGAAGCCAATATCAATAAGGTGCGGGAAGAAGTGGGCATGGTGTTCCAGCGCTTCAACCTTTTCCCGCATATGACGGTACTCCAGAATATCATGCTTGCGCCCATGAAGGTCCGTCACATCAAGAAGGACGAGGCGGAAGAGACGGCCAAGAAGCTCTTGGCCCGCGTTGGCCTGGCGGATAAGGCCGATTCGTATCCCAATCAGCTTTCCGGCGGACAGCAGCAGCGTGTAGCCATTGCCCGCGCACTGGCCATGAAGCCCAAGGTCATGTTGTTTGATGAACCGACGTCCGCGCTTGACCCGGAGATGGTCGGCGAGGTCCTTGATGTCATGCGCAAGCTGGCAGAGGAAGGCATGACGATGGTCATCGTCACCCATGAGATGGGGTTTGCCCGTGAGGTCGGCGACCGCTTGCTGTTTGTCGATGACGGCCGTATCATCGAACAGGGCGATCCGAAAGAAGTATTCGAGCATCCTAAGGAAGAACGTACGCGTTCTTTCCTCTCCAAAGTACTCTGATTTGCGAGGGGTGCATAAGGCTTCCTTATAGTCCTCATATTATAATGTAATTTGACAGCTGTATAGCTAGTAAGTATAATTGGAATTGGTCAGGGTTGCTCTGACTGGTAGGCTGTTACGGCCTTGTTTACATTGTTTTAGGAGGAATCATTATGGTTGGCAAAGTAAAATGGTTCAGTGCAGAGAAAGGCTATGGCTTCATTGCACGTGAAGATGGCGACGATGTGTTCGTTCATTTTTCGGCGATTCAGGATGAAGGCTTCAAGACGCTCAATGAGGGTCAGGATGTCGAATTCGATATCGTTGAGGGCGCGAGAGGCCCGCAGGCCGCTAATGTCATCAAGACAGCTTGATCATATCCGTCTTTAACCAGCCCAGGCTTCGGTCTGGGCTTTCATTTTGCCCTGTTGTTGGTTTTTTGTTATTTTTTTATGAAATATTCCGATATCAAGCAGGGATTCGTGAGACCTTGGCGAATACATATCATATAATCAGAAGCAATCCCCTATCGGAGCAGGCTTCTTGTATGGGATATCATGCAGCAGCATTCTCTGCTGCAGAAATAAGAAAGGGGATGTGTCTCATGGCAACATTCACTGTAAGAGGCAAGAATATCGAAATCACTCCGTCCCTGCGGGAATATGTGGAGAAACGCGTCGGCAAGGTTACGAAATACTTCGATAACGTCGGCAACATCACGGTACTCCTGACCGTATCGAAAGGCCGTCATACGGTAGAGGTCACGGTGCCGATCCAGGGTGGCGTGCTGCTTCGTGGTGAGGAGTCCACGATGGATATGTACACGTCTATCGATCTCGTGGTGGAAAAACTGGAGCGTCAGATCCACAAACAGAAGACGAAACTGGCTCGCCGTTTCCGTGCCGGCGGCTTCAAGGCCGATGCATTCAAGGCAACCCCGCTTCCGGATGTACGGGATGAGGGAGCGACGTACAATATCGTCAAGACGAAACACTTCATCGTGAAACCGATGGATGTCCAGGAAGCCATTATGCAGATGAACCTCTTGAATCATAATTTCTTCGTGTTCCGCGATGCGGAAACGGAAGATGTCAATGTTGTCTATCGCCGTAACGATGGCAATTATGGTTTGATCGAATCGAGCAACTGACACAGGATATATTGCGTGCCAGCATGAAAGGATTGTGGAGCTGCCCTGTCCAGAACATTGGATGAGGGCAGCTCCCTTTTGCTTGCCAGGAAATGACGCAAAGAGAAAGGAAATCAGATAGATGACAAAGCAAGTAATCATCAATGCGGACGATTTCGGCCGACATGAAGCCATCAATGAAGCCGTGGAACTTGGTGTCATGCACGGCTGCCTGCGTTCAGCCACCATCATGGCAGGAGGGCATGCCTTTGCCGGTGCCGTCGATATTGCCAGGCGCCATCCGGAACTCGGTTTGGGAATCCATTTCACGCTGGTCGATGATGAACCGGTCCTGCCTCCTGCGGAAATACCAAGCCTCGTTACGCCTGAAGGACGTTTTTATGACAATCATTCGCTTTTTCTCAAGCATTATCTGAGCGGTGGCGTGCGCCTGGAGGAAGTGCGGGCAGAACTCGGGGCGCAGCTCCAGAAGGTGGAGCGTACAGGCGTGCCGCTCTCGCATGCGGACAGCCATCAGCATATGCATACGCTGCCCGGCATCCTCCAGGTGGTATTGGATCTTTGTGAAGCTGGGAACATCCGAGCTATGCGTGTGCCGCGCACGCCGCTGTTTGCCGGGCGGTTTGGCGGCTTGGGCCAGCTGATCGGGCGGCTGGGGCTGGGCAGCCTGGCGCGGCTAGCTGTCCTGCAGGCACGGCGCAGGCATATCGCTGTCCCGGATCATTTCAACGGCATCGTAGCAGGCGAAGCGGTCAGTGAAGCCTTTTTGCTCAAGGTGCTGGCGGATTTGCCTGTCGGCACGACGGAGATCATGATGCATCCGGGGACAAAGAATGAGCCGCTGGTGACAGCCTGCCATTGGCAGCATGATTTTGAAGCGGAACTCGCCGCGGTTCTCTCACCAAAGGTCAAGGCAGTCCTGACACAGGAAAAGATTGAGCCGGTCAATTTCCGCGCGTTATATCAGTAACAGCCTGCATGCTGAGACCTGGCGGTTTGATTGACTTCTATCCGGCAGTCTGATAATATTGTAAGGTAGGCTAACTATAGGACAGGACTCGCTGTCCGTACCTGATGTGAAGGAGTGATTTGGTTGCTGGGATTCATCAAACGATTCTTAGGTGACAATAACGATAAAGAGATTGCCCGCTATCGTAAAGTGGTTGAGAAAATCAATGCACTGGAGCCACAGATGCAGGGCTTGACTGATGATAAGCTGACGGGCTATACGAATGCATTCCGCGAACGCCTTGCCAATGGTGAGACGCTCGAGGATATCCTGCCGGAGGCTTTCGCGGTTGTACGTGAAGGTTCCCGCCGTGTCCTTGGCATGCGTCATTTCGATGTCCAGCTCATTGGCGGCATGTGCCTGCATGAGGGCAAGATTGCCGAGATGCGTACGGGTGAAGGCAAGACCCTCGTGGCTACGCTGCCGGTCTACCTCAATGCGCTGACAGGCAAGGGGGTCCATGTCATTACCGTCAACGATTACCTGGCACGCCGCGACAGCGAAGAGATGGGCCGCCTATACCGGTATCTTGGCTTGACGGTTGGCCTCGTCGTCCATGATATGGACTTCCCGGAGCGCAAGTTCGCCTACAGCCGTGACATCACGTTTGGTACGAATAACGAGTTTGGCTTTGACTATTTGCGTGACAACATGGTCATCTACCCGGAGCAGATGGTGCAGCGTGACCTGCATTATGCCATCGTCGATGAGGTCGATTCCATCCTCATCGATGAAGCGCGTACGCCGCTCATCATTTCGGGGCCCGGCGCAAAATCGACGGATATGTACGCTGTGATGGCGAAAGCTGTGGCTGGCCTCAAGGAAGGTGTCGACTATACGGTCGATGAGAAGCAGAAGACGGTGGCGCCTGCTGACAGCACCATCCCGAAGGTCGAGAAGATCCTTGGCATCAACAATCTCTATGCACCGGAAAACATTGAGCTTTCGCATTGCTTCACCGCAGCACTGCGTGCCAAAGCACTCATGAAGCGCGATCGCGACTATGTAGTGCGCAACGGCGAGATCATCATCGTCGATGAATTCACAGGCCGCCTGATGGAGGGCCGCCGCTACTCGGATGGCCTGCATCAGGCCATTGAGGCCAAGGAAGGCGTCAAGATCCAGCGTGAGAGCCAGACGCTTGCCACCATCACGTTCCAGAATTACTTCCGCATGTATGAGAAATTGGCGGGCATGACAGGTACGGCCAAGACCGAGGAAGATGAGTTCCTCAAGATCTACAATCTGCCGGTCATTGTCGTGCCGACGAACAAGCCGGTCATCCGCATTGATTATCCGGATCTTATCTACAAGACGAAACGGGCCAAGTATAAGGCAGTCGGGCGTGCGGTTGAGGAACTCCACCGCAAGGGGCAGCCGGTCCTCATCGGTACGACGTCCATCACGCAGTCGGAAGAACTCAGTACCATTCTCCATAAACATGGGATTCCTCACAACGTACTCAATGCGAAGTTCCATGAGAAGGAAGCCGAGATCATTGCTGGTGCCGGTCAGAAAGGTGCCGTGACGATTGCGACGAACATGGCTGGCCGCGGTACGGATATCAAGCTGGGGGAAGGGGTCCCAGAACTCGGCGGCCTTTTCATCATCGGCACAGAACGTCACGAATCCCGCCGTATCGATAATCAGCTGCGCGGCCGCTCTGGCCGCCAGGGTGATCCGGGCGCTTCGCGCTTCTATCTGTCACTCGAGGATGATCTGCTGCGCCTCTTTGCCTCGGACCGCATCTCGGGCATCATGGACAAACTCGGCATGGATGAGGATGAACCGATTGAACATAAGCTCATCACCAATTCCATCGAGCATGCTCAGAAGAAGGTTGAAGCGCGCAACTTCGATATCCGCAAGCATGTCCTTGAATACGATGATGTCATGAACCAGCAGCGTGAGGTCATGTACGGTGAACGCCGCAAGATCCTGCTCGGCGAGAACCTGCGTGAGAATATCATGGGCATGGTCAAGCACATCATCCGTGCAGAGATGGATCAGTACGCCAATGCACAGCTTTATCCGGAAGAATGGCAGCTTGACGGTCTCATCGAGGATGCGGAGAAGATCTATGCGCCGCAGGGCCGCCTCAAGAAAGAAGAGCTGGCAGAGATGAGCCGCGACGAGTTGCAGGAATGCCTCGAGAAGCTGGCGGAAGAAGGCTATCATAATCGCGAACTGCTCTTTGGTGAAGAGAATATGCGTGAACTCGAGAAAGTCGTCATGCTGCGTGTCGTCGACACGAAGTGGATGGAGCATCTCGATCACATGGATATGCTGCGCGACGGCATCAATCTGCGTGCCTATGGTCAGCGCAATCCGCTTGTCGAGTACAAGATCGAAGCCCTTGACATGTTTGAGGAGATGGAAGCGGCCATCCAGGATCAGATTGCGTCGCTCATGTATCATGTCAGCATCGTGACGCCGGAGCAGCAGGCAGCTGCCGAGGAGCAGAAGCCCGCTTCGGAACAGGACAAGGCCAAGATGGAGGAGACCATCAAGAAGCAGAAATCGCAGCTTGAGGATCACCTGCAGCATGCCCAGGCTTCGCACGGTGATGAGATCAGCGCAGCTGAAGCACATAAGAAGCCGGTCACGAATGATGGCAAGAAGGTTGGACGCAATGACCCGTGCCCGTGCGGCAGCGGCAAGAAATACAAGAATTGCTGCGGCAAGAATGCCTGATGGCGCCTGCTGGCAGCCATCCTGCCGATGACGGGCCGCAAGGCCCTGGGTTATGAGGAGAGAAAGGATATCATGTTAGAAGATTTGAAACCGCGTCTCGGCGAACTCCAGGAAAAGCTGGACCAGATGGGCGAATCCCTCGAGGTTCCGGCCAAGGAAGAGAAGATTGCCGAGCTCGAATACAAGATGGGTGAACCGACGTTCTGGGACGATGCAGAAAAAGCCCAGAAAATCAATCAGGAACTCAACGATGTCAAGATCAGCGTTGACAAGTACAAGAATCTTGTCGCGAAATTCGAAGATGCCCAAACCCTTTGGGAAATGGGGATGGAAGAGCAGGATGAGAGCATGGAGGGCGATGTCCAATCTGAACTCGATGCTGTGGCTGAGGGGCTCGAGGCCCTGCAGCTTGAAGTCCTGCTTTCAGGTCCTTACGATGCAAACAATGCGATCCTGACGCTGCATGCCGGTGCGGGTGGAACGGAGGCGCAGGACTGGACACAGATGCTCCTGCGCATGTATGGCCGCTGGGCAGAGCGTCATGGTTTTTCCGTAGAGACGGCAGATCTGCTGCCTGGTGATGAAGCCGGTGTCAAGAGTGCGACGCTTTTCATCAAGGGGCATAACGCGTACGGTTTCCTCAAGTCGGAAAAAGGTATCCATCGTCTGGTGCGCATTTCCCCGTTCGATGCACAGGCGCGTCGTCATACTTCTTTTGCTGCCTGCGACATCATGCCGGAAATCGATGATAATGTCGAAGTCAACATCAATATGTCGGATGTACGTGTCGATACGTATCGTGCATCGGGTGCCGGCGGTCAGCATATCAACAAGACGTCTTCTGCTGTCCGCATGACGCATGAGCCGACGGGTATCGTTGTACAGTGCCAGAATGAACGCTCCCAGCTGCAGAACCGCGAGCAGTGCCTCAAGATGCTGCGCGCCAAGCTCTTTGAGCTGGAGATGGAGAAAAAGGAAGCCGAGCTGGCGAAACTGGAAGGCGACCAGCAGAAGATCGAGTGGGGTAGCCAGATCCGCTCCTATGTATTCCAGCCTTACACGATGGTCAAGGATCATCGCACGAATGTTGAAACGGGCAACGTCCAGGCCGTCATGGATGGCGATATCGATATGTTCATCCGTGCTTTTCTGGCAGCAAAGGCAAATCACGAAATTTAATGAATCCGTTTGAGGAGTCAGGGGCTGAGCTTCTGGCTCCTTGTTCCATTGACAGGTGATTGCGGGGGGATGAAATTGCGAAAAACCTTGACTATTGCGGGCTTGTTCTTCATAATATTAATCGTGCTTGGCGAGCTGCTGTTACCTTTCTTGATGGAGGAGGCTGTGGCGTCGCGGTTGTCTCACAAGTTCGCGACAAATGATGTCGAGGTGGCCATGTCCTCGACGCCGCGCCTCTTCCTGGCAGCCGGTCATGTTGACCAGCTCAGCGTGGTAGTGCGTAATGGCAGGATCGGTCAGTTGCGGGCTCGGGAACTCAAACTCACGGGCCGCGATGTGCAGATTGACTGTGGAGAACTTTTCCATGGCAACTTGAAACTTTCGGACGGACATGCACTCTCGCTGCTCGGTACCTTTGACGCTGAGAGCCTGCGCGAGGCATTGGCTGCGAAGCTCAAGCAGGCTGACAATCTGCAGGTGACGGTCACGGATGACAATATCGTGGCGACGGCAGATGCAAAAGTATTGGGACGCCGGGCTGGAATTTCGCTGACTGGGCATATGGCGGCAGAAGCCGGTTCGCTCTATTTTGTGACGGATCAACTTGAAGTGACGGACTCGCCCTTTGGCAGCATGCATCTAGGTGAACTCGTCACTAAGATCCAGCTCGTGAAACCGGAACAATTGCCGTCTGGCATGCAGATACAGCGTGTGGAGCAGCGTGCGGACAGCATCCTGGTCGTGGCAGGGGAATCGGTACGTCGCTGACGCACGTAGGGAATGATGAGATAAGGTGGTTTTTGGCAAATGAAGGATTTCAAATACAATCGATGGCTCATCGCTGTCATCGTGATCGGGCTGCTGGCAGCGCTGGCAATCGGTTTCCAGCGCCATGCCGTGGAACAGGCCAATCGCCAGGTCGATATGGCCATTGACTACGAAGGCCTCCAGGAACTTGCACAGCGTGAGGGTCTGCCGGAACATGTCGTCCTGCAACAGGCCAAGGAAGCGGGAATCACTTCGCTGGCCGTCTATGAGACGACCTTCAAGAAACTCAATGAAAACGGCAAAGCTACAGCTTTGCCGGGCAGTCAGATCCTTGCCGGTTATCATGCCGGGACGCTTTCTGATCCTGTCTGGCGTCAGCTCGTGGCAACCGGGGAAATCCAGGGCAGCGAGGTCTATGTCGTGGGCCATGACCCGCAAACATATCGGGAAGTCAAGGAAGATCTGCTGCGCCGCCTCGGCGAAGACCGGGTCAAGATCCTTACGGTCGGTTCGGAGGAAGTCCTTGCTGTCAAGGCGCATTATGAATCGTTCATCAAGATGAATCTCGGCATGCCCACCGATGAGATGAAAGCAGTAAACGATGCTGGTTTTTATGTCCTGGCACGTCCGAGCAATTATGAGGAATGCACGCCGGATGACGTCAAGGCTGTATTCCAGCGTCTGGATGGCTTCCGTATCTCTGAGATCGTCTTTTCCGGCAATCAGTCTCTTGGTGCCCCGCAAGCGTTGCAGACGACCATCGATGAGATGAAGGCACACGATATCAACCTCGGACTCATTGAGGCAACGACCCAGCTGCAGTTCTATAAGCAGGATGGCATGGAGGAGATCGCCAAGGGACTCGGTTATGATCATGTCGCACGTCTGTACTCCATTCCCAAAGATGAACAGCCGAAACTCAAGATCGATACGGCTGTGGAACGCTGGTCCAATACGGATGAGGAACGCAACATCCGCATTGACCTTTTGCGCATCTATGACAAGCCATCGCCGAATATGAGCCTCTTGAAGACGAATATGGATTACTTCAAGGCAACGCATGATAAGCTGGTTGCTCATGGCTATACCATCGGCCCGGCCGGCACGTTTGCCATTTACAATCCGTCCGTCATCCTGCGCGCGCTGGTCATGCTGGGCGTGGCTGCAGCCGGCGTACTTTACCTTTCGCTCGTCATCCCGCGCCTCAATGCGCGTCCGCGTTACCAGTTCATCTTGTTCCTGGCTTTCGGCTTGCTGGCCGCGGTGCCGGTACTCATGGGCAATGGCTCGAAGATCCGTGTGGTTGCGGCCTTGGCCAGTGCCAATGTCTTTCCTGCGCTGGCTGTCATTTTCCAGCTGGATCGCGTGCGTGCCTTCCATGAGAAGACCCGCATCCACTTCATCCGTCTGCTCGTGACGGCAGCAGTGGCTCTTTTTGTGACGGGCGCCCTTTCGTACATCGGTGCTGCATATCTGTCGGCTTCGCTGGCGGATACGCCGTACTTCCTCGAGTTCAATATTTTCCGCGGCATCAAGCTGACGTTCGTGTTGCCTCTTGTCCTTGTGGGCATCGCCTTCCTGCAGCGTTTCGATATTTTCGATGGTCGCATGGATGATACGCAGGGTGTCATGGAACAGCTCAAGCGCATCCTTGATATGCCAGTCAAGGTCAAGACATTGATCGGGCTCTTCCTTGTCCTGGTGGCGGGAATTGTATTCGTGGCCCGCAGCGGCCATACTTCCGGCATGCCCGTATCACAGACGGAACTCCGCTTCCGAGCCTTCCTCGAACAGGCTTTTTACGCGCGTCCGCGCACCAAGGAGTTGCTGATCGGTCATCCGGCCTTCATGCTGGCCGCGATGGCTGTCCTGCGCAAATGGCCGACCATGGTATTCTTTGCCTTGGTCCTTGTGGCAACCATTGGCCAGGGGTCGATGGTTGAAACTTTTGCACATATGCGTACGCCGGTTTATATGTCGTTCATGCGCGGCATTGGCGGCATTGTACTGGGGGCTGGTATCGGTGCGGCAGCTATGATCCTGGTGGAACTCTGGCAGATGATCCTGGCCAGAGCGCGTCATGCCCACGAAAATGAAAAGGAGAGAAATGCAGACTGATGGAGAGACGGATTGTCGTATCGGGATATTACGGCTCCAAGAATGCCGGGGATGAGGCCATGCTGGCTGCCATGCTCGAGGTTCTCGGGGATCTCGACCCAAAACTTCATATCACGGTGATATCGGCAAACCCTGCCGATACGAGCCGCCGCCATGGCGTCGAATCCGTTTCCTGGCTCCGTTTTCCTGCGATTATCCGGGAGCTTTATCGGGCGGATATGCTCATCAGCGGTGGTGGCAGTCTCTTGCAGAATGTCACGAGCCGACGGAGCCTCTATTATTATCTGGCAATCATTTTCCTAGCCTTGCTGCTGGGCAAGAAGGTCATGCTTTACGCTCAGGGGATTGGCCCCATCATCGGCAGGCTGGCAGGTTTTGCCATGCGTGTGATCGGCAATCGCGTCAATCTCATCACTGTGCGCGACAAGGGCTCTCTGGCAGAACTTTCGCGTCTCGGTATCACGAAACCGGTCATCGAGTGTACGGCAGACCCTGTGCTGGCCATTCATCCCGTTGATAAAGCGGCAGGCCGCGCCATCTTTCATGCTTATCATGCCGATGGCGCTAAGCCGGTCGTGGGCATCTCCGTCCGCGATTGGCAGCATGAGACGCGTTTCAAGGAGGTCATGGCGGAAGTATCCGACCGCATCGTGCGTGAGCTTTCGGCGCGCGTGGTCTTCCTGCCCATGCAGTTCCCTGAGGATGTGCGGGCGGCGGATTCCATTGCTGCACTGACAAAGGAGCCCTATACGGTACTCCATGATGAGTATACGACGAGCGAATTCCTGTCCCTGGTCGGCAATATGGATCTGATGATAGCCATTCGCCTGCATGCCTTGATCTTCGCCGGTGTCATGGGCGTGCCGATGATCGGCATTTCCTATGATCCCAAGATTGACCGTTTCCTCGATTCCATTGGTGAGCAGCCTGTCGGCAGCCTGGATACGGTCACAGCCGATGCCCTCATGCAGGAGGTGCGTCGCAAATGGCAGGACAAGGCTGCTTTCCGCAAGAAGAATGCCGAGCTGCTGTCGGTGCTGCGCAATCTTGCGGCACGCAATGCGGAGCTGGCATTGAACCTCATAGAGGATTGAGAACCATCACGAGAGGACTCCGCTGGGGTCCTCTTTTGTGCATCTTTGAGTATTGGTGATTCTGGAGGAAGTTCGTATATGATTCACATGCGCAATGTATCAAAAATTTACGGCAATGGTACGGCTGCGCTCGACCATGTCAGTGTCGACATTGAGGCGGGAGAATTTGTCTTTATTGTCGGTGCCAGTGGTGCGGGCAAGTCGACGTTCATCAAGATGCTGTTCCGTGAAGAATTGCCGACCCGGGGACAGCTGCTCGTCAATGGACGCGATGTCGTCCATATGAAGCGTTCTGAGGTTCCCTACCTGCGGCGTGGGCTGGGCGTCATCTTCCAAGATTATCGACTGCTGCCCGATAAGACCGTTTTTGAGAATGTGGCATTTGCCATGCAGGTCATCGAGGCACCGCGCCGCCTGATGCAGCGCAGTGTCAACGCGGTACTCGATGTCGTGGGACTGCGCGACAAGTACCGCTGCTTTCCCTCGCAGCTCTCCGGCGGCGAGCAGCAGCGCGTAGCGATTGCCCGTGCCATCGTCAACGACCCGGCCATTGTCATTGCCGATGAGCCGACGGGCAATCTCGACCCCGAGACGAGCTGGGATATCATGGATATCTTCAATCGCATCAACCTGGCTGGCACGACTATCGTCATGGCGACGCATGACAAGACTATCGTTGATACCATGCAGCGCCGCGTCATTGCCATCGAAGACGGGCGCATCGTGCGCGACGAAGAACGAGGAGGATATGGATATGAAGCTTAGGACCAGCGAGTATTTCATCCAGGAGGTATTCCGTTCTCTCAAGCGCAACAACTGGATGACGTTCGCATCCATTGGCACGGTCACGGTTTCCCTGTTTGTACTCGGCGTATTCTTGCTGCTCGTACTCAATATGAACCGCCTGGCTTCTACGCTGGAATCCCAGGTGCAGATCAACGTTTACCTGGAAGATGGGGTGAGTGAGGCGCGCAAAGAAAGTATCCAGCAGGAAATCGAAGGGCTGGCCGGCATCAATGATGTCACTTATGTAGACAGGGCAGAGGCTGAGCAGCGCCTGCGGGAGAGGCTTGGCGACCAAGGGTATCTGCTCGATGCGCTTGGCGACGAGAACCCTCTGCCGGATTCCTTTGCGGTGACGGTTGAAGACCCGGCCTTTGTCGAGACGGCCGCTGGGACCATCGGGCAATTTGACGGCGTGGAGGAAGCCCGCTATGGACAGGATGTGGCGACACATCTCTTTGATATCACACGCCTTATCCGCATCTTTGGGCTGGTACTCATGGTGCTTTTGTGCGGTGCGACGCTATTCATCATATCCAATACCATCCGTCTTACCGTCTTCGCACGGCGCAAAGAGATTGCCATCATGAAATATGTGGGAGCGACGGACTGGTTTATTCGCTGGCCATTCCTGTTGGAGGGCGTGGTCATGGGGTTTGCCGGCGGCTTGCTTTCTGCACTCGTCCTGCGGAGCTTTTATGCGGCCATGGCGGCCAAGATTTACGATACGCTTGCTTTCTTCCCGCTGTTGCCGCAGTATCCATTCATGAATTATGTGACGCTGGCCATCCTGGCAGCTGGTATCTTTATCGGTGCGCTGGGGTCGACCATCTCGCTCAAGCGTTTCCTGAAAGTCTGAGCCGCATGGGGAAGGGAGCAAAACGATGGGAGTGTGTCATGTGCAGCACGTACTGAAAGGGGGCTGGCGGCAGCGGTGGCTGAGCCTTTGCCTATCTGCCTGCCTGCTGGCGCAGCCTGCGGTATTATCCGCGGCAGCTCTGACAAATCATGGCGAGAGCTACGAGGATCAGGCCGCCGGCAAATTGCGCCAGAGCAATGAGTTGCAGCAGAAAATCGATAATGTGTCCGAGGAAAAACGAGCCATCGATGAGGCTGCTGATGCAGCCGTCAAGGAACACCAGGCCCGCAAGGCCGAACTGGATGCTACGGAAGCACGTATGCGGGAGAATGAATCCGCGCTGCAGGAACTCCAGCGTGAATATGATAGCAAGCGCCGGGCACTCGGCAAACGCGTGCGCGATATCTACATCCATGGTCAGATTTCCTACCTCGATGTGTTGTTTGGTGCGAAAGACTTCAATGACCTGATGACACGCATGGATCTCCTGAAACGCATCATCCGGCGTGACTATGGACTCGTGACGGAAGTGGCTGCTGTCAGGGATCAGCTTGAGCTGGCGCAGGCGGAGCTTGAAAAAGACCGGGAAACGCAGGCTGAGCAGGAAAACCGGGCGCACAAGGCCCGCCAGGATATGGAAGAAAAGGTAGCCCGTCAGCAGGCGCTCATAGAGCGGCTCAAGACAGATAAAGCGCTCATCGATCAGCAGTATGAGGAACTCATGGCTGCTTCGCGCCAGGTCGGTGCGATGATCCGTGAACGCGGCGACAGCGGTGTGATGGTGTCAGGATCCGGTGCGATGATCTGGCCGTTGGCAGGGACGGTTACCTCAGAATTCGGCTGGCGCATTCACCCGATCACTGGTGCGCAGCGCTTTCACAGCGGCGTTGATATTGGTGGCGACTATGGACAAAGCATCCATGCCGCGCAGAGTGGTACCGTTGAATACGCAGGCTGGATTTCCGGCTATGGCAATGCGGTCATCATCAATCATGGCGGCGGCATCACGACGCTTTACGGTCATAATCAGTCTCTGGCTGTTTCCGAAGGGCAGTCCGTGAGCCAGGGGCAGACCATCGCTTATTGCGGTTCAACCGGGAATTCCACTGGTCCGCACTGCCATTTTGAGGTACGGCAGAACGGCGAGCCCGTCAGTCCATATGCCTATTTGTAAGAAAGATAAGGAATGTGTCAAATGTATCATATGAGCAAGAAAAAAATCATCATCGGCATCCTTGTAACCGCTCTGCTATCATCCTGCCTGACTGTTGCCGGCCTTTGCTTTGCGCTGGGCATCAATTTCAAGCAGGCCGGGGATATCGCACGGTTCTTTGGCGTCAAGCACTTCATCGAAGCGCGCTATGTCAACGAAGTGGATGATTCGCAGCTGATGGATGGAGCCATCTCCGGCATGGTGCAGTCGCTCGGGGATCCGCACTCCATCTACCTGCAGGCCGATATGTATCAGGAACTCAAGGCGCATACCGAGGGGGAATTCGGCGGGATCGGTGTGACCATGGGCTTCAAGGACAACAAGGTCACCATCATTTCAGTATTGCCGGATACTCCTGGTGAGAAAGCGGGGCTCAAAGCCGGTGATGAAATCTTGGCGGTTGACGGTACGCCGGTGTCAGAAATGCAGTCCGAAGAGGTGGCCATGCACATCCGCGGAGAAGTGGGGACACATGTTACGCTCACCATTAGCCGGGATGGCAGCGAGAGCGACTACGATATCGAGCGGGCGACCATCAAGATCGAGACGGCCAAGGGCAAGATGCTCGCGGATGGCATGGGATATATCCGCATTGCTTCATTCAGTGAGAATACAGATAAGGAATTCGAAGCCGCTTATAAGGAACTTGAAGCTCAAGGGATGAAAGGGCTTATCATCGATCTGCGTGAGAATCCCGGCGGCCTGGTGACGAGTTGTGTCAATATCGCGAATATGGTCGTGCCGAAGGGTCCCATTGTTTCGGTAGTTGAACGCGATGGTTCTAAAGAAGTCCATGAATCCAAGCTGGAAGAAGAGAAGTATCCGATCGTGGTCCTGATTGACGGCAATAGTGCCAGTGCTTCGGAAATCCTGGCGGGAGCGCTGCAGGATACGGGAGCGGCGACCATCGTGGGCACGAAATCCTATGGCAAAGGATCGGTGCAGGTCGTCATGCCGATGTTCCATAAGGATGCCTTGAAGCTGACGATCGCCAAATACTATACGCCGAATGGACGCTGCATCGATGGCATCGGCATAGAACCGGATGTGGAAGTGGATTTCCAGCCCGGAGACACGACGGATGTGCAGCTTGAGAAAGCGGAGGAAGTACTGCGCCAGAAAATGCAGTGATACACTTCCTGAAGCTGGCAAGAAGCATGAAGTGTGATGGAACGCAAAGACGGCGCTGCCGTGCCGGAGAAAACTCCGCGCTGGCAGCGCCGTCTTTTGCTGTCTTTGCCGCAGGTGAGCAAAACGTCAGTTATGCACATTCCTGATGTAATCTTGAATGCAGTCAAGGAAGTCTTTGCCGTATTTTTTCAATTTGTATTCACCGATTCCTTTTACTTCGTGCATGGCGTCAGCATTTTGTGGCAGCCGTTCGCACATATCGCGCAGGGTGGCATCGGAAAAGACAAGATAAGGCGGGATGTGGTCGCGTAGCGCGATGGTTTTGCGCAGCGTCCGCAACTCCTCGAAAAGGCCGGTATCCTGGGGGACGTCAGGCTCTTCTTCGCGCAATACGGCCTGGAAGACCTGTGCGTTGCCGCGCAGTACTTCGTAGGCAGGGGGGTTCAAAGTAACGACGGGATACCGGCTTTCCGTGAGCCCCAGGTAATCGGTAGCGATGAAGCGCTGGATGAGCAGCTTGATATCGGGGATGCTGCGTTCTTTCATGAGGCCGTAGGTAGAAAGCTGGTCGAGGTGGAGATCGCGCACGCGGCGGTTGGCGGAACCCTTGAGTACCTGGGCGACGAGTGTCAGGCCAAAACGCTCATGCATGCGGTAAACGCAGGAAAAGACTTTCTGGGCGTCGATGGTCACATCGCATTTCTCGAGTCCAGCCCTGCAGTTGCCGCAATTCCCACATGCCATGCCCGTGTTTGTCTCTCCGAAATAGTGAATGATGAAATGACGCAGGCATTCTGGCGTATGGCAGTAATCGACCATCTTCTGCAAGCGCCCGAGGTTGTAACGCTTGCGTTCGTCGTCTTCCGTTGAGACATCGATGAGGTATTTCTGCGTCATCGTGTCCTGCGGGGAGAAAAGCAGGATGCAGCTGCCGGGTTCGCCGTCGCGCCCGGCGCGTCCCGCTTCCTGATAGTAGGCTTCGATGCTGCGCGGCATGTTGTAATGGATGACAAAGCGGACATTGCTCTTGTCGATGCCCATGCCAAAGGCATTGGTTGCTACGATGACCTGTACGTTATCGTACAGGAAATCATCTTGTGCCTTTTCACGCTCTGCATCGCTGAGTCCTGCATGGTAGCGGCTGACAGCCAGATGCTTTTTCTTGAGCAGGCTGTAGAGTGCATCGACTTCCTTGCGCGTAGCGGCATAGATGATGCCGGCTTCTTGAGGATGCTTCTTGATGTAGCGCTCGATAAAACGCTTCTTATTCTCGTCACGGCGCACCTCGAAGTAGAGGTTGGGGCGGTCAAAACCCGTGACATGGACATCGGGGTGGGTGAGGCCGAGCAGCGCGATGATGTCGGCACGGACTTCCGGTGTGGCTGTTGCCGTGAAGGCGGCGACGAGCGGGCGGCTCGGCAGTGACGCAATGAATGGTGCGATCTGCCGATAGCTCGGCCGGAAATCATGGCCCCACTGTGAAAGGCAGTGTGCTTCATCGATCGCGACCATCGAGATGGACTGCCGTTCGACGATATGCTGGAAATAACTCGTATCCAGCCGTTCCGGTGCAATGTAAACGAGCTTATACTGCCCGGACGCCATGCCGTGCAGGCGTTCGTCGGCTTCGGACGGTGCAAGGGAACTGTTGAGGAACGTGGCGGGAATGCCCTGTTCGACAAGATCGTCGACCTGATCTTTCATCAGGGAAATCAACGGGGAAATCACAAGTGTCAGTCCGGGGAACAGCAGTGCCGGGATCTGGAAGCAGATGGATTTCCCCGCGCCTGTCGGCATGACGGCTACGGTATCGCGGCCCTGGAGCAGGCTGCGGATGACGGGTTCCTGTGCCGGGCGGAAGGACGGATAGCCGTAATAATGGCGCAGGAGTTCCCGGGCTTTCTCGAAGTATGGATCGCTCATTGAATACCTCCTGTCTGTAAGTCATGGGAATGAAATATTAGAAGTTCATATGAAAATCATGTGCAATATGTTTAGATACTCGTTTAATGCATGTCTAATACAATCATAGGATAATGATAACACTATTATCCTATCATACTCGTGTGACAAATCTATGGCAATACCAGAAAATATGGTATGATGGAAGAAATTGACATAACCCCTTTACTATCGTATAAAAGAGAGATTTCATAGTTTGATTGGTTTTAGGAGGACAAGGTTTCATGAAGGAAAGACGTCATGGCAAGACAGCTGCACTGCTGCTGGGGGCGATGTTCCTGGGCGTGCCATATGGCTGGTGCGCCGATCTGTCATTGCAGGATGCCATCGATATGGCACTGTCAAAGAATACAGGCTTGCGGATCACGCAGAAGGACGAGATTGCTTCACAGGCCGCACTTGACGAGGCCAAAGGTCAGAACGGGATTTCGGTTTCCGCTTCGGACCGGCTTTCCAGCAGCAAGAAAAATGGACAGGAACAGAGTTCTTCGAACAGTCTTGGCATCGATGGTTCCCTGCCACTCTATACGGGCGGCGCCAATGAGGCCAATATCAAGAAGAGTGATCTCGGCTTGCAGGCATCGAAGCTCACGACGGAACGCGAGCGCGAGAATCTCAAGCTCGATGTCATCAAGGCATATTACGATGCGTTGGAAGCTCGCCGTACCGTCGATGTGCGCCAGGAAACCGTCGACAAGTACCAGGATCACTACACGAATGTCAGCCAGCTCTACGCGGCCGGCTCAAAGGCACGCATTGATGTCATCCGCTCCTCCGTAGAGCTCAGCAACGCCCAGCAGGATCTCATCAAGGCTCAGAATACGTATGAAGTCGATCTGGCCTCGCTGCGCAATTACATCAATATGGATCGCAATGAGCCGCTGACGCTCACTTCGGACTTCTCATACGACCGCTTCGATATCGATATGGATTCCTGCATTGATTATGCGTACCGCAACCGCAAGGACCTGCTCGTCGACCAGTATAAATACGATCAGCAGGACCAGGCCGTCAAGGCAGCCAAAGCGGGATACCTGCCGACGCTCAAGGCGAATCTCGGCGTCAGCGGCGATAACGACTTTCAGCCCTCCAGCGATTCGAGCCGTGGCGTTTCGGGCGGCCTGACGCTCAGCTGGAATATCTTCGACAGCGGCGTGACGCGTGCGCAGGTGACGGCAGCAGAGAATCAGCGCGACATTGCGAGACTGACACTTGACAAGGATAAGGAGGACATCGATCTTTCGGTCCGTCAGGCGTATTACAATATGCGCGAAGCGGAGAAACGCTTCAATTCCACTGGCGATGCTGTCAAGCAGGCAGAGGAAGATTACTTCATTGCGCGGGAAAAGTACCGTGCAGGCGAAGGCCTCATGCTCGATATCATCGATGCGCAGGAAGCCCTGTCAACAGCACGCCTCAACTACATCAGTGCCGAATACGATTATGCACGCTATAAAGCAACGGTGGAGAATGCCATGGGGATCGGCCTTAATGACCGCGAGCAGGCCGCAGCAGCCTTGATGGATAAATATGCACCGGTTGATGCGCTGCCAGCAGCCGCTGGCAGTCTGCAGGAAATCGTGGAGCCGCAGGGGGCCAAGGCTGATACGGATACGAAGGGGCTTGCCGGGAAGACGGCGGGCCAGCAGCAGGCTGCAGCCGCAAAAGTCAGTGCGGAAGATGTGGCGCATGAATTGGCAGAAGGGAACGTTTCGCAATGAAAATCAATGGGAAAATCAAGATAGGTATCGCTGTTGCCTTGATTGCCGGCTGTGCATTCGGCGGTTACCGGTATTATGAGAACCAGCAGGTTGCGCAGCAGGCTGCTGCCGTCGAGACAACCAAGGTCATCCGCATGGATATGAAGTCGACCGTTTCGGCTACCGGTACGATCCAGCCGGTCGATTCCGTTGAGGTCAGCTCGAAAATCACGGCACGTCTCAAGCAGGTCCTTGTCAAGGAAAACGACAAGGTCACGGCCGGACAGACCGTTGCGACGCTCGATGCCAAGGATTATGAAGCGAAGCGTGATCAGGCCCAGTACAAGGTGACGAATACCAGGGCGGAATACGATCGCATCAATTACCTCTACAGCATTGGTGCCGATACGCAGAAACAGCTCGAGGATGCACAGATGAATTATGATACGGCAGTATCGGAACTCGCTCAGGCTGAATCCGATGCAGCAGAGACAAGCATTACCGCGCCCATCAATGGCACGGTAGTCGGGGAGCCGAAGACCGTCGGCACCATGGCCGTCGCGACTTCGGACAACCCTACGGTCATCATGCGCATTGCGGATCTTTCGAGCAAGCAGATCAAGGCCAAGGTGGATGAAACGGATATCGGCAATATCAAGGTCGGGCAGGATGCAACCTTTACGGTGGATACGTATACGGACAAGACCTTCACGGCGCGCGTCACGAAAATCTCGCAGACGGATACGGGCAATTCCTGGGATACGAGTTCCAGCTCCAGCTCCTCAAGCAGTTCTTCGTCTTCGGCAAGCGTCATCTATTACTATGTGACGCTTGAGGTCGATGACCCGGACAGCCAGCTGTTGCCAGCCATGACGGCGCGCGTTGAGATCAATACGGCTACGCGCAGCCAGGCTCTGGCCGTCCCCATCTCGACGCTCAAGACCGATGCGAACGGCTCATACGTTGTGGTGCGCAATGCCGATGGTTCGCAGGAAAACCGTTATGTAACGACGGGCATCTACAGTGATGAATACGTGGAAATCCTTTCGGGGCTTGAAGAAGGCGAAGATATTGTCAGCACATATACTGCCAAGAAGAGTTCGAGTTCTTCTTCCGGCAGCAGGCGCGGCGGCCCCATGTTCTGAGGTGGGAAGGCAAAATGGCAGAAGTACAGCAGCTTGAGGAGCGATATGCGACCATCCAGCTCCATGGCATCAAGAAAATCTATCATATTGGCGGCGAAGAACTCGCGGCGCTCAATGGCATTACGACAAATATCTATCAGGGGGAGTTTGCTGCTTTGATGGGGCCATCTGGTTCCGGTAAATCCACACTCATGAATATCCTGGGCTGCCTGGACCGTCCGACGGAAGGCTCTTACAAACTCGATGGTGAGGAAGTGGCAGGACTCGACGACGATGCCTTGGCGAAGACCCGCAATAAGAAGATCGGCTTCGTTTTCCAGAATTTCAATCTGCTCTCACGCATCTCGGCCCTTGAAAATGTTGCTTTACCATTGATCTATGCGGGGGTCGGTCACAAGGAACGCATGGAACGCGCCATGCATTTCTTGGCGGCCGTCGGGCTCAAGGACCGTGCGGATCATCTGCCCAACGAACTCTCGGGTGGCCAGCGGCAGCGTGTCGCCATCGCGCGCGCGCTCGTCAACGATCCGCATATCATCATGGCTGATGAGCCGACAGGCAATCTCGATACGAAGTCCACGAAGGAAATCATGGAGATTTTTGAAAGCATGCATGAAAAAGGGCGCACGATCATCCTGGTCACGCATGAGCCGGAAATCGCGGCCTGTGCAAGCCGTCAGCTGCTCGTGCGCGATGGCCAGATTACGCGCGATGAAGGAAAGGGTGTGGTCATGGATGTTGTTTAAGGAATGCTTTGTCATGGCTATTCATGCGCTCCTGGCCAACAAGATGCGCTCGCTCCTGACGATGCTTGGCGTCATCATCGGTGTGGCCGCCGTCATCGCGCTCGTCTCGGTCGGCATGGGCGTGCGCACGGGCATTACATCAAATTTCGAGAGCCTTGGAGCCAATACCATCACCATCATGCCGGGATCCTCGAACCGCGGCGGCCCGCGTGGTGCTGCCGGCTCCATGCAGACACTTAAATACGATGATGCGAAGGCCATCGCAGCCAAGATCAAGGATATCCAATACGTGTCGCCGACAGTCAGTTCTTCATACCAGGTGGTCAATGGCAATCAGAACTGGAACACTTCGGTTACGGGCGTGACGCCAGACCTCATGCAGATCCGCTCGCTTGTCGTCAGCAACGGTTCCTTCATCAGCAAGGATGACATGACGAAGCGCAATCGCGTGGCGGTTATCGGTTCTACAGTCGCAGAGAACTTGTTCGGCACGGAGAATCCTGTCGGCAAGAATATCCGCATCAAGAATCAGCCGTTCAAGGTGATTGGCATCCTGGAGTCCAAGGGCAGTTCGGGTTTCGGGCAGGATCAAGATGATGTGATCTACATCCCGCTGACCACAGCACAGGAACGCATGATGGGCATTACTTATGTCCAGTCCATCAGCCTGCAGGCCACGGATACACAGAAGATCGACCAGGTACAGGAGGAAATCACGACACTTCTGCGACAGCGCCATCGCCTGGCCGCTGGCAAGGAAGACGATTTCCATGTGCAGAATACGGCGAGCATCATCGCTTCCGTCAATCAATCGACGGCCATGATGACTGTCCTGCTCGGAGCCATTGCCAGCATCTCGCTGCTGGTCGGCGGCATCGGCATCATGAACATCATGATGGTCTCCGTCACGGAGCGCACGCGGGAAATCGGCATACGTAAGGCACTCGGTGCCACCTTCCAGAATATCATGATGCAATTCATGATTGAATCCATGGTACTCGGCATCGTGGGCGGCCTCATCGGCATCGTCGTGGGCTGCGGCACTTCGTATATCATCTCGAGTACGGGCGTTGTTTCCACGACGATCACGATGCTGCCCATCCTGCTCTCATTCTTCTTTGCTGTGGGCATCGGACTTTTCTTCGGCATTTATCCGGCTCGCAAGGCGGCTCGCCTGGATCCCATCGAAGCCCTGCGCTATGAATGAGGAATTTTACTTGACAATGTTACAGGTCTAACGTATAATATCATCATATTAATCCTTTAGAGAGGTAAAGAAATAAATGGGAGAGATGTGATATGATGAAGTGGAAGAAAATCCTTGCCTTGGGTATGGCAGCTGTCATGTCGGCTGCGCTAGTGGCAGGCTGCGGCAGCAGCAAACAGCCGGCAGCCAGCTCCTCGTCTTCGGGCGGCGGCGATAAAATCATCGTTGGCCTTGA
Organism: Selenomonadaceae bacterium; assembly: GCA_029338835.1. GTDB lineage: Bacteria > Bacillota > Negativicutes > Selenomonadales > Selenomonadaceae > Mitsuokella. The sequence continues at coordinate 8,881 of JAQYBD010000100.1, read as the reverse complement.
TGATAATTTCCCACCGATGGGCTTCAAGGATGAGAGCGGGGAAATCACGGGCTTCGATGTCGATCTGGCAAAAGAAGCGTCCAAGCGCCTGGGCCGTGAGGTGGAATTCAAGGCCATTGACTGGTCCAGCAAGGAAGCAGAACTCAAGAGCGGCCGTGTCAATGTCCTCTGGAATGGCCTCGACATCACGGATAAGCGCAAGGAAAACATGCTCTTTTCTGACCCGTACATGGACAATAGCCAGATCATCTTCGTGAAGAAAGGCACGGCGGGCATCACGGATGAAAAGAGCCTGGCCGGCAAGATGGTCGGCACGCAGAGTGCCAGCACGGCAGAAGAGTACATCGATGGCAGTGATTTCTTCAAGAAAGAAGTCAAGGGTGTCAAGAAGTATTCGGACTTCGTGACGGCATTCATGGATCTTGAGAATGGCCGTATCGATGCGGTCATCGGCGATGAGATCGTGGGTCGTTATTACATGAGCAAGCACCCGGATACGATTGAAGCCATTGATGTGGCTGTCGGTCCTGTGAGCCAGTTCGGCATCGCCTTTGCCAAGGACAATCAGAAACTGCGCGATGAGGTGCAGAAAGTCATGGACGAGATGAAGGCTGACGGTACGATGGCCAAGATCTCGGAGAAGTGGTTCGGCAAGGATATCACGAAATAACGCTCTGATTTTTAGGGATGCGGAAAAAGGCTTGATTCTTCAAGCCTTTTTTTGATACAATAAAATGGTATGTTATTACTTTGCTTAATTAAAGGGATAAATGCATTTGCCGCTTCGGCCGCTATGGCCGGGAGATGATGGATAAGGAAGGGAATTCGATACGATGGATAGTATATGGAATACCGTGCTTCAGATGCTGGAAGGCTCCGAGATCACACTGGAGATCTTCTTCATCACACTGGTCATGGCTTTGCCGTTGGGCCTCATGGCAGCGCTGGGGCGTCTCTCGAAATGGCGGCCGGTCAGTCTGCTGATGGAGCTCTATATCTGGATCATGCGCGGTACACCGCTGATGCTGCAGTTGCTTTTTGTTTACTTTGCCCTGCCGATGGTCGGTATCCGTCTGCCGGATATCGCTGCGGCACTGCTGGCGTTCACCTTGAATTATGCGGCGTATTTTGCAGAGATCTTCCGCGCCGGTATCCAGTCGGTACCCAAAGGGCAGTATGAAGCCGCAAAAACGCTCGGCATGAGCTATCCGCAGACAATGCGGCGCATCATCCTGCCGCAGGTCGTCCGCATCGTGCTGCCGCCGGTCTCCAACGAGACCATCAATCTCGTCAAGGATACGTCGCTCATCTACATCCTGGCCATGAATGATCTTTTGCGTGTGGCTCGTACTATCGTACAGCGCGAGTTTGACATGACGCCGGTCCTCATCGCCGGCATCTTCTACCTGGCAATGACATTCGTACTCACCTGGCTGTTCAAGAAACTGGAGGCTCATTATGGCAAATACGACAAATGATGCACAGGTCATGCTGCGCATGCATGATATCCACAAATCCTTTGGTGAGCTGGCTGTACTCAAGGGCATTGATATCGAAGTCCGGCGCGGTGAGGTACTCGCTATCATCGGACCTTCCGGTTCGGGCAAGAGTACGCTCTTGCGCTGCATCAACAAGCTGGAGACCATCGATTCCGGCTCGATTGAGATTGAAGGAGAATTCCTGGCTGATACGAATGAGCATGGCGTGGCTGAATATGCCGATGTAAAAAAGAGCCGGGAACTGCTTTCACATACGGGCATGGTTTTCCAGCAGTTCAATCTTTTTCCGCATATGACGGTACTGGAGAACCTCATCGAGGCACCGATGCAGGTCAAAGGCATGAAGAAGTCGGAGATCCTGCCGTATGCGCGAGAACTCCTGGCAAAGGTCGGTCTCAGTGACCGGGCCGACTACTATCCTTCCCAGCTCTCTGGTGGACAGCAGCAGCGTGTGGCAATTGCGCGCGCTCTTTGCATGCAGCCCGATATCATGTTGTTTGATGAACCGACATCGGCACTGGATCCTGAACTTACGGGTGAAGTCCTGAAGACGATGCGGGAACTTGCTGCCGAGCGCATGACGATGGTCGTGGTCACGCACGAGATGGCCTTTGCACGCGAGGCTGCGAGCCAGGTGATCTTCATGGCCGATGGGAATATCGTTGAACAGGGAGACCCCGCAGCTTTCTTTGCCCATCCACGGGAAGAACGCACGAAGGCTTTCCTCAAGAATATGCTTTGATTCTTATCTTTCAATAAGCTTGCTGCACGGAGCGTGGCTCGGTTCAGCAAGCTTTTTTTCCGGGAATATCCGGGCGTTCCACGCTCCTGTTTGCTCCTCTGATGGGGGTTTTCGGTCAATCTTCTTGATTTTTTCAGGAGAACAGGCGATAATAAAACGTAGAATGTCGTGTTTGCGGCTTTTTTCGTGTTCTCAGATGGAGGGATATCATGAAGCGCGTACTATTCTTGTTCGTCGCGATTGTATCGATAATACTCTTGCCAACCTGGGCATGTGCGGCAAGTTCAGATTTTGGTGAACGGGTCAGTGGGATGACGGAAGTCACGGGCATCCGTGTCAACAGCGGTTCTGAGAAGATCCGCATCGTGGTGGATGCCAATGCACCCGTTTCCTATCGCACCATGATCTTGTCCAATCCAAATCGTGTGGTGGCCGATCTCAAGGGGGCCTGGCTTTCGAACAAAGTCAAGAAAAACATCCCCGTTGACAGCCGTTTTGTCAATGCCATCCGCATCGGTCAGTTCAATAAGGATACAGTGCGCGTGGTGGTCGAGAACAAAGTCGGGGCCAGCAACTACAATGTGTTTTCACTCAAGGGAGGACCAGTGCCCGGCCGTCTGGTCATGGATTTTGGCAACATCCATGGCGATACCTCGAAAGCGACGATTGCTCTCCCCGATGTGAAGCATGATTCATCCGGCACAGCGAGCCCTTCGACGTCCGATGCAGGCAGCAGCACACCGCAGACACCTTCTGCAGATACCAGTCAGCAGGCAACCGACGCTTCACAGGGACAGGATACGGATCCTTCTGTGACTGATTCGTCTGTTCCCGCTTCGTCCGGGCAGGATGAACTCGATGCTCCGGCTAAGGAAGCTGCCGGCGATACACAGACGTCACCAAATCAGCCGGCAGCCATCACGGATGACACGGATGCTGATATCGCTGCCCTCACGGGGCTCAAGGGGCGCAAGATCACCATTGACGCCGGGCATGGCGGCAACGACTCCGGCGCCATCGGACCCACGGGCGTAATGGAAAAGAGCGTGACGCTGCGCATTGCCAACGAGCTGCGCCGCCTGCTCGTGGCAGAGGGCGCGACGGTCTACATGACCCGCACGACGGATACGGAAGTCTCGTCAAAGGGGGCCAATGCTTCGGATATCGAGGAACTGCAGGCCCGCTGTGATGTGGCGAACAACAGCAAATCGGATATCTTCATTTCCATCCATATGGATTCTTTCTCGAGCGGGGCGGCCAAGGGGACGACAGGATATTATTATTCCCTGGGTTCCAAGCGTTCACGCGATCTGGCTGATAAGGTACGCCAGGGGGTCATTGACCAGATCGGCACTTCCAGCCGTGGTACGCAGAGCTGCAATTTCTATGTCGTGAAACATACGGATATGCCGGCGACACTGGTAGAAGTCGCGTTCATCTCGAATCCGCAGGAGGAACAGCTTTTGAACAGCGAGGAGGGCATCAAGAAGGCAGCCCAAGGGATTGCCGATGGCATCGCTGATTACTTTGGCTGAGGAAGTGGCAATTGCAAAGAGCTTGAAGCAGAGAAAGGCAGGCGGTTTGATACGCCTGCCTGCTGTATGTGATTAAGAAGGCTTATAAGGAGGAGTTATTCTTTCATGGAACAGAAAACGAACGATATGGCGCAGGAACTCAGCGAGAGCCTGGAACACATCATGGATGAGAATATGGCAGAGCGAAGGAAACAGCTCTATCGCCACAAGATGCCGACGGATCACTCCCTGCGGGCGCTGCTCCTGGCGATGACGAAGTCGGAACTCGACGACATCCGTTACAATCTTCATGTGACAGGGGCCAGTTCCTTGAAGAAGGCGGAACTGGCAGAGTGCCTGGTGCCGGCCATCCTCGCTTTTGCCAAGCGCTGGCTGCCGACCATCGTCGATGAGGAATACGGCTGTTTTTCGCATTTGCTGCAGAAGGGCGGCCTTTCTACGGAATTGCGCGATGATGATACGCGGCTCGATTATCTGCGCGGCCTCGGCCTGGTGGCCTGCGGTGTACAGGATGACAAGATGGCTTTCTGCATGCCGGATGAGGTGCAGGAGCTTTTCAAGAGCCTGGATTCCGGTGCATACCGCAGCCTGGTCGAACTCAATACGGAGCTTTCCCGTTTGTCTGCCGGCCTGCTTTATTACTACGGCTATCTGAATTTCGAGCAGCTCTATGAGAAGGTCTTGACGTATCTGGAACCGGAGCAGCGCGAAGAAGTCAGTTTCATGGATTTTGTCGGTGTTGTACTCAATGTTTCCTGCTGGAAGGACACGATCGTGGCTCTGCCGCATGGCGTCAAGTATTACACGCTGATTGATGAGGAGAAGCTCGAGAATGAGCAGCTGCGCCGCAGCAATCTCGATTTCGCATCGCTGAGTTACGGAGATGTTTACGATGCCGGTGCTGACAATTATATTGCCGATACGCCGGCTTATAAGGAGTTGGCACAGTTCTTCATGCGTGAGCATGGCTGCGATGTCCTTAAGGCCGCGGATATCACAGGCGAGATCCTCATCCTGCTGCAGAATGGCAGCGAACTCGATGAAGCCGTCGATTATCTGGAGGAACTCGGTTTCCTGAAGGATGAGCGCAAGGCAGAGGCTGTAGTGCCGCTGCTTATCGCATTCAATAACACGACACATCTCTGGCCGCTCAAGGGGCACACGCCGGCTGAACTCATGGAGCAGGCGGGCGGCGGACGTGTCATCCCGTTTGCTGAGGTACGGAAGCTCAAGGTAGGGCGCAACGATCCCTGTCCCTGTGGCAGTGGCAAGAAATATAAGAATTGCTGTCTGCGCAAAGATGAACAGTAAGGGTGCAATATGAAACAAACCCATACGTATGGTCAAAAGGCCAGGCAGTTCTTCCTGGTACTTTTGCCGATCTTTGTCACACAGTTGTCACTGACAGCAACGGGCTTCTTCAATACCATCATGGCCGGGCATATCAGTGAACAGGATCTGGCAGGTGTTGCTGTGGGGGTTAATCTGTTCCTGCCGTTTTTCGGCATGTTCCTTGGCATCATTTCAGGCTTGACGCCAACGGTATCGCAGCTCTATGGTGCCGGAAAGAAGGAGACGATCGGCTTTGTCGTCAGGCAGGGATTCTACTGGGCTCTGCTCTTGGGTGGGATTTTCCTGCTGATTGGTTACGCCGCCGTACCGTACATACTGCCGTATCTGTCTCTGGAACCTAAAGTCGATTACATCACGCGCCATTACCTCATGGCAGTCTCATTCGGCATACTGCCCATCTTCCTGGCTGGCGTCCTGCGCAATTTCATCGATGCGCATGGCTATACGCGTCTGACGATGTGCATCACGATGTGTACGGTTCCCGTCAACATTCTCTGCAATTATATTTTCATGTACGGGTTGTTCGGCGTGCCGGCTTTTGGCGGTATCGGTGCGGGCATCGGTTCGGCCATCGCTTTTTCCTTGAATCTGCTGCTCAATGCCCTGGTCGTGATGTTCATCCATCCGTTCCGGGATTATCATATCTTTCGTGCTCTGCCGCGCCCAAGTCTTGCCGAATGGCGCAAGCAGCTCGGCATCGGCGTGCCCATCGGCAGCACGATCTTCTGTGAGCAGAGTATTTTCGGTGCAGTGGGCCTTTTCATGACGGCCTATGGCACGACCGTGGTGGCTGCTCATCAGGCCGCGATGAATTTCACCACCGTGGTCTACATGATCCCGCTTTCTGCTAGCATGACACTGACCATCCTCGTGGGCTATGAGATCGGTGCAAGACGGCAGCAGGATGCTGCCCAATATATCAGACTAGGTCGCTGGCTGACGTTCTTGTTTGAAGGCAGTATCGCCCTGATCTTGACCCAGTTCCGTTACGAGATTGCGGATTTCTACACGACGAGTATAGAGGTGCAGCCTGTCCTGGCGAATTTCCTGCTCGTTGCCGTATTCCTGCAACTGGCGGACAGCCTTGATGCACCGCTGCAGGGAGCTTTGCGCGGTTACAAGGATGTACACGCCACCTTCGTGCTGGCCGTCATCTCATATTGGGTCATCGGCTTGCCCGCAGGCTGGGGCCTTGCGCATTTCACTGACCTGGGACCGGCAGGCTACTGGCTCGGCTTGATCACTGGTGTAGGCATTGGCGCCATCCTGCTCATGCTGCGCTTGCGCAGGGTACAGCGGCGCTATCGTCTGGAAATGCAATGAAATACGAAAGAATCGGCTTTTCTTGAGCCGATTCTTTCTGTTTTCATATAGTTTTCAGACGCAATCAGTTGTTTTCAAGTTTTTCCTGCTACAATGATCTTATAAGAGAACGAAGCGATCATCACGTTGTCTGGAGGGATTGCCAAATGAACGCAGGAGAAGAGTTGACGGAAAACCGTACAGGAACGTCGGTGCCAGTCCGGAAGAACCATCTGGTGCGGTCGTTCCGCAAATTCCAGCCCGCACATTTTTCGCGCAGGATTACGGGGGCAGGAACCTGGGTACGCAGCCTGACAGCCGTATTCATCATGATGATGGCGGTGCTGTCGCCGGTCCATGTCCTGGAAGGGTATGCCTCACCCATCCCGGATCTCCATGAATCCGTGCCGGCCATCGTCGAAGATGCGAATCCGGATGGCACGCGCATGGAGCCTGGAGCGGCTTTGACGAAAAAGCAGAAAAGCCGCGTGCTGGCCACGGCTCTGCTCTTGAGGGCCAGTTCGGCAGAACCTGCCGTGACAGCTGACATGAAGGAGCTGGAGCGCAAAGATGCACATTTGCAGGGGCTTGATTACCGTTTGAAGTCCCTGGACAGCTTGATGCGCAAGATTGAAAGCGATGCAGATGAGGGGCAGACGAGCTTGACGGCAGCAGCTGCTGGCATCAGTGATGTACTGCGTTACACGCTGACCTGTTCGGCGGATGACTACAGCGTCATGGTCCCGTCCGCACTCACGACCCTGGAGGAAAAAGGGTATACGGTTGAGAAATTCCGCAACGCCTGGGGCGGGAGGTTCTATCAGGGCATCAATGTCCATCTCATGAGTCCTGCAGGTGTGCGTGTCGAATTGCAGTTCCACACGCCGCAATCTTTTGCAGTCAAGCAGGCATCGCATGCCGTTTATGAGATCCGCCGCAATCCGGCGTCTAGTCCTGACGAAGTAGCGGAGGCCACGCGCTTGAGCCTCGCATACAATGCTGCCGTGATTGCACCGCAGGGAGCTGCAGCCATTGCCTGGCCAATGGCTGCCTGATAGCCTGGATTTACGAATGGCCTCTACACGCCTTTGGAACAACGTGTAGAGGCCATTTTGCCATACGTTCGCATGTCAAATCCGCAATGCCTGCCATGAACTCGTGACGGCGAGAGAAATCGTTCTCACGCCCGGACGCGTCGATATCCAGCTTCATAGACCCTGGTCTGATGTTTTACATCTGGGGGCAGATGAAGCATAATGAAAAGGTAGGATTTTTATCGATCCTCTTTTACGGAGGGAGGTTTTTTCATGAAACATACAGCTGCGCTGAAAGCGCCTGTTACCATCAAGGCACCCGTTACTCTTGAGGAAATCCTGAACGCCGTGACGCATGGGGTGGGTGCAGGACTCGCCGTGGCAGCCCTTGTCGGCATGCTGGTCTATTATGCCGGTGATGGCGTATGGCATGCGACGAGTTGTCTCGTTTACGGCATATCACTGATCCTTTTGTACCTGGCTTCGACGCTTTACCACAGCTTCCGGAATCTCAAGGTCAAGGGTGTGTTCAAGGTCATCGACCATGCGGCGATTTTCGTATTGATTGCAGGGAATTATACGCCGTTTGCCCTGATCCCGCTGCATGGCAGTTTTGGCTGGACGGTCTTCGGCCTTGTCTGGAGTATGGCCGTACTCGGCATCATCTTCCAGTGCTTTGCCGCGAAGCGCTTCCGGATCCTGCGCACCATCTGTTATCTTGTCATGGGCTGGTTTGCCGTGTTCATGGTCAAGCCACTTTTGGCAACCATGCCGCTGGAGGCTATCTGGTGGCTGGTAGCCGGCGGTCTCTGCTATTCTGTCGGCGCGATTTTCTACCTGATGCGCCGCTTGCCGTACAGCCATGTCATCTGGCATCTCTTTGTCATGGGGGGCAGTGCCGTCCATTTCTATACGGTATTCCATTATGTGCTGCCTTTGCCGGAAGTCATGCGTTCGGCCATGGCGATGCTTTGAATCTTTGTCCTTGCGCTTGAAGATATCATAGAAAAAGACCCGCTCTGAAGAGCGGGTCTTTTTTATCTTATCTGCAAAGATTATTTGGCCAGAGCGTTGACCTTGCGAGCCAGACGAGACTTTTTGCGGGCAGCAGCATTCTTGTGGTAGACCTTATTTGCAGCAGCCTGGTCGATCGTCTTGCATGCAACCGTAAGGAGGGATTTCGCTTCTTCAGCGTTTCCAGCCTCAACAGCATCGAGGACACGGCGGGAAGCAGTGCGTACACGGGACTTCTCGGCAGCGTTCTTTGCATGGCGCTTAGCGTCAGATTTTACACTCAGGATAGATGCTTTGATATTCGGCAAGTAGTTCACCCCCTTAATTAATGTCGTTACCTAAGTATAATATCATGGGTCAAATGAAAAAGCAACTATTTCTTTCCATTTCTTGCAAGCAGAG
>JAQYBD010000099.1 GCA_029338835.1 Selenomonadaceae bacterium | reverse complement strand
TGTTGAAAGGCGTTTTTGCTTATCGTGTACCACTCAATAGTCAATCTGCTTCTCGCGCATGTCCTTTGGCGTCGTCATGCGCTGGTCATAGCCATCTCTGAGGTAATCCCCGAGCAGTCCGACCTTGAACTTCTTCGGATCTCCTTCCGGCCGCTGGTCGTTTTTCGTCAGCAGCATGTCAAGCGCGTACGGAGTCCGAGTTCCTGAGCCGCTCATATGCATGATCATGATAGCACCGCGGCGCACATCGCCGTTGCGCTTGTGGACAATGTGGTCCATGATGCCCTCCAGCGATTCCATTGAGACAGCGCCGTAATCCTCCGCACTACCTGAGCCGCTGACGAGATACGTAAACCCTTCATCTAAGGCAACGGCACAGCCATCGCGACTGACGGCTAACTGTGGCGGACGCAAGAGCCGCGTGAGACCGTAACGGCTGCCATTTTCAATCTTCATATCGCCAATTGCACTGAGAAGTTTCTCATACGAGGAACGGACATTCTGACGATATGTCGCATTGTCTTCCACAATATAGCTTCTCCCCTTCTCATCGACGCGCAGCATCGGCACATGATGATCGGTATGGCTACCCACCTCATTGCCCTCAGCCACGATGGCGCGCAGCAGGTTGGGATTATTTATCATATTTTTAGTGATGACAAAAAACGTCGCATGTACACGATGCTTGCGCAGAACATAGAGCAGCTTGTTGATGGAATCATCATTTCCCCAGTCGTCAAAGGTCAGGAAGACCGTTTGCGGAGCAGCCGTCTTAACAAGGCCCGTCTTATCCGCCAAAGCTAATTCTTTCTGCGTGAAGCCATACATGCGATCGGATGAACTGACTTCCGGCGCTCCGATATAACGCTTGAAGAATTCCCGCTGGAAATTCTTCTTCGTGATTCCTCCCGCGCCATATCCCAGTTGTATCTCGACGGGAAGATCCATGGTCTCCACCGGATACTGGTAGAGCTTTGCCGGCTCATCGAGAACATCCTGCACCGAGACAATGCGATAGACCGAATCATTCTGGCGATTATCAGTCGGATTATCACCGTATGCATCGTAAGCGATGTTGTCGACCTTCTGCTGCTTGATTGCCATCATGACCTCAGACGCAAGCGTCGGCTTTGTGTAATAATCCGTGCGGATATAGAGGATCTCATTACGTCCCAGAGAAGTCGTCCACTTGCCGAAGATATGCGGCATGACTTCATCGGCCGACTGCGCCTGCTTGTCCTTGGACTGAACGGCATTGAGTCCCTGTCCGACAAACCAGCACTTCATAGCAGCGGCAGCCTCTTTCATGCCAGCTTCATTGTCAGAGGACGCCATCTGGCGCACGACATCCGTCGTCACGCCGTACTGCTGCAGGCCATCACGGACGCGCTGGATCTGCATAGCGTATTCGGCCGCCGTGCCACCGCCCTTGATGGACGTCAGCCCGATGCCGAGGTCTTGCCCATACGAGCGGATCAGGCGGATGTTCTCCGCATTCCGTTTCAGTTCGCGCTCCGTCACGAAGAACGTGCCGCGCATCTCATTCGCCTTCATCGCATCGAGCACGTGTACGAGCGGCTCTTTTTTCGAGAGGCCGCCGAACGTGAAGATCACTGACTGGCTGGTCGACGGGATGAATCGCCATTTCTCCGCCTGATGCCCCTGATTGCGGGCAAGCGCCTCATGGATTTCCTGCGGCACACTTACAGTAGGCACTGCAGCTGCCCTTGTCTTTGCCGTTGACTGCCCTGATGATGCAGACTGTGCCGTCTGCGCCTCCGCAGCGCTAGCAGATGCGACAGGCGTCACGGAAAGCGACCACGAAGCCTCCATCATCATGACGAGCACGGCACTCATAACGGTCCGATTCTTGCGCACGAAAAACACTCCCCATTCTACTGCTGATGCTGTATCCTAAAAATCTCAAGGATGGATGTCCCGGATCATCTCATCGCCATTGCTGCCAAGACGCCAGATGCTCACGTCGCTGATGCCCAGCCCCGCAACCTCCGTGATCCAGGCATTGACGGTCTCCGCGTCGGCATACCAGACCTCATAGTGATGTTTGTCTTCCTCATAAGAAAACTGCAGGACACCGCTCGCCTCATCCCGCGTAACAGGAACTGCCTTTTCCTTGGCCAGGGCAGCAGCTTCCTGGCTCGACAGGAAGCGCGTCGCGCCACGGCTCAGCCCCAGCAGTCTGTAATCCTGCCAGATGCAGCCGCCCGTGGCGATTGCCACCGACTTCTTGCCCGGCAAATCTGCCATCCTGCTGACGGTCTTGCGGATGAAGGCGCCATCTGCCTTGGGGCCAGGCCCATTGTGCAGGCCATGCAGGTTGTAGAGC